>CAMMFF010000001.1:0-278334 GCA_946496065.1 uncultured Clostridia bacterium
GTTCACTCCCTTCCACCTTTCTCTTCAAAAAAATGACCAAAAATTGGTCACTCTTCACTTTTACCGATTATTCTGAAACAACAACATTGAACCAACTTTCAATTCCGTTAATCTCTATGCAAAGGTCATATTCTCCAGCACTTATGGCTTTTATGCTGTAAGTATTATCTCCAATATCCTGCAAATAGTTGATGGTCAAATCCTCACTATTTGAATAGATATTCGTCCCGCTTTCAATATTGACATTCGCATCAACTGAAAATATTGCCAATTTGTTTTCGCTCAAAAATATGTTATTTTCTTCAATCTCGCACCTGTTCAAATTGCTGAAGCTGATTATCAATTCATTTTCGTCTTCTTTGTTATTCTCATCGCCGGTTGGTTTATTGTTTTCATCGTCTGAAGAATTGTTTTCATCAGAACTTGATGATGTTTTTGAAACAGAAACTTTCGCAACCTTTTCAATTACTTGATTTCCATACCTGCCAGTAAGCGTCAAATATGTGTTTCCGACTTTATTCCCAGTGATATAGAACCCATCCGAACTGATAGTCAACTGTGCAATATCGTCATCTTCAACAACCATTGTGATGATGGCATCACTGATAGAAGAAGAGTAATTGACTTTGCTTTTTTCATCTAATTTTAAACTGATATCATTAATATTGATAACTAAATTTGTTGCACCAGTTTTTGGTATTGTAAAAAATATTATCAATGCAACAGCAACTGCAATCACAATAGACGTGATGGTTATGACAGATTTCTTCATTTTTCTCCTCAAAACTACAAAGATAAATATATCACAACCATACACTAAAATCAAACAAAATTCGACATTTTCTATGGCAATCAATGCTCAAATTTTTGTTGTTTCTCCACATTAGTTTTGACAATCTCCCCGCTTGCCAAAGATTGTCCATAATATAAATCTATCGGCCAATTTTCGCCAGGTTTCCCAATTACAAGTCCAAAATTTATTTTTACGCTGCAGAGTCCTAGCTTCTTTTTTATCTCAGGAATATGTTCTAGAGCAACTTCAATTACTTTATCATCATAACAAAAATTATCTTTATAAAAAACCAAATTTCCGTCTAAGTAATATCCCCTAATAATTTGGTTGAACTCTTCTCTTGTCATCGCTGGAAAATTTTTCTGACAAAATTCCCAATGTGACATATCACTACCTTTTTCAATAAAAAGAACCTTGCCCTGATATATTACGAATGCTCTTCTTTGCTTGTGAAAATCTCTTGATTCATCTTTTGTAACATACCTATAATCTTCACTTTCACCTTGAATTTTTAGAGTCATTTTTCTCCCCTTAAATAAATTATATCACAAAACTTCTTTTATCAAAATAGATTGACATCGTTTTACGACATAACTTCTAAAACACAAACACCAACAACAATCATCAAACTACGCTACAATTTTTATTTAACAGAAAAATAAAAAAGGATATAGCAATTGCTACATCCAATTCTATTGGTGGGAGTTATAGGGCTCGAACCTATGACCCTCTGCTTGTAAGGCAGATGCTCTCCCAGCTGAGCTAAACTCCCAAACGCTCTCTAAGTTTATCATACTTAGAGAAGCGGTGTCAACTTATTTTCAATAAAATTTTATAAATTTTTAAATTTTATGAAAACAATGCTTTCAAAGATGTGATTGTGAATGTGTCTCCCAATTCAATTTCAGGATTGCGTTCCAAAATATCTTCAATCAAATCATTCAATGTCATGTCAATAGTAACTATATATGTTTGGTTTTCGCCATTTACATTTATGATAACACTCTTAAGAGAAACTTCAATGCCATCATCGGTTTCTTCATCATACGCATAGATTTTTGAAACTCCACTATCAGTTGTCAAGTTCAAAAGTTTTCCAATTGTAATTGAAGAATCGCCTTCTTTAATAACGACTTTCCAAGGTGTGCCACCTACACCGGCAGAAGGTAAATCGTCATATTTGTAAACATCTTCTTCAATGCTGTCAATATTTGTCTTGCATGTGATTGCATCACTTACTATGAATGTTGTAAAGTATTTTGTGATGATTGCTTCAACATTGATATCTTCTTCAGATCCTCTTGGGTTTTCTGCGACAATTGCATTTGTAAGGTTTGTTATCGCATCTTCAGAAGAAAGATCATAAGTTTCTTCACCAAATTTAAGTCCTGTAACTTTATGGAATGAATAATCTGTTAACCATTTTTCTTCATCTGTCCAGGTGCTGAGTGCAGTGATATCACGAACGGTGAAACTCTCTGAGAGATTTTCTTGTCCGTTGAATTTTGCTCCATTTGTATTAACATTGATTGTGTAAGAGATTACATCTTCTCTCAAATAAACATCAAGATTTGTTGTTTGACCACTGATTTCTGTGATGATGTTTCCATTGCTATCTTGCCATGAATAGTTATATCCATCAACTACAGAAACTTTGTCAGAATTTGCTTCCATAACTGTAATTACGTCGTCAAGTTCATAATGTTGATTTTCATAGATTTCTGCAGTTTTAAGAACAACATCTTCAGTCAAACCATGATATGTCACAGTGATTTTGTTTTGTTCTTGCCAAACTGCTGTCAAAGTGATGTCTTCATTGAAGTTAAAACTTGCTGTTGTATAGATTGTTTCTGTTTCATCTCCAACAATTTGCCAACCCAAGAATCTATATTCTCCACCTTCATAAGTCAATGTAGGAAGAATGTCGCCAAAATAATAAGTTCTTAATGTTGCATCACCATCATCGGTTTCAGGAGTTGTGTTAACTGTGCTTCCATCAGTTGGCTGAGCTTTGTAACTGTATCTTACACTGTAATCTTTAATTTCAAAAACAGCCAAAAGTTTTTCGTAATCTGTCATTTTGACATTGATTTCTGGATCAGTTGACATGAATGCAACATCTCCGGAAGAGCTTGCAATTGTGTATGCTTCAACATCACCAACAAACCAACCTTTAAAATCATAACCATTTGAAACAGCCTTAAGATCAATGTTTTGCAAGTGGCTATTAGTGATTTCAAATTCGGATTGTGCTTTATTCTCATAAATAACCTGAGCATAAGCTTCATTTGAAGCAGAAGTTTTGTCTGTATAAACTGCAACAGCAACTGCGGCATCAATTGAATAATAAGCAGCGAATGCTGTTCCGACAATCATAAGTGGGAATAAAACGACCATCGCACAAATAATTAAAATTTTTGAGAGCGTTCTAGACATAATAACCTCCTAAGTTAGTCACATTATAACACAACAAAAATCTTAATTCAATACCCAAAGCAAAATTTTTTGACAAATTTAGTGCAAAATTGACTAAAAAGGTGCAATTTCAGCCGTCCATAATCATTTTGTCAGCAATCAAAGCAATGAGTTCTCCATTTGTTGGTTTCTCATTTCTATTATATATCTTTAAACCAAAAATATTGTTAATATTTTCAATTTTGCCCCTATTCCAAGCAACTTCAATTGCATGACGCATTCCTCTTTCAACCTTGCTTGAACTTGTTTCAAATCTTTCAGCGATGGTTGGATAGAGTTTTTTTGTTATTGAACCAATGATTTCCGGCTCTTCAACTGCAAGTTTAACCGCCTCTCTAAGAAATTGGTATCCCTTAATATGTGCTGGTATGCCTATGCTTATGAAAATGTTCGAAATCTTCTCGTCCAATTGTTTATTCTCACTTTGAGAACGACCATTGTTCAAAACTTCGTTGATTCTGCTCTCCAGATTTTCTGGTGTGACAGGTTTAATCATGAAATAACTTGCCCCCGATTGAATAGCTTTTGTCACAAATCCACTGTGAGAAAGGTTTGAAACAAAAAACACTTTAGGCATCTTATCTTTCAAAACTTTGATTTTGTCCAAAACGGCAAACCCGTCCAAGTTTGAAAGCATAACTTCCAAAACAAGCACATCTGGCTTTAGACTCAAAACATCGTCGACCACTTTTGCTCCATCACTACTTGCCCCAACAAACTCAAAATTTTCACTCCTCTTAAAGTAGTCAACTATTGAATTATCTTCCGTGTTGTCTGCAATGTAAATTTTTGGTGTTTTGTTTTCCTTTATTGTTTCCATAACAATCTCCTTTATTTTTATTAAATTTCTCTCTGTTCTTTTCAAAACAAAATAAAGATAACACAAAAAAATGCCACACATAAATAAAATAATTGACAATTATGTCGTCAAAAATACAAAGTTGTCGAAATCATCAAATTTTCAAAAAAAGTAATGGAAATTCAAAGAAAATGAACATTAAAAAAAGATAAAAGTTAAAATTGATGTTTTTTCATAGAAAAATCTTTATTTATCAAATATTGCAGTTGACAACTCCCCCCCCGCGGTATAATGTGATAAATGGATACTCAATTAAATCATTTAAAAATATACCAAGAAGGTGCCTTTTTTAATGCATATAACTACAATGCATTGATTCTTTCGTACATCTTTCGCTATAAACCATATTTTAAAAATCACAACATTAAAGTTGGTTTCCCAGTTGACTCTATTGATATGGTTTGAAAACATTTAGAGGCTCTTGAAATTTCATATATCATCATTAAAAACATATCAACGATCAAACGAGATTATAGTGCCGAAAACAATCAATATCAAAAATACATAAACCTAGTCAATGAGCGATTAAAAAAATTCAATATGACTTACGACGAATATTATGAAAAATTGAAACTGATAAGTCAAAAACAAAACAACACAAGCAATTCTTTTAAAGAAAGTTCGTCAACAAATGACATCAAAATTAATCTGTGCATTGTAGAAATAGGTGACCGATGTAAATTATTATTTGATGAAGATAATGAGCCTATTGAAATCACTATTAAACAAGCGGTCCCCATTTATTCACCAACTTGGCTTGGAAATCACGACCAAAACTCAAGAAGAACAACAAAAGTCGAATATAAATCTGATGCCGACCATAGCAAGGGAGAAGTTTCTTCCATTTCACCCTTGGCGAAGGCAATAATTGGAAAAACAAAGAACTCCAAATTTTTCTACATAGTAGACAAACAAAAAATTTGGGGAACTATTATAGACATCTGCAAAACAAAAAAAGACTGAAACATTCAGTCTTATTTTGTATGTCTTGATTCAATTTGAGTTTTCCCCAACAATTCATAAGGATTTGCGGCATCTGCTTCTGAATTCTTATTTACCTTTGTTCTGTAAAGGTAATAATTTTCATCAGTTTCTTCTTCCTCATCTTCTTCTGATTCATCAGGATCTTTTTCATCTTCTTCCAATTCTTCAAGTTGTGCATAGAAATAGATGTAAGTTCCATCATAAGCATACAAATTTCCGTCATAAATTGCTGTCATAGTAACTATCGTATCACAAGCAATTGTTGTGCTTCCACCATTAAACACTGAAGAAATGTCTGCCTTGTATATTGAAGTTGTTGTTGACAAATAAACTGTTCTTCCAGAAACGAACAAGATCTTATAACTTGAAATTGACTCTCCATCACTTTGCAAAGTGATAGCCCCAGATCTGTTGTTTCTAATATCCTTAAACATCAAAGCACCTGATGAATTCAAGAAAACATAACCATAGTCAACAGTGCCAGTTGAAACCAATGTAATATCTGAAATTGAAGATGCAGAAAAGAATGTTTGTCTGTTGTTTCTAAAAGCATTTTTAGAATTGTCACCAGTGACATCAGATATGAATATTTCTGTTTCATGTCCTGTCATTGTGTAAAACAAAACATCTTTTTCTCTACCAATAAATGTAACGGTCGTTCCTTGTTCGTGGAAAACTACTTCAGAATCACCACCAGTAACTAAAACTCTTTGAACATCAGTTCCTGAAATGTCAGAGTTGTCTTCATCAGTTCTTGTGGTTGTGTAAAAAATGTAACCATTCCAATCTAAACTGCTGCCAACTTTATCTTTTTGATATGTTTTTGGAATTGCAACACTTGTAACATCTTCAGCAACAACACTTGCAGAAACTCTGTTTCCAATTTGAATTTTGATTAAATCTGTTCCAGCAAGCATTACGATGTAATAATTGCCATTATATTTCAATACTTCAATTTGAGTAACTTCACCATTTGTTGTGTAGATTTTTGATTTTCCGTCACCATTCAACTTACTTCTGTATAAAGTCGTATAATTATAATAATTGCTTGCATTTCCATCTGAGTCTAAAGCTTTTTGACGGTTAGGAGTTGCATAATAGATATAGTTTCCAAGCACAAACATAAAATCATCTGTGTATCCTGTCACTTCACTGGCAACCTTTTCAACATTTTTTGGAGAAAAGTTTTTGCTTTTAGCTTCAAGGTCAATATTTGTGTTAAGTCTTGCAAGGTAACCTATTTTTGCAGCTTTTTTATAGTCACTATCCGATGAAAAAGCACTTATGTCAGAAAAAGCATTCCCATAATAAAGATATCCGTCAACCATAACTGCGGAATTACCATTATAAATCAATTCTTCACTGCTGTTTTTGATGCTTCCAACAGTGGCACAACCACCAAGCAAAAAGCCTAGTCCCAAAACACAGCACAATATTTTACTAAATTTTTTCATGTATGCTCTCCAAGTCGTTTCATTTTACAATATTATTACCCCAAATGTCAATAAAATTTCACAATACCATATGTTCGTATCTATTTTTTGTTGTTTATTCAATCTCAATCAACTTATTTCCAACGATGTCACAAGATGTCAAAAAATATTCAACGCCGTTTTTATTTAAAACCAAGTTTTGCTTGCAAACAGCATGAATGTGTCCATAAACCACTTTGCTCACCCCATATTTTTCAATCAGTTCAGTCACCGCATTATCTTCTTCTTTGTATGTATAAGGTGGATAGTGCAACATACAAATGATTTTGTCTTCATCAGAAGTTTTCAATTTCTGAGCATTTTGCAAAGTCATTTCCAAACGTATTAATTCTCTGTTATAAATTTTCTCATCTTCTGCACTCAAGGGTTTGTTCACATCTGGAATGTTCCAAAGTCTAGTTCCACAAATGATATACTTCCCAAACTTTAGGGCATCATTCTGAATTGCATAAAAATTATCAGGCAAACAATTTCTAACCGCAGAAATGCTTTTCCACCAATAATCATGATTGCCTCGAATGATAATCTTCTTACCAGGCAAATTTTTTAACAGTTCAAAATCTGGTTTTGTCTCTTCCAACTTCATCGCCCAAGAAAAGTCACCGGCAAGCAAAACCAAATCCTCTTCACCAACTTTTGATCTCCAATCTGAAAATATCTTGTCCAGATATCCTTCCCAAGTTGGCCCAAAAATATCCATTGGTTTTGGATTGTTAATTGAAAGGTGCAAATCACTTATCGCAAATACTTTCATGCAAGTTCCTTTAAAACTTCTTGAACAAGACGCATATCAACCTTTCCATTATAGTTTGCCTTAAAATGTTTCATAACTGTTGGAATAGTCTTGTCGTCAAGTTTCAAGATAATTTCTTTAATTTCTTCTTTTGTCAACATTTTTGGCAAATATCCTGAAGCAATTTCAATTTGTCTTTCAATTGACTGCGCTTCTTGTGTGTTGCCAACTTTAGCATAGTTTTCTTTTTCTTCATTAAGTTCTTTAATAACTTTTTGAATGATGTTTGAAACGTCAGCATCTGCAAGTGGCTTTTCTCTGTCTCCTTTTGCAATCTTTTCAAGCAAGATTTTGTTCATAAGAACACTATAGAATGCTCTTGCCACAGTATCCTTATTTTTCATAGCTTCAATATTTGCTTTTTTAATCTGTTCTTCAATCATAAAATTTTCTCCTTTATGGATAAATTATATAACTTTTTCACTTTTAAAGGCAACTAATTAACCATCAACCCAAAATTTTTTATGTTTTTAATTGACAAAAAAAGTATGGTTGTGTATAATAAGCGTGTTTTAACAACAAAGATATGGTGATATAGCTCAGCTGGCTAGAGCGTACGGTTCATACCCGTAAGGTCGGTGGTTCGATCCCACCTATCACCACCAAACATTAAAATCACTACACAACTGGCGGTTGCCAGTTTTTTTTGTTCAAAAGAAGAGCTTTTTCAAATTTTTGTCTATAAAGACAATCAAATTATTTTACTTAAACAAACAAAATATGCTAGGCCAGAACCTAGCATATTTTTCATCTTTTCAACTCTTCCAAGGTTTTCTTAGTATTTTCGGCAATCTCTTTGGCGTAATCTTTTTTGGAATTAACTTTTTCTGCGAAAGACTTAAAGAAATCATTATTCATAAACACCAAGCCTAAAACTTCAAAACCATTTTTTAGCAATTCCATAATTTCACCTATGGTGGAGGAATCTTTCCATCTATATTCTTAATAGTTTTGTTGATTTCTTCAAGTTCTTTTCTTGCTTTCTTATTCTCTTCAACTGCTTCTCTTTGTTTTTTAGCCGCCTTGACCGTTCTTGCCTTCAAACCATCAGTTTCTTTGGAAATATGTCTTGTATTTCTTTGAATCTTTCGTGTTTCATCTTCAATATTTTGCAAATGAGCATTTCCGGAAGCAATTTCAGATCGAATTCCACCTTGACCTGCAATGATTCTTCCAGCATCTCTATGTGCACCTCTAAATCCTCCTTGGACATCACCGTGGAGAGTATCAAATCCTTGACGCATATCTCCTCTGCCGGCATGAATTTCTTCGTAAGTTTTCTTTGTATTTTCTGCGGTTTCTTTTTGATAATCTGGCTTCTTCCAGAACGATTTTTCCTTAAATGTACTATAGAGTTTACTTTCACCCATAACATCATTAACATTAGAGAATGGAGTAAGAACAAGGTCTTTCATACCTTCTAATCCAGTTCTATTTCTTTCATATCTTGTATGAGCATCAGTTCTCAAAGTTGCCGCAGTTGCTCTACGTCTTTCAAGAGCTCTATTATCAGCAGCCAATCTCCTACCACCAGCGAGTCCTCTATATTGTGCATCCATGGTTCCAAAATGAGTATTTGATCTTCCAAATGCCGACCTCATGTTTGAACCACTCATTGTTCTTCCACCAGCAATAGCACTATCTCTTTCATCTTTCACAGTTTTCCATAATTCATTAGCTTCTTTCTTTGAACCACCTGAAGCAATAAAGTCTGCAACAAAATCATTCTTGTTTATGGATCTTGCATCACGCCCATTGAGAGCAGTAAGAGCGTCTCTTTGTCTTTGATAACTTTGAATATCAGCAAGTCCTTCTTGTGCTCGTTTTTCCTGTTTCGCTTGTTTGCGTTCTTCAATCCTATTCCCAATGGCTTTTGCCCCACGATACATATTTACTGGTGCTTTAATCACTCCCTTTGCAGCACCAACTGTCATCTTTGTTGCGGTTCCTGCAACAGCACCGACCTCTTCGGCAATTCCTTTTCCCGTTTCATTCGCGTCTGCACCACCAATAAGTCCAGATAACGTTGCGATGAAGGCTTTGATAGTAACCAAACCAACAATGATGACCAACGATTGAGCAAAGTAATCTGCAATTGCAATATTAAAGAAATCTATTTCATTCATGTACGGCAATATTAGGAAGAATATATTCATGCCGACGACGGCTCCATAGGCCATCAAAACCTGCTTCATGAAGTTTTCTCGCCAACTGCTTCCAGCCTTTCCACCATCAAGTGGAGCAAGACCAAACAATGGTGGTGCAACAAGGAACAAACCAATACACATAAACAGTCTTGCAATAAGCCCCATTATGATGTTAATAAACAATGTTGCGCATACTATACAACCAGCAAAACCAACAATGAAGTTGAAACTCCACAAGTCATAGTAATACCAAATTAATCCAACATTAAATTTTGAAAAGGCACTGGCATTTTGAGTTAGGAAATTCGTAAAATATTTAAAACTAGTCCAAACCCCATTTGAATCACTAGAATCAGTTATATATTTCAGATCCATAGTATAATTTAAATGCAAGTTACAAGCAAATGCTGTATCAATCATATCTGCACCCAATTCAGCATCATTTGCAGCCGCTGCATTAGCAAAAAGCTCGTCTTCGCCAAAACCTGACATTGCAGACATAGGCGTACCAATTCTGACACGATTGGCATTATAAGCCGCCACCTTAAACAGTGAACCAGAAAATGTTTGATTACTTGAACCGATTAATGCAATCTCTTTTGCATCAGCATATAACCAAGTTGCATCAGCATTTGATCCATATGCAATTGCTCCACCAAAACCAAAAATATCATAATATATGTATGTCTTATTCTTAGTATTAGACTCTTCTATTCCCGTTGCCGTTTTGGACGTGTCAACCTGCCTCAATAATGAAACCTTGTCACCATACATTGCAACAATATTTCCACTTGTTATTGATGTCATGGAATCCAAAGCAGTCAAAATTGCCTGTGAAAGATAGAGCCCCAAAACAACTATGATTGGAACTGCAACCATATTTAAAACAGCCTTACCTGCTGTGTAAACATATTGCATTGGTCCCTTTGCAGCCTTATCATCATAACTGTAGTGACTTTTAACAATTGCAACAATTGTGCTTATAAAACAAATAATAATCCCAAAAACAATGAATGCCCAGAAAACTGTTGAAAGAGCAGAATATTCAAACCCATTTGGATTTATTCCCAATATGCCAGTAATAAAGTTTGTTACCAAATCACCCGCCACAGCTTCTCCATCAACGTAATAAACATCAAGCCCAGCGAGTTTACGGAAGAAAAGTTGCAAGACATCAAGCACACATGCAAGTGATGCATAAAGCAAATAAACAACCTTTGGGATAAGATCAAAAAGCGACTTAAAGAAATCGCCTATCCAATCAAAGATTCCCAACAGCATGGAAGTTGCCAAGATTCAACCCTCCTCTTCCTTTTATTTTTCTCATTATAACAAATAAAATTACAATTTACAACAATTTTCTAAAAAAATAAACAAAAATTTAATTATTGGTCATTGTCTATCATCTAACAAACCATCTTAATCAATTATAAAAGTTGTGTTGTATTTTTTTGATAAAACAATTATAATATTTGCATGAATGATAAAATCAGACAAAAACTTAAAACACTTACCACAAAGCCAGGCGTTTATGTAATGCGAAACAAAAGTGGCGAAATCATCTATATTGGAAAGGCCAAAAATCTAAAGAATCGTGTCAGCCAATATTTTCGCAATTCTCCAAAGCCTAGCAAGGTTCAAGCAATGGTCAACAATGTTGATGATTTTGACTATTTTATTGCCGTATCAGAACTTGACGCATTGGGACTTGAGAGCAATTTGATCCACAAGCATCAACCTTTTTACAACATTTTGTTAAAAGATGGAAAAGCCTTTCCATATATCAAAATCGACCTTAAAGAAGATTTTCCTCGCCTTGAAATTGTTCGTAAAGTCAAAAAAAATGACGGGTGCAAATATTTTGGACCATATATTGCAGGAATCGATCCAAGAGAAATTTTAAAAACAATCAACATGGCTTTTAAAATTAGGACCTGCAAATTAAAAATCAATTCATCAACGCATGCAAAGAGAGAGTGCCTTAACTATTCTCTCGGACTTTGTCTTGCACCATGCACAGGCAGAACAACAAAGGAAGAATATGGTGAAGAGATCAAAAAAGTCGTTCGTTTCCTTAATGGCAACGATGATGAAATAGAAAAAATCTTAAAAGAAAAAATGGAAATTGCATCAAACCTTCAAAACTTTGAAAGAGCAATTGAACTTAGAGAAAGCTTGAAAATGGTGACAAAACTCAAGCAAAGAGTTGTTGCAAATCTTCCAAAAGATGTCAATAAGGATGTCTTTGCCTATTACACTGACGGCATTAGTGGCGTTATCAATGTCATGGTTGTAAGGGGCGGGAAAATTTTGGGAATTGTAAATTTTGAGCAAAGCGACGCTGAACTTGAAGAAGCAGACACCCTTTTCAACTTCATAAGTCAATATTACGGAAATATGCTTGCCCCAAATGAAATTATCGTAAGCCACCCTATTGACGAAGAACTTTTAAAAGATTTTCTTGAAAAAAATGTTAAGGTGATTTCAAATCCTCATGGAGTCAACTTGACTTTGCTTAAAATGGCAAAAGAAAATGCAGAAGAATATTTGGAAAAGAAAATGGAAAAAGAAAAAATTGCCTACAACAGCAGTATTGGGGCAATGAAAATGCTTCAAGAAAAACTATCCCTTAAGAATTTACCTAGAAGAATTGAATGTTATGACATTTCTCACATCAGCGGAACAAATAAGGTGGCTTCAATGGTGGTTTTTGTCAATGGCATTGCAGAGAAGAAAGAATACAGAAAATTCAAAATTAAAACTGTTGAAGGCAACGATGATTTTGCCTCATTGAAAGAAACCTTATCAAGAAGACTGCAAAGATACAAAGATCAAAATGGTGAAAGTTTCAAAGAAAAACCAGACTTGCTTGTTATAGATGGTGGAAAAGGACAACTCTCTTCGTGTTATGAAATTTTAAGATCTTTTAACCTTGAAAAAGAAATTGACATTATCTCTCTTGCAAAAAAGTTGGAAGAAGTTTACACTGTCCATAGCAACTTACCAATTGTCCTAAAATATGGCAGTGCAGAATTGAAATTGTTGCAAAGAGTAAGAGATGAGGCACACAGATTTGCCATAACTTTTCATAGACAAATCAGAACCAATGCTCAAACTCATTTGGAGCTTGAAGAAATCAATGGACTTGGAAAAGTTAAAATCAATGCTTTGCTTAAAGCATTTGGCTCAACTAAAAACATCAAAAATGCAAGCATAGAGGAACTTTGTTTGGTTAAAGGAATTCATGAAACCCTTGCACATGATATTAAAAAATTTTTTGACAATAAAAAATAGAGAATTTATCTCTATTTTTCATTCTTTTCATTTTTTTCTTCTTTTTTGCAGTCCCCTTTCACAGCATAAGCAACACCAAGTCCTGTCAGAACAATGCCTGAAAGCATGAAAACAACATAACCCACATTGCTTAATGCAAGTGAAAGTGCCGTTCCATCAAATGTTGCTTCAACTCCTGTTGGTGTCCAATTAATTCCAGCCAAAACACTTCCAACCAAAATCATTGCAAGACCAACTGAAAGAGTGATAATCATTGCCAAAAATACTTTTTTCATAAACCCTCCTTTTCTTATATAAATTATATAAATGTCGGAATATGTCAATTTTTTTTAAATATTTTATAAACAAATTTATGTTAATTAAAAAGGCATATTATTTTTACACTATTTTTATAAAAAATAATTGAAATTTTTTAAAATATATGATATTATTTATAGCATCATTAAGAGTTATGCACTCGTAGCTCAGCTGGATAGAGCGTTCGTCTACGGAACGAAAGGTCTTGGGTTCGAATCCCCACGAGTGCACCAAATTATTTTATTAAAAAAACAAAGACAATTGTCTTTGTTTTTTTAACCACAATTTTCATCTAAAGTTCTTTCTAATGCTTTGGCTTTTTTCTTTCTTCCTGGCAAAAAACTGAATCTTGGCGTCAAAAGTTCTTCTTGTGTGTCTTTATCTACTATATCTGACAAATAGTTGATTTTTTTATAACGCTTTAAATGTGTTTTTATAAAAGTGTCTTTTATGTGTGTATAGTTTGTAATTTGTTTGTAACCAAGATTTTCATACCAACCACCCAAAGCTCTTGCGTTTGCAATAAGTGAAATTTGGTCAACCCCCAATTTCTTCATTTCGCTTTCAATAAATTTCATCAACTGTGTTCCTATTCCAGATTTTTGATGGTCACTATCAACTTTGACACAAATCAAATTTGAAAATTTAAGTCCACCCTCTTCTTTTATCTCATACAATGTTGAACCACATTCTTTCAAGGTGATTGCTTCAAAAACCTTAAACTTTCCAGGTTCATGACTTATGAAAAATGTGTTTCCTTCTTTGTTTTGAATGACTCTGATAACGCCATTCTTTTGTTGTTTTCTAAGTTTTGCCAAATTTATAATGATTGTTTTTGCCAAATTTTTATCGGTAATTTTTTTCATTTTATTTTGAAATTCATCTCCTTTTACGGCGTTATTATAGCACACCTTTTAAGTTTTTGCAATACCCCTCCCACTAAAATAAAAAGATGGTGTTTTGTTCCATCTTTTTATTTAAGGAATCCTTTGATAATTTGTGCTTGTGCTTCTTCTTCTGAAAGTCCCAATGTTTGCAATTTGACAATTTGGTCCCCAGCAATCTTTCCAATTGCCGCCTCATGAATGAGTGTTGCGTTGATGTTTTGTGCAACAATTTTTGGAACACTCTCAATTTGTGCTTTGTTCAAAATGATTCCATCACATTCAACATGTCCAAAACATTCGTTCTGACCTTTGATGTTTGAAATGAATTTCTGCTTGGACTTGTCTTTTGCAACACTTCTGCTGATCACTTCAACATTTGAATTTCTACCTTTCAAAACCACATTAAAGATTGTTTTTGCAACTTGCTTTTCACTCGTCAAAATTTTCTCTTTGATTATCAATTTTGTATCATCGTCAAGATACGCATTCGTTTTCCTGTCAGAATATGAAACTCCACCAAGTTGAATGGTCTCCATTTCAAATTCACTTCCATTTTTCATGAAAATTTCAGTTGTTGGATTTAAAATTTTCTCACCCTGATTATTTCCAATTCCCAAATGCTTTTCAATGTATTTAACTTTGCAATTTTCTTCCAAGTGGAATGTGTGGATTCCATCATGTTCGCTTCGTTTATCACTTGGGTTGTGAATCCCGCAGCCTGCCACAATGAAAACTTCTGCACCTTTTCCAATATAGAAATCATTATAAACAAGGTCATTGAAATCTCCAACTGTTATAATGACTGGAATGTGAACACTTTTGTTTTTGACACCTTCCTTGATTATGATGTCAATTCCACTTTTATCTTTCTTTGGAAGAATTGTAACTTCGTCGTCTGACTTTCTGTCAACGCTTTGTCCGTTTTTTCTTATATTAAAACTCCCTTGTGGAACAGTATGCATATCAGCAACCTGTTTCAAGAGGTCTTTGTCAATTTGAGTCAATTTAGTCATTTATTAGCCCTCCCAATTTTCTGCATTTAGGACTGTTCAAAAGTGGAAGCATATCTTTTTTCTTTCCGATAACAGCATCTTTTGTGCTGTTTAAAAGCAAAATATAATCGGCATTATCAATCAACTTCTTTTGATGACTTACGATGATGACGGTTTTGTTTTTAAGCTCTTTGAAAATATCCACAAGACTGTCAAAACTCCAAAGGTCAATTCCTGCCTCTGGCTCATCAAACAAAAGCACATCGCCACCTTTTGCAAGAGCGATTGCAAGTTCAATTCTTTTGAGTTCTCCACCTGACAAACGATCGTCAAGTTCGCGATCAATATAATCCTTTGCACAAAGTCCAACTTTTGCAAGAAACTCGCAAGCGTCCGGAATGTTTGTGCTGGATTTGCTTGCCAAATTCAACAAATCTCTCACAGTCAACCCTTTGAATTTAACTGGTTGTTGAAAAGCAATTGTAATGCCCAAATTTGCTCTTTCATCAACTGAAAGTGAATTTATATTTTTTTCTCCAAACAAGATTTCTCCATTTGTTGGTTGAATCACACCCATAATCAACTTGATAAGTGTAGATTTCCCGCTCCCATTATGCCCAGTAATGATTGTAACCCTGTTTTTTGGAAAATCCAAACTTAAATCCTTGATAATATATTTTTCTCTGCCAGTTTCCTTGTCCAAAACTTTGTAACTGACATTTCTAAGTTTAATCATTTTATCTCCTTATTGCTCTTTTATTATAAACTTTTTGTGGTCTTTTGTCCATAAATTATCATGAAATATTGTCTTGACTTGTCATCAATATCATGATAAACTGAAAATATATGGAGGATTTATGAATTCCGTGGATCTTGATTTGAAACTGGGAACTGCAGTGCGAAGTTTTTTGGACAAAAAATTTAAAGGCAAAAACGCACCACCAAAAGTCCCTAATGCCTATAATTACAACCAAACTTTTTCTCAAGAAGAATTGGAAGCTGTCACAGACTTGCAACTGCTTGATTTTCAAAATTTTTCAGAGCTTTCTTTATTCCCAAATTTAAAAAATTTGACAATCTCAACATCAAAAAACCTAGAACTAAGTGAACAAGACATAGAAACTTTTAAAAAAATCACCACACTCGAAAGTTTGTCAATCAACGGATATAGCGGTTTCAAGACAATTGACTGTCATGACTTCAGCACAAAACTCTATTCTCTTTCCCTTACCAATTGTCCGAATTTGGAAAGAGTAGAAAATCTAAATGCCAATATTGATTTCTTTAAATGCGTTGGGAATTATTCAATAAAAAATGTTCAAGAAATAGTCTCCAACACAATTCACAACAGAGATTTCATAACCGACTATGTTCTTGACGTTTCTTATGCCCCTGCGTTTTTTAAGAGATTGAAGTCTCTGGAAAGACGCATAAGACCTGAGTCCCTCGAATTGATGAAGTTGAATATCCGATTTGGAGAAGAAATATCAAGAAAAATCCATATTCATAATTTCAATGTTATCAACGCAATACAAAAGAAAACAGAAGAAATTTCCTCAAAAATCATTTCTCAACAAGACGACGAATTGACCAAATTTTCAAACTTATATCTTTGGGTATGCAAAAATGTAAAATACGACTTTGACGGATTGGAACATTCTCACAGAATGGCAAGTTCCAATGGTCTGACCCAGGGTGAAAAGATGGGAACAAACAATTATCTCAACGGTCTGTTGTATGGGAAATGTGTATGTGAAGGTTTCTCAAAAACACTGCAATATCTTTGTGCTTACAACAACATTCCAACAAATCTTGTTTTGTGTCATGCAGGCAATGAACCTTCGGGCAATGTGTTTGATCACTCAATTTTGCAATATGAAGAACATGGAAAAGCCCGTTTTTGTGATATAACATGGGACGCCATGGCTTATCAAAAAGGTCAAAAAGACTTTAGGTATTTTCTGCTTTCTAAAGAAGAAATGTCAAAAGATCACAAACTTATCACATCAACCAGGCCTTTGGCATCTGCATCAGAAATTGATGGCGCGACAAAAACAACTTTGATTACAAAAGCAGAGAATCGATTTTTATCAGACTAAATAAAACAAAAAAAGGTGTGAAAGTTTCACATCTTTTTTTATTCTTTAAACTCTGCGATTAAGCATCAACATTAACCAATTTAACCCCTTCAATAAGGTTTGCAACTGCTGTTTCATATTCTGCGCCCATTTCTGTTTCGCTCATTTTTACTTCAACTGTTGAAGCACCTTCGTAAGTGAAAGTTTTGCCTTCGTTGTTGAAGTTAAGCATTGGATAGAAACCAGCGATGAGTTCTTCTTCAATTCCAGTCCAATCAATCTTAACATTGTTGAATTTGATTGTTCCTGTGCTTGCACCAGAAGCTGTAATTCTACCTTTATTCAAATTAACATTTTCCAAAGTAACAGTTCCAACATCACCTGCTTCATTTCCATCAATTCCTTGTTGATTGAAGTAAATTGAACCAGCAAAATCATAGTCACTTGGAGCATTGAATGTCATATCTTTAATGGTTACATTTTTCCCCAAAACTTCAACAGCCTTGTTGACTTCTTTCTTACAAACAACTGTCAAGTTTCTGATTGTGACATTATCTCCAACAACTGTAATGAAGTTTTGACTTGCCCAAGCTGCGTTTGGAGTGTCATGAGTAGACATCAAAGTCACATCACCTTCTCCTCTGATTGTGATGCCATTTGCAACAATTGGCAAATACCAACCTGTTTGGTCGCCATAGATGATTGTTGTTGCATTTGGATCAAGATCATATGTGCCTGCTTCCAAAACCCAATATTCATTATCTTTTTGATTGTTGATTGCTTCAACAAGTTCTGCTGAATTTGAAATATATTTTGCATCACTTGGAATTTTGTCTTTTGAATCACCACAAGCCGCAAGTGCAACTCCGCCCACAAGAACCATAACCAAGCAAGCCATAACTGATAAAAATTTTTTCATATAATCTCCTTTTGTCCATTTCACTAAGTTAGAAATGGATTCAGTCAAAAGTTCTAAACTTTTGATATATTTATATTACACAATTTCATTTTTTACAAAACAAAAAAAATCTTTTGTCGAAAAAATACATTAACTTTCCCCTTTTGATTGACTATGAAAATTGTTTTGTGAGATAATGTATGCATGAAATCATTAAATTATTTTGATATGGCAAAATATTTGCTAAAATTGGAGAAAATCGCATATAAAAAATGTTCAAAAGAAAAAATTGATGTCAAAGACAAGGGCTCTCATGATCTTTTGACAACCTTAGATACATCTTTGGAAAAATACATCATCAAAGACCTAAACAAAAACTTTCCAAGCGTAAAAATCGTCAGTGAAGAATTCAACAGTTCCGCAAAAGCCCGTGGAACATATTTTGTCATCGATCCGGTAGATGGGACAATTAATTTTGCAAACAGCATTTGTCTTTGGGGAATTCAAATCGCTTATATTGAAGATGATGTGACTGTTGCGAGTGCTATATACAGCCCTGCTATGGGAGAATATATGGCAGCAAAAGGTTTTGGTGCTTACAAAAACAATAAAAAATTTACAATCACACCAAAAGATGCAATTCACTCGTTGACATGTTTGGATATAAATGACTTTGAATTTGAATATGCAATGATGAAAAGTCTCAGAGATAAGGTTTTGAAATTTCGTGCTATTGGAGCTTGCTGTATAAACTGCATATTCATGGCTGAAGGCTGTTATGGTGCTTATGTTCAATTTGATGCAAACCCATGGGATATATTGCCAGGATTTTTGCTCATAGAAGAAGCTGGCGGATTGCATGAAACAGTTGATGGTTATCATCTTTTTGCTTCAAAGCCAGAGACAATGGAATTGTTGAGAAAAACTGTAAAAGCCAACACAAAACTTTTAAATTCACCAAAAATAAAAAAGAAAAAAGAAGTTTAAACCTTGTGAAAATACAAAAAATAAAACTGAATTATTTGTCAGTTTTATTTTTTTAAATATTCTCTCAATTTTTTTCTTAAATTAATTTCTGTGTTTTTTATATTTTCTTCAAGCGATAAGTTTTTATCATTTATGCTTATAATTTCAAAATCATTTTCTTTTGAATTGTTTACACCGCAAAATGCAACAAAGTTTTTGCCATCACACTTCTTTTTAAGAGAATAAATAACCTTTCCAAACTTTGATTGACTGTCTATTTTTCCTTCACCCGTTATCACCAAATCTGCTCTTTTTATTTTGTCTTCAATATTCACAAGATTAAAAAAGGTTTCAATTCCACTTTGAAGTTGAGCTTTCAAAAAGAACATGGTGCCAGCTCCAAGACCGCCCGCAGCACCTGCTCCTTCAACAGAGGCAAAATCTTGTCCATAAGACTTACAAACTGAGTTAAAAGATTTCAGATTGTCATCTAACAACGCAACTTCATCATCAGTGGCACCTTTTTGCTTTGCATAAACAAAAGCCGCTCCGGTCTTTCCATACAAAACATTTTTGACATCACATAAAGCAACAAACTTAACTTCTTTATTATTTTTCGGGAAAATGATTTTTTTAATCTGACTCAATGAGCCACCCGTTGGAACAAACTCTTCGCCTTTTTCATTAAGAAATTTGTAACCAACACCAACAGCCATCCCACATCCAGCATCATTTGTTGAGCTTCCACCCAATGTCAAATAAATCGATTTCACACCTTTTTGTGTGGCATCAGAAATTTGCTCGCCCATTCCAAGAGTGGTTGTTTTTAATGGATTTTTAAATTTTGTCTTTAACAGACCTGCTGTTTCTGCACATTCAATGAAAGCAACATCACCCTTGATTGCATAACGGGCTTCTATTTTTTCGAAGTTTGCATTAGTGAATTTCTTTTGAATAATTTTTGCATTTAGATTTCTTACAAAGCAATCCAAACTTCCTTCTCCACCATCTGCAAGTGGGCAAATAATAACTTCGATATTCTTATCAAACATTTTTATTTCTTCTCTTGCGATTTCGCAAAATTGCTCCGCTGTCAAACTTCCCTTAAATTTATCTGGAGCCACTAAAACAGTTTTTAATTTCATGTCAAAAACCTTTGTATTCTTTACTTAAAATTCTAGTTTTCTTATTCCAATAATTTCTAAAATATAATCCGCCATGAATGTGAATCTTTTTATCTTTAACTTTGTCAAGATAGGAATCAACAAAGGCATTTTCCTTATCAAAACAATACTTGGAAATCTTTGCAAGTTCAGTTTCATTTTTTGCATCTGATGCTTTTCTGATGAATTCTTCTTGCAATTGTTCTGCAGCTTGCAAATATTCATCAACATCAATGTTCCCACTCATGATGTGTCTATTCAATTTTTCATGCTTGAGCCAATATTTCAAAGCAACTTCTTCATCTTCTGGCAAAATTTCTGCATCTTTTGTAAGTGGTTTGTAAATTGAAAGACATGGAAAAGATGAACCAGTAACAAAATACATCTTATTTATTTCTCCAAAATAACTTCCAGTTGTTTGATCTCCAAAAAGATTTCCTGCATGCATACAAACACTATCAGTTGAGCTTTTGTTGACATCAATCTTACTGGAACTGTGACAGCATAATGCTTTTTTCAGCAAGTAAAAAGGTTTACCCTCTTCCGTCAAAGCATCAAAAGTTGCCTTTTTCCTTTTTTCAGCACCTGCCACTAATGTGAAAAGATTGTTTTGAAATTTCTTTTTGAAATTCCCTTCAAAATTTGATGATTTTCGATCATAATCTTCTCCAATGCTTAAACAATTGGAAATCGTTGCAATGTCCATAACTTTTTTTACAACATAATTTCTTCCAGCTGTTTCAAGAACATATGCTTCATCGTTGTCAGCAATTAAGAACGCATTATCATAATAAAATTTTTTATCAAATCCGCAGTTGCCATGTTGTCCATAAGTCTCAAGCAGGGAGATTATGCAATCCACTGCCTCGCTTGATGTTTTGCATCTTTCCAATGCAAGACGCAACATATCCATGCCAATAAGTCCGTTTTGTTTTTCTCTCTTGACATTTGTAAAAACTGCTTCATTACCAATGTTGAGACCAAACTCGTTCCATCCCATTTCAGCGCCCCAAATCCAATGCGGTTTTAAAAGCACGCACGCATTTGTATGCTCCACCTGTGGAATTTCAATATAGGTTGTTTTTACCATTTCACCTTTTTTGAAATTTCTTTCAGGTTCCCTAATCATAAGGTGGGCTTCATTTGGTGAACGGTCACTATTTTTGCCGAAATAACTTTTTCCATTCCCTTTAAAATAAATAGTATCACACATAATCCTATCCTCCTTCAAATTATGTTTTGAAACTTATTCAAACCGTTTTCTGAAATTTGTAAAAATTCAAATTTGCAATCACAACCTTTTCTTTTTAGAACAGTCTGTTTCCGTATCTTTTGACAACCTTTTCAAAAGGTAGTTTTTTGAAATCTCTCATAAATCTTGCTCTCTCATATGACTTGAGAGTTGAACGTTTAATCATTGGATTGTGTTTTATTGCCTTGTCAAAATCCACTTGACGATAAGTTGTTTTGTCTTTAATCTCATCAAACAACTCCTGCCCTTTTTGAGAATGAATCAAAACCAAAGAAATACCTTTTCCATCATTCAAATCCGGAACAACCCTTTTTGCTCCCCAAAAGTCTGCCAGTGTTATGTCACTTGGTCTATGAATATCTTTGAAAGCACATTTGTGACATGATGGTCTGAGACATTTGTTGAAGAAAAAGAATTTCATCATTGGGTCTTTGTAATTTGGTGACTTGATGTATTCGGTCCCATTATCAAAAGACATATAGAAAGAAGTTTTCTTTTGTCCTTCAATTTTCTTTCGGAAAGAAACACTTGTCACTTTTGCCTGGGCATCATTCTCTCGATAATGCACATAGTTTTCCCAAACTTTTGGAGAAGGGACACCATGACAAATTATATCCTGTGTATATAGGTTTTCGTAAGGTTTGACCAGAAACTTCAAAAATCCACCAATTTGACAAGGAGTTCCCGTGAATAAAACTTTTCTGCCAGAGTCCAGTAGTTTTTTTGCGTCTTTATAGCATTCTCCGATTCGGCTTTGAACATATTTTGAAACTCTCAATTTTTTCAAATCTTCAACTTTTTCAATGCCAATATGTTCAACTCCAAAGTTCTCATTGAAAGAGGCACCAAACACAACTCCACCCTGTGACAAAACACATTCTGCAAGCAAAGAAAACGCCCCACCAGAAGAAGAGTTCAGTCTCACTTGCAAATCATTGTTGACAACAGCATAGGCCTTTGGAAATTCGTTTTTCTGACTTTGTTCAATTTTTTGTTTGTGCAAAATTGGACAAATTCTTTCACACAAACCACAATTAATACAACGTTCCATGTCAATTTTTGGATATAAAAATCCTTCATCGTCATAGACCATTTCAATACATTGTTTTGGGCAAATGCTTGCACAAGCATGACAGCCACAACACTTTCTCTTGTCTGTTATGGCAATCATTTATGTCCCCCCCCCACGAGTTTCAATGCTGTTTAGAGCATTTTTAAGGAAGGAAAGACTCTTCTCTCTTTCTTGTTTGATTTTTTCTCTGACTTCTGAATAATCCAACGCAAAATAATCTTTTTCTTGCAGTTTTTCCCAGTTTCTATCTTCAAGATCAGTCATTTTCAAAAGAGTTTTAATTCTCGATTTTGTGCTTTTGAAAGATAAGAAAGACACAAATGGTTTTTCCAAAATGATTGACATGGCATGTCCGTGGAAAGAATTTGTGCAAACCAGTTTTGCACCAAGAATCAAATCAATAAATTGACTTGGATTTGCTTTGTAGAACTTATCAAATGATTTGTTCATGTTGACAACTTCAAGGTTATATTTTTTTGCAATTTCTCTAACTTTTTGCTTATATTCTTTCTTTGGTGCAAGGAAATATGTCACAATATAATCTTTTGGTTTGTTTTTGACAGGTTCCGCAAACTTCTCCCAATCTTTTTTCTCCAAAAGGAAAGTTGGGTCAACAACCAATTCTGCTTTTCCAGCACCAATTTGCTTTTCAATTATATCTTTTCCTTCGTTTTCTCTGACAGAAAGATACTTGATATGTGAAAGTCCTTCGGAAAATTCACTTTTCAAATTTTCTGGCAGACATTCAATTCCAAAACTTGGAGCATATGCAACACATTTTTCTTTGTCAGCAAATTTCAAAAAACTAACAAATTTGTTTGCCATATATTTCGGATTCCAAACTTGGTCACTTCCAATGATGAAAGCATCAAATTCGTCGTTAAGTTTTTCCAATTTTTTCTTGGAATAGTTGTTGATTATGACATTGTGAAAATGTTTTTTTGTATGTTTTTTTGATTTGTTCATTCTGCTTATAACGGGAATGAAAGGCAAACAACCTGCAACAGGCAAAACATAGGCATAAACTTTCTTTGGAGTGATGGCAAAAGTTGTCACTTCATGACCCATTTTGATTAATGTTTGCTCCAAAGCATAGTTTTGCAATCTGTTTCCATGATTAAAAAAATCATAAATTGTGACAATTCCAACTTTCATTTTTTTCTTCCTTTTATTTTGACTTTTGTGCTGACTTTTTGTGTTTTTTAAGTTTCTTTCCAACCATAAAGAAATTTGTTCTCTTGTTTGAATAGAAAATCAAAATTAATGCTGCAAAAAGCACAATAGAAATCAAAATAACCAAAACCATCCAACCTGCAGTGATTGTATGTCCAAAGAAGTCCAAGTTGAAGTAGCTGTCAAGCAAGTTTGTCAACACATCTTCTGGGATGTCCAAATGTCTGATGATTCCACCCATGAAATAATTTCTGAACAGTCCCGCAGAATACGTCCCTGGGATGAAACAAGCGATGTATTGCATATAATTTGGAAGCATGGAAAATGGAAGATATGCTCCAATCAAAAATCCAATTGCCGCACTAAACACACCATTAAGTGCTGCCAATGCACTTGTTGACTTAATGAATCCGCAAATAAGCACCATGAAGAATGATGAAGACAGAACTGAAATGACCATGACGCAAATTATTGTCAGAAAATCGGCAAAACTCATCATAAGTCCACCAGTTCCTGCAAGATAGCAAATTGCAAGCATCAAAACAATGAAGCAAATTGTGAAAGTAATCAAAAAGCAAGAAATGATGTAACTCAAATAAAGCACCCATCTTTTGACAGGAGAAGAAATGATGTCGTTGACATTTCCACTCATTCTGTCACGAACCATGACGATGTTGGCATTCAATGCAACAGTGATGCAAGAAACACCCATAACTCCAGAAATCATCCAGTTGTAGACAATCGCTTTGACTTCTGTGTCAGTGATCATTCCTGCATATCCCTGAGACTCAAACATATCCATGATGGAATTTGCTTGCAAATCTCCCAAAAACAAAATATAAACCAAAAGAATGATGATAGGTGCCAAAACAGAGAAGAACACTGTCATCTTGTCCTTCATATACAACTTGATGTTTCTTTTGATCAAAACACCGAGCGATAACCAATTGCTACATTTATTCGTTGTTTTCTCCATGTTCAAAATTCTTCCCCGTAATACTTAGGAACACGTCGTCCATGTCCCCTTTTAATATTTCAAAATCTGTCAGATATTTGTCATACTTATTCAAATAATATTTTGCCTCTTCGCTGTTTTTGATTTTAATCTTGTAATATTCTCCAGAATATACCAACTTTTTCCCTGTGTCCTTTTTAAACTCATCTTCAAAGTCTTCATTTTCTGGCATAAATGCTTTGATGTAATCCCCAGCATAAAGAGTTTTCAACTTGTGTGGAGTGTCATTTGCAACAATATGTCCTGAGTCCAACATAACCACCCTGTCTGCCTTGTTTGCTTCTTCCATATAGTGCGTTGTCAGGAAAACTGTCATTTTTCTTGATTGTCGCAAGTCTTCAATCAAGTTCCAAATTTTTCTTCTGGTTTGTGGATCAAGTCCTGTTGTAGGTTCGTCCAAAATCAAAATCTTTGGATAGTTGATAAGCGCTCTTGCAATGTCCACTCTTCTTCTTTGCCCACCACTAAGGTTTTTTACGGTCTTTTTCAAAAGTTTTCCGAGGTCCAAAAGTTCTGTGATTTCCCAAACTCTTTCCTTCAAGGCTTTGCCTTTGAGTCCATAGAAACCACCCCTGATCATCAAGTTTTCTTTGACAGTCAAAATTCCGTCAAGTGTGGAATTTTGGAAAACAACTCCAATCAAGTGTTTGATTTCGTTGGCATCTTTGTCCAAGTCAAGCCCATTAATCAAAATTTGCCCACTATCCTTTTTGAGAATTGAACAAATGATGTTGATTGTGGTTGATTTCCCCGCCCCATTCAATCCAAGAAAAGCAAAAAGACTTCCCTCCTTCACATTGAAAGAAATCCCATCGACAGCTTTAACATCTCCATAATATTTTTTTAAGTCATGTATTTCAATGATATTTTTCATTCCAAATCCTTATTGATGGTAAGTTATTTTTATTAATTATATCATACACTGACAAAATCGCCAAAAGATTACCACTTTATACGAAAATATTTTTAAATTAATTTATCAATTATATTGCAAAATTCGACAAAATAGTCTATACTATATATAGAATATATTTCATGCAGAAATACAATATTAAGGGGGTTGAAGAATATGGGACTTTTTGGAAAAAAGAAAAAAGAGAAAGTTGAAGAAAAAAAGGTAGAAAAAAAAGAAAAAGAAGTTGAAACAACAACTCCAAAAGCATCATCTTCTTCAAAAACCACAACAGCAAAAAACACAAAAACAACCACTGCAAAATCAAAAGCTGAAACTGCTACAAAAACAGAGAAAGAAGAACCCGTAAAATCAGAACCTGCAAAGAAAACTGGCAAAAAACCAATCTACAGAGTTTTGTATGACAAAGAAGCAAGAGTTTGGGTGATCAAAAAAGATGGTGCAAAAAGAACAATTGCTTCTTATGTGACAAAAGAAGAAGCTCTTGGCAGAGTTAAAGAACTTTCTGCATCAAATGATTTGAACTTTATTGTTCACAAAAAAGATGGAAAATTTCAAAAAAAATAAAGGCAAAATGCCTTTATTTTTCTTCTGGGAATTTTTTTAATTTGATAATTTCCATTTCTGCCGTATAAAGTTTCAACAAAGTTATGCTCTTCCTTTTCAATTCTGATCTTCGCAAAAAGAAAGAATCAACCGCCTCCCAAATGAACACCCATGTCGTGATTTCAACAACAATCTCAAGATATACATTATAAAAATACACATGCATCAACAAAAGCAATGACATGAATGCAAGCCCAAGCAAAAGCATAATCAAAGAAAAAATGGCATTTCGCTTGAGTTCGTTCCTCGTTTCGATGTATTCTTTTTTATAATTGTTTTTAATTGCAACAACAACTTCTTTTTCTTCAATTTTGGTGTTTGTGTAAAGTTTGATTTTGATATCTTTGGCAATCGGAACAAATCTGGCTTTGTCCCAAATAAATTCATCAAGCTCCGAATTTAGTTTTTCATTGCAGTCATAGTTGTAAGTTGAAAAAATCTGCTCATCTTCTTCCGCCTTAATGCTTATGATTGCCCTATCATCACTTCCCTCAATGTAGTCTTTATCTCGCAAGATTTCTTTGTCTGCTTTCCTTAATTTTTTTCTAAAAATCATTTCATCTCCTTGTTTTTATTATATCACAATGTGATTGTTTTAAAAAATAGAAATTGAAAGTTATATAATAAGTTTGCAAACATAACATAAATTGGTGGTTTTTTATATAATTTTGTGATACAATTTACCTAAAATGAATTACTGGAGAAAATATGCTTAATGTCGTTTTTAGTTTTTATGATTGGTTAATTGAAAATGCAGATGTCATGGGTGATGGACCTGGACTATGGTGTCCGTTGCACATCTCGCTTATGTGTCTTCTTGCCGCATGGCTGATTGCATGTTGGTTTCTGTGCAAAAAATATAAAAAGTTCGCCATGAAAATGACATTTGTGCTTTGCATAATCATGTTGTTCTTCCGAGTTTTCAGAATGTGCTTGCTATATTTTTCAGGAACGCAAACTTTTGTGGAAATCTTGCCTTGGCATTTGTGTCATGTCATGAGTTTTGTCTTCCCTGCATTTTTCCTTACAAAAACAAAAAAATTCTTTCTTCCTGTGCTTGTCGTGACTTTCTTTGGTGGAATTTTGACTTTCATTTTTGGAGATTATTACTATCTTTCCACCCTTTCTTTCTTGCACTATGAAAGTTTGCTTCTGCATTTCATCATGCCAACTGTCGTCATTGCCTGCATAGCAAGTGGCTATTTCAAAGTTCAAGTCAAAGAATTTTGGCAAGCATTTGTGGGAATTGTTCTTCTTGCAGGTTGGTCAATGATCGGAAATTCTTTGATTGATGGTGCAAACTATCTTTACTTGATGGAAAATGGACTTCCTTTTGATTTGTTCTCTTTCATGAACTGGGAATATTCATACTTACTCACATATGCTGTGCTGGTTTTTGTAATCGCAGTCATAAGCATAACTCCATTTTATGTCTATGAAAAAGTCAAGAAAAGAAATTCAGATAAGAATTTTGAAATTATTATGAATGCAATAAAAGCCGAAATATAAAAAGAGAACGATGTTCGTTCTCTTTTATTTTCTAATCGTTTGCCGTAACCACAACATCTGCGCCAGTGTTCAAAACATTTTTGATGATAACCTGACCAAACTTAACCTTTTTAAGTCGAAGTTTTTCAATTTCTTTCATGCAATCAAAAATCATACTTTTTGGTATGGCAGTAGTGGTTTTACAAGATTTGACGCCATGTTCAGTTTTGACAGATGTTGTCACAATTCTCTTTGGGCATGTGATTTCTTCTTTTGCAAAAACCACTCCACGATTGCAACTGTTGCCCGTGACTTCAACGGCATCGCCATTTTGTTTGACTGTGAGATGACACCCCATTGGACACATTATGCAAATCATTTCTCTAACTTTTTCACTCATATTCCACCTCAATCTATCTCAATCTGAATTTTCCCCGTTGCACCATTTTTGTCAAAGGTCAAATTCATCATCTCACCAGGAACTCCCGCCATGATAAATTTCTTTCCCAAAATGACATCATTACATTTTGCAACAATGGTCTTTTTGACAACTTTTTCTCTCAGTCTAAACTTAATTTCTGTCTGGCCAGCACCTTCATAAAGTGTGCTTGGCAAAACATAAGAAAAATCTTTTGTCCATTCAACATCAATTTTTTTGCTGTGCTCAGGGAGCTTTTTCTGTGCATACAAACTGGCAAATTTTCCTGCTTGTTTTGCTTCCAATGCAACATTGTCCACCAAATCATGCACATGTAAAATGTTTCCACAAGAAAACAACCATTCTTTTTCGGTTTGATAAAACTCATTAACAATTGCACCATTTGTCACTTTTGAAATTGGAACAAATTTTGCCATTTGCATCTCAGGAACAAGTCCCACAGACAAAACAACAGTGTCACATTTTTGAAATTTCTTTGTGTTTTCAATAGGTTGAAAATTTTCGTCAACCTGTCCATACCAAACTCCTTCCACTCTGTCTTTTCCCACAACTTCAAAGATTGTTGTGTTGAAATAGAGAGGAATGTTGAAATCTTCAAGACATTGCATAATGTTTCTTCTAAGTCCACTACTTGTCTTGTTGATTTCGAAAACGGCATGAACTTTTGCTCCTTCCAATGTCAATCTTCTTGCCATGATAAGTCCAATGTCACCGCTTCCCAAAATGACAACATCTTTTCCGACCATTTTGCCATCAATGTTGACCATTTTTTGCACTGTGCCAGCGGTCAAAATTCCCATAGGGCGAGTTCCGCACAAACTTATATTTCCAGCCGTTCTTTCTCGGCAACCCATTGCAAGAACAATTGCCTTTGCACAAATTGTGTCAATTCCAGCCTTTCCCATTATGTCAACTTTCTTGTCCTTAATCTCTGTGACAAGAGTGTTTGTGAAGACTGTAATGTTTTTGTCCTTTTCCACCATTTTTCTGAAACGATGAGCAAACTCTGGACCTGTGAGTTCTTCGTTGAAATAATGAAGTCCAAACCCATTGTGAATGCATTGATTCAAAATTCCACCAAGGCAGGCATCTCTTTCCACCAATATGACCTTTGAACCATTTTTCGATGCGGACAGTGCAGCACTCATTCCGGCAGGTCCACCACCTATCACCAAAACATCTGTTTTAATCATGGTTCACCTCCCTTATGTCACCAATGCAAACTTCACTGCCTCGGTTTTCTTTCTTGACTTCTTCAAAAGGAATATGTCTTTGCTCTGCGATTGTTCTGACAACATGAGTAAAACAAAATCCACCTTGACATCGTCCCATGCCAGCATTTGTTCGGCGCTTGACTCCATCAACCGAACTTATCTTCAGCGGACGATTTAACGCTCTGATAACATCACCTTTTGTGATTTGTTCACACTTGCAAACAATGGCACTGTAATTTTTGTCAGCACTTGCAAGTTCTTTTTGTTTTGTCTTTGGCAAATCTTTGAACATGACAAAAGGTTCAATTTGTTTCAAACAGAGAAGTTCTTTATCTTTATATCCCAAAAGTTTGACAACCATTTCTGCAATTGCTGGGGCACTTGAAAGCCCAGGAGAACAAATTCCTGCAAGGTTGATCACTCCGTCAACTTTCTTAGATTTCTCAACAATAAAGTCATCTCCACTTATTGTTCTGAGTCCAGCAAATTCTCTTATCGCATTTTTGAAATTTAAGTTTGAAACAATCATTCCAGACTTTGCTTTTATGTCTGCAAGCCCTGCATTTGTTGTTGCAGTGCTATTGTCACTTTCTTCACTTGTTGGTCCAACAAGATAGTTTCCATCAATTGTCGGAGTGACCAAAACACCTTTCCCAAGTTTTGTTGGAAGTGGGAAAATTGTGCAAGAAACATTCAAATCTGTTCCCTTGTCAAAAACAAAATATTCTCCTCTTCTAAGTTCAATTGAATATTCTTCCGTCCCCAAAATTTGAGCAACATCGTTATAACCGCTTCCCGCACTGTTGATGACGTGTTTTGCATAGAGGGTATTTTTCTTTGTCTTGATTTCAAACACATTTTCTTTCTTTGACACACTCACCAAATCTTCTTCCAAACTCACTTTTCCACCATTGAGCACCGCTTCATCAGTGAGAGCAATTGTGAAAAGATATGGGCTGACAATGTAGGCATCTCTTGCAAAGAGTGCTACTGTTATGTGCTCATTGATGGTTGGAACTTTTTGTCTGATTTGTTCTTGGTTCCAAATCTCAACATAGACACCATTTTGCTTCCCCCTTGCATAAAGTTCCTTAACTTTTTCTTCATCATCTCCAACAACCAACGCACCACATTTCTTCAGTTTGATTCCAAGACGTTTGCAAATCTTTGGATATAGATGATTTCCCCTTACATTCAAAATTGCCTTAAGGGTTCCAGGCTTTGGGTCATAACCCGCATGCACAAGCCCGCTGTTTGCCTTGCTCGCTCCAGTGGCAACATCGCTGGCTTTGTCTATCAAAAGACATTTCTTACCAATTCGGACAAGTTTGTTGAAAATTGAAGCTCCAACAACCCCACCTCCGATGATAAGACAGTCAAAAATTGTTTTCTTTTCCATTTCTCCTCCAAAAACATTCTATCTTTAAATGAAATTAAATGTCAAACAAAACAAAAACTTTTGTTTTTTGTTTTTATAATAAAAACTTTTGTGCTAAAATTAAAATAGAAGAGCAAAAAATTGTAGGCTGTCAAATTTATTTGGAGATGTCTATGAGAAAATTTATTTTGGGAATAGATGAAGGAACGACAAATCTCAGAAGTGTGTTGTATGATGTAACCAAAAAGAAAATCATCGACACCGAAAGCAAAAGGTTCAAGCAATACTATCCACAAAGTGGTTGGGTGGAACAAGATGCCAATGAGATTTTCAAGAAAACCCTAGCAACAGCAAAAGATGTTCTTTCTCGCAATGATGTGCAAAAGGAAGAACTGCTGGGAATTGGAATAACAAATCAAAGAGAAACAGTTGTGGCATGGGACAGAGAAACTGGCGAACCGGTGTATAAAGCAATCGTTTGGCAATGCCGCAGAACAACTGACATGATAAACAATCTTTCAAAACAAACCAAAAAGAAAATCAAAGAAAAAACGGGGCTGATTCCAAACCCATATTTCAGCGCGTCAAAAATGAAATGGATTTTGGATAATGTCAAAGGCACGAAGTCTTTAGCACGCTCTGGAAGATTGTGTTTTGGAACCATTGACAGTTTCCTAACTTTCAAACTCACTGGCAATCACTACACCGACACAACAAATGCAAGCAGAACAATGCTTATGAATTTGCACACATTGCAATGGGACGATGAACTTTTGGAAATTTTCAACATTCCAAAAAATTCCCTTCCAGAAATCAAAGCATCAGACAGCAATTTTGGAAATGCCAAAAGACTTTTGAATGCACCAATCAGAGGAATTGTTGGTGATCAAATGTCAAGCATGTTTGGACAAGGAGCAGTCAGATATGGAAACACAAAAGTGACTTTTGGAACAGGTGGTTTCATTTTGACAAACATTGGAAGCAACAGCACAAGAAACCTTCCAAACTTGCTCACAACAGTTGCAAGCACAATCGGCAAAAAAACTTGCTATGCAATTGAAGGAAGCATCTACAGTGCCTGCAGTGCATTAAATTGGTTGCAAGAAAAATTGGAAGCATATGATGATGTGACAGAAACAGAATCCATGGCGACCTCCCTTGAAAACAATGAAGGAGTCTATCTTGTTCCTGCGTTCACAGGGCTCGGTGCACCTTATTGGAACGATAATGCAAGAGCCTGCATTGTTGGAATGAATCTAAACACCGGCAAAGAACACCTGGTTCGTGCTTGCCTTGAAAGCATGGTCTACAACACAAAAGCCATTGTCGATGAAATGAAACATGACGGTTTGAAATTCAAACTCATAAGCGTTGATGGTGGAGGCAGCAAAAATGGTTTCGTTTTGCAGTTCTTGGCAGATATGTTGAATCACGATGTTGTGAAAAGCAAATACTCCGAATCCACTGTTTTAGGTGCAATCTTTATGGCAATGATTTCTTTGAAATTGATAACCTTAAATGACATAAAGACCATGACAGAGAGTGAAACATTATATTCCCCTAAGATATCCGAATCCGAAAGGAAAAAGAACTATCAGGGTTGGGAAGAAGCAATAAAGAAAATATAGGAGGAAAAATGGAAAAGGAAAACAAAAGCACATCAAAATCTAAAACCACAACAAAGAAAAGTGCAAAACCCGCAACAGAGACAACAAAGAAAAAAGTGACGACTGCGAAAAAGAACACAGAAGCCAAACCTGAAAAAGCAAAAAAGAAACCTGAAAAAAAAGTTTTGGAAAATCGAGAACCTGAAAATTTGAAAATACTTGGTTTTAATGATTTGCAACTCAACACATATGTCTTTGACAATGTTAAAAATCCAAAAGCCGTTGTGATTATCATTCATGGCATGCAAGAACACTGCTTGAGATACAAAAATTTTGCCCAGTATCTCAATAAAAACAATTTCATTGTGATTGCAAGTGACCTTAGAGGACATGGACACACAGCTATAAGCAAAGAATATCTCGGCTTTGGCGAAAAAGACATCTTCACCGAAACACTGAAAGACCAACTCAACATCATTGATTATGCAAATCAAACCTACAACCTGCCAATTTATGTGTTTGGACATTCTTATGGTTCGATGTTGTCGCAAGTTTTGATTCAACTCACTCCACTTGTGGAAAAGTGTGTTTTGTGTGGAACCGCAAATGGAAGCAGTGCAATCATGAAACTTGGCAACATGGTTGTAAATTTGTTGACACCTTTCAAAAAACCAAATTCCAAGGGTGGAATGATTGAAAAAATGTGCATCAAGTCTTATGGTAAAAAATTTGAAAGAGGAAATTGGTTGACAAGAGATGAGAGTGTTTTTGATGCATATCTCAAAGATGAATATTGTGGTGGTTCCTTCCCATTCAGTTTTTATAAGAGCATGATTAACAACATGCACAAGGCAAACAAAGGAATTCAAAAAATTGGAAGCAAAAAGATTTTCTTGATTGCTGGCGATCATGACCCTGTTGGAAACAATGGAAAACAAGTGGCAAAACTTTATAAGACTTATCTTAAAAACAACATAAACGCAAAAATTAAGTTATACAAAGGTGCAAGACACGAACTTATTAATGAGACAAACAAAGAAGAAGTCTACAGAGATGTTGTAGATTTCTATAACGAATAGGAGGTTAATAAAATGATAGGTAGCATAGTTTTTGGAGTTTTCAGCATAATCTTTTGTGTTCTGTTTTGTTGGTTCAGAGCAGAAAAAGCATCTGTTTACTCTCTCATATTAAAAACAACATCTTCTGTCTGCTTCATACTTTGTGGCATCTTTGCCATTGATGCAGTCGGCTCAAGCAACATCAATTTGTTGATTATTGTTGGATTGGTTTTGGGGCTTATTGGCGACATCATTCTCGACTTAAAAATCATGTATCCAGAACAATCAAATCAATATTTTGTTTTTGGAACCTGCTCTTTTGCAGTTGGACACTTCTTCTATTTCCTTTCAGCAGTGCTCTACAACAGTGCAACAATCCCATCTCATCTTCCATGGAACATTCTTGCTTCAATTGGAGTGGCAATTGTGTTAACTCTTGTGATCATGCTTTCATCAAAGAAACTCAAGATGGATTTTGGAAAAATGACATATATTGTTGCCTTCTACAGTTTCATTTTGACATTCATGGTTGCATTCACAGTTTCAATTGCAATCTTTGTTCCTATATATTGGATTTTTGCAGCTGGAATGATTTTGTTCTTCCTTTCAGACTTGGTCCTTTCAATGCAATATTTTGGTGGAAGAACAGAAAAGGTTTGGATTTATGTAAATCACATTCTCTATTATCTTGCACAAATTTTCTTGGCATTCTCGATTTTGTATTTGGTTTAAATCAAACCATAAAAATAAAAGACCAAAAATTTGGTCTTTTTTTATGACTCACAAATATATTTTGCAGATTTCTCATTTTTATTATTTTTTATATCTCTCATCAAATGTATCTCTAATGAATTTCGCAATTTCTTCTTTGCTTTTTGATGCGTCAACAATGACAACTCTTTCCGGATTTTTCTTCGCGATCTTCAAATATCCTTCTCTAACTTTGTCGTGGTATGCTTTTCCTTTTTTCTCCATTCTGTCTAATTCTGCAAGTTTTTCGTCTTTTGATTTTCTTTTCATCGCTTCGTCATAACTCAAATCAAGCAAAAAAGTTAAATCAGGTTTTGTGCCTTGAATGGCAAATTCTGTGATGTTTTCAATATCTTTGATTGGCAAATCTCCAGCATAACCTTGATATGTATAAGAGGAATCATAAAACCTATCCAAAATCATGACCTTGCCCTCTTGCAAAGCGGGTTTCACAACTTTTTCTACAATAGTCGCTCTGCTTGCACTAAAAAGCAAAAATTCTGCCACACTTGAAATATCGTGTGTGGAATTGAGCAAGATTTTTCTTATATCTTCCCCAAGAGGAGTTCCGCCGGGTTCTCTTGAACAAATGAAATCAATATTGCTCTCAGTTAAATATTTCTTAAAAAGTTCAAGTTGCGTGCTTTTTCCACAACCATCTCCACCTTCAAATGTAACCAAAAATCCCTTTTTCATAAGTTATCTCCCCCCCCTATTCAGAAAAAATTGTTCGATTAACGAACAATTTTTGTTTTGTATTTTTATTTGTCGCAACCACAGTGGTCATGACCATCATGACAATCACAATCATCACCACATTCACAGTCATCATATGTCATGATGTATTTTTCAAGACTTTCGGTCTTATAGAAATTCTCTGGCATATATTCGGTTGTGAAGTAACCTGCTGGTGCAGTCAAAACTTCTGGGATTCTGTTGACAACTGTTGCACATGTAAGTTCCACAGTTGAAGGTCTTTCAATCACAACTCTTGTGTTTGGTTCTCCCTCAATTGTCCAATCATTGCAATCAAAGTCAGTTTTGTCATAAACCTTTCCGATGCATTCAGTTTCAAGCACAATTCCTTCCTTTGTTTCTGTTGTAACAACAGCACTCATACCAGTGCAAGCGCCTTTTGGAATTGTCATTCCAAGAGTTGAACTCTTTATTGCTTTCTTAGCAATTTGAGGAACGCATTTTTGAGATTGTCTTTTCACAGTCAAACCAAGTTTACTGCAAAGCCAACCATTGACATTCCACATATAACTTGGAGAATATTTTCCGGATTTGATGATTTTGTTTCTTTCTTTGTCGCTGATTTCATCAACGGAAGCAACATCTCTTTCAAATTCTTCAACGGAAAGTCCAGCACCATGAGCACGAGCAAGTGCAATGCCATAGTCTTCAACATTATAACTGCTTCTGCCTCTGATTTTTGTGATTTTGTGAGTTGCACCAGCAAGCACACTGATGAGATTTCCCCAGAACACATCTTGATATCCACTTCCGCAGATTGTACATTCATTTTCAACTGCAAGATCGTCAATTTGTTTAAACAATTTTGGATTGCTGTTTTGAGGGAAAAATGCTTCTTCACAAGTTGTGATTGCATTAACCCCGCATCTTGCACAAGTCAAAAGTGCTTCGCCAACATCGGCAAGCAAACTCATTGTTGTGACAATGACAATGTCAACTTCATGATTTTGCAAATATTTTTCAAAATCTTTTGCATTTTGAACCTTAACTTTGTAAGTTTTGTTATCCCCTATGATTTCTCCAATGTCTTTTCCAATGACACTTTCGTCAATGTCAAATGCTCCAACAATCTTTGCACCTTTTTCAAAGACATAGCGCATTGTGTAGACACTCATCTTTCCACAGCCATATTGAACAACTTTGATTTTACTATTCATAAATCCTCCCTTTTATGTAGTTATGAAAATTTTGCTCAAATTTTCAATACTAGTTTATAATATTTTGGTTAAATTTCAAAATAAAAATTCGCAAAAATTTTAACTTACAAAAATATTTTTTAACAAAAAAAAGAGAGCCTAGCCAGCCCTCTTTTTTCTATTGTTTACTCATAATCTTCTGTTTTTCTTTACGTCTTCTTCTGATAATCAACAAGATGATTATTATCAAAATCAGCAGGATTAACAATCCAATTATGATGTAAATCCACCACATGCTTGTTTCTTGTTCTTCCCAAACTGCATACAAGTTCAAGTCATTATCGAAATCTACTGTGATTTCTGCACCGTCGAAGTAAACAATATCTCCATTTTCACTCAATGCCCAACCAAGGAACTTCATGTTTCCATTCTTGAATGTGTTTTCTCTCAATCGAATTGTTGAGTTGTAGTAAGCTTGCATCTCAATAACTTCACTTGTTCCGTTGTTTGGATTGAATCTGATTGTGATTTGTTTTGTGATTGCGACTGCTTTCAATGTAAAGTTCTCGTCTCTGACATCAAACAGATATCCACGAGATTGATTTGAATTGTTTTCAGGTGTCTTGTTGTCGTTCAAAACCCAACCATACAATTCATATCCAGGTTCAAGTTCAACACTCAAGCTCAATCTCTTTGTGTATTTAGATTGATATGTGTAAACCATACCAACTGGATCATATTCTATCAGTTCCAAATCATCAGAACTGTTGTAGCCTTCAACAGTAACTGACTTGATTCCGCTTGAATATGAAACTGTGAATGTCACAGATTTAAGGTTGTAGTAAAGCTGAACAACTGTTGAACCATCGCCGATGATTGTGTATTCAATGTCACCATTTCCGTTATGAGAATATTCAAAACCATCTTCTGATTTGAGCAAGCCTTCAATGTCAATAACGCTTTCTGTCACACCTGTGAATTCTTCTGAATATCTCATTTCATAGCCTTCATCAAGCACTTCAAAATAGTGTTCAACTTTGTAAGTTGCTTCTCCAACATCTGAAACAACAACAAGCTCAATGTCAACTTCTTTGTCAAGAATGAAAGTATATTCTTCTTCTTTGATTTGTTGTCCATCAATCAACCAGTGATCAAATTTATATCCAGGTTTTGCTGTCGCTGTGACAGTAACTTCAGAACCATAAGCATAAGAACCTTGTCCTGAAACTGAAGCGATTTGATCTTCGTCATAATCAATTGAAACATTGATCATCTTTCTCATATAGTAGAACTTGAACACTGTTGAACCATCGCCAGCAATGTAAGCAAAACCAGTTGCATCTTCGCCTGCGATTGTGACTGTGTAATAAGCATAGTCAAATCCAGTGAACACTCCATCTTCATATCCTGGCAAGTCATCAACATTGTCAACAAAGTCAGTTTTGATTGTCTCAGGAGCAAAATATTGATGAGTCTTTCCTCTTCTTGTCACTTCAAATGCTTTCTCAAACACAGTTTGTGACGAGCCTTCAATCAACTGTTCTTTGTAGTATTCCAACTTATATTCTGTATTGTCATTTGCAATGATTGTAATCTTGACTGTGATATCCTCTGTGCCCATCACATAGGTAAGTTTTGTTCCATCAACATTGTCAATTTGCAATTTGCTGTTAACTTCAAATCCACCAAATGTGAAACCGCTTGAAATATCAAATGAAATTTCAATTGTTTGTCCATAAGCAACACTGTAGGTGTTTCCTTCAATGATTGTTGCATCAACTCCATTGACAAGAACTTTATATGATTCTGAAATCAAACCGTTCATTTCGTCTTCAAATGTGACAGTCATATTGAATGGAAGTCTGTCATAGTAGATGTAAACAATCGTGCTTCCATCACCTGCGATAGCAACATCTCCATTGTCAATAGAACTGTAGTTAACCTTGAATCCGGCAACTTCAACAGAACCAAATCCGATGTCGTCTCTGGTGAGAATATGATCTGTTTCTCCAGTCTTAGGAACACTTGGGTAATTTGAGTCTTCTTCATAGTTTGCTCCAAGGTCGGTTGTCTGGAACATATAGACAACTGAGTAAGCAGTATCTTTGTTTGTTTCAGGCATAACTTTGAGAACAATGTCTTTGCTTGGAATCTCCAAAACAACTGTGTAATCCTTTGTTCCAAGAGAATTGTCAAGCTCGGTCACATCAAATTCAACATCTTCAATAGGTTGACCTTCATCATCAACAATGGCAAATCCTGCATCTTTATCCAAAGAATAACCTTTGTTCAATGTAAACTTAAGGATAACTTCTTCTTCAAACAGATATCTTCCATCGGTTGCTTCGGTTGTGATTGCTATTTCGTTTTCAACACTCAAGTCAACATAGTAATAATTTCTTGTGTAATAAAGTTTAACGATTGTAGAACCATCACCAGCAATGGTATTTCCGTTTTCAAATGATGTCATTGAATATGTGAAGCCGTTGAAATCATAAGATTCATTTCCTTCAACCAAAGTCTTGACAGCATCTTCATCGATCTCAGTTCCTGTTTCTCCGGTTGAATAGGTTATATAAGTTGGAGGTTCATCATATTCAAGTTCAAGATTTTGCTTGAATACTTGAATTGTGTATCTTGTATCCTTGTTTGCAACAGCAACAGTGTTAACTGTGATGTCTCCAGCAAGTTGTTCTCCGTCTTTTTGGCCTTTCATGTAGAGAGAAACTCCGTCAGATTCCAAAGCTGCTCCCTCAACTGATGTCAACAAGTCAATTTCAAAGTAACCATTTCCATAGCCCGCAGCTTCTTGCAAACTCATTGTCACTTTGTCTTCGTACTTGACATTGTAAATCACAAAATCTTCAGCATCTGTATCAATTGAATGAGAACCAGTTGAAGTTTCGATTGAAACTGATTCAATGTTTTCACCCTTATTGATTGTGAGTTTGTATGATTGTCTTGCATAGTAAACCAAAACCATTGATGTTCCATTTCCAGAAATCACTTGACTGTCTTCTGCGTGAGCAGTGTCATATGCAAAACCTGTGATGTTTTCATATTCTGTTCCAGCAATGAATTCGTCATAAGCGATACGGCTTGTCACTGTGCTTTCTGTTTCGATTTGATTGTCACTTATGTCAATATAGTTGCCCTCAGTTGCACCATAATTGCCATTAAGTGTTTCAAGAAGAATTCTGATCTTGAATGTTGTCATGCCTTTGCCCCAAATTGCATAAAGCACAACTTCTTTATCTTCAACAAGTGTAAGATTTGAAACAGATGGAGTGTCGCTGATTCCGCAACGAATTTCTTGTCTTTCACCTTCATCGTCCAAATAATACCAACCAGCGAATTCATAACCAGCATTGACCCAACCAAGAGTGTTGAATGCAGGCAATGTGTATTCTTTTCCATATTCCATCTCGCCAAGATCTTTTGTTATGTCGCCATCTTCTTCCATTGAGAGTGTCACTGTGTATTTCAATGGTTCCCAATAAGCGTAGACTACAATTTCATTGTTTGCAACAGTGTCTCCAGCAAGATTGAATGCGTAATACTTACCTTCGCTTGTTACATAGTAAATTCCAGCACTTTGAATTTCGTCTTTGTTTGTAACTTCAATTGTTGTGTTTTCTTCAACAGAAGTTGACCAACCCGCGAATGAGAATCCTTTCTTAGTGAAATCTGAATGATCATCCAACTCGACAAGTTCATCATAAGAAACTTCCTTATCTTCAATGGTTCCTTCTCCACCATTGTTGTTGTATTTGATTGTATATTTGTTTGCTTCCCAAACACCATACAAATCAAGTCCTTCTGTTCTGTCATAAACTGCAATAGTGTCATTAAGTTCGTAAATCACTTCTTCACTTTCTGCACTTGTTGCCCAACCCAAAAGTGTGTAACCAGTTTCAACGAACATTTCTGCAAGTTTAACATTTTCTTCCAAATATGTCACATATTGAGTTGTTGTGTTTTCACCCTTCAAATTCTTATGGTATGTGATGACATAGGTCTCATTTTCAATTTCAACCTTGATGTTGAGTGCATATTCAGGCATTGTATATGAAATGTAACCCTGTTCATCAGCATTTTCTGATGTGTAAACTCTGTAAAGGTCATCAGCAGTGATTGTGATTTGTTTGAATGCGTAACCAGCAACAGTTGTGACCTTAATCTTGAAGTTTGCTGTGTATTGAACAGAAATTGAAGAACCATTTGAAACATTGGTTGTCTTGTCTTCACCATCTGTTGAACTGTAGATGAATTCAACATTGTCAATTCCAACAAAGACCTCTCCATCTTCATTTGTCATGTCAAACACAACATTGAATGATGCCAAGTTATATTCAACATTGACAACCGTTGAACCGTCTCCAGCAATAACTGGTTCAGATTCTCTGATTCTGTTATATACATAACCTTCTCTTGTGATTTCAACTTGTGCAAAACCTTCTTGAACCATTTCATCAGTGATTACTGAATTTGTATAGCCTTGAAGTTCGGCACTTCCAACCAAATCATAAGTTCCGTCAATCTTTTGAGCATAGTAGTTCACAGTGTATTTTGTGTCAGGATTTGCTTCCCAGTTTGCAACTGCTTCCAAATCTTTAGTATAAGCATATTCTAACAATTCTTCATCTTGCAAAGTCAAGACTGTCTCATCATCAACTGTGATTGTCCAGTTCTTGAATGTGTAACCTTGAAGTTCAAACTTAACAGGTGTCAAGTTTGAAGATGTAAGATATGTGAATTCTTGAGTGTAAGTGTCTTTTTCTTGCATGTCTGATTCATCAACAAATGTTCCGCCATTACCCTTGAATGTGAGTGTGTATGTCTTTGGTGTTGTCAAAACATTGATACTGATGTCAGAGATTGGCATCTCAAACTCGCCACTTGTAACATCAGTTTCAGTCAAACTCTCTTCTTCATATCCAGCAAAGTCATAACCAGCATTGAGAGAGTAATCAAGGGTCACTGTGGCACCATGTTTAACTTTTGCAGTAAACACAGAAGTTTCCAAGTTTTCTTCTCTGATGTAGTCAGATTTGGCAGTGATTACAGAGATACCTGCATCGAAGTTAACTGTCATTGTGTACCAAACTCTTGTGTAGTAAACTTTCAAAACAAGAGCATTGTCTGGCAAAATGTTTCCGCTGAGAACATTGTTTTCATTGTCGGCATCAAACTCATAACCAAGTTTTTCAATTTCTTCATATTCAACAAAATCATCAGTTTTTCCTGTGTATGTCTTTGTCAAACTTGAATCAATTTTAAATTGACCGTCAAGAGTTTCGAAATAATACTCAATTGTATAGTCATTGTCTTCTGCTGACCAAACTGCCCAAAGTTCAACATTTTCATAGAAGTTGAATGCTGGGAATTCCAAATCATTCAAATCTTCAAATTCATATTGAAGAACTTGTGCTTCAGCATTTTCTTTAGAGTTTGCCCACCCAAGGAATTCATATCCTGGTTTGCTCCATGTCAATGTGTTTGCATGCTTAATTGTGTAAGCAGTGTTATAAACAACATCTTCACTTGTCTTTTCTTCGTCTTCAGCATTAAGGTTTCTGTGATAGATGATTTGATATGTGTTTGCAGAAGATGATGTTGTGATTGTGATGTTGTATGCTGGCATCTTGTCAACAACATACATTTCTCTTTCTTCATCATAAACAAGCCCCAAAACTTTTGTGTCACCATAATAATATCCATCTTCGCCTGCAGTCAATGTCCACTTTGTTCCTTCGCCGAGGCTTACAGAACCTTGAGTATATTCTGCTTCAACAGTGAATGAATCAAATGAATATCCGTTGAACATTTCAAGATTGATATCAAATGGGGTTTCAAAGTAAACTTGATAGTCTCCTTCAATTGCCGTGATTGAATCTTCAATTGTTTCAACAGGAGTGAATGTTCTGACTCCTTCAGAAGAAACCATAGTAAGTTTGTATGGAAGTCTTGCATATTTGATGTAGATTGTTGTTGCATAGCCTTCTTCTGTGTCATTGCCATATTTGATTGTAACAGTTGCACTTCCGTCTTGATCTTCAAATGCTGAATATACAAAACCTTCGTAACTGTTAATCAAACCAAGTCCGTTCAAATAACTATAGTTAACTACAATGTCGGTTGTTCCGTTTTTAACAAGTTTTTCATCAACATCTGTGTAACCTGTTCCAACCAAATCTTTTGTTTGGTAGACAACCTTAAATCTTGTGTCGTTTCTTGGAGTTGATGTCAAAACAACAGTTGTGTTTCCATGGAATGTAAATTCATAGTATTCTCCGGTTCCAACAACACTTTCTCCAACCTTAAATCCAGCAAAGTCATAACCGCCCTTGACAACAGTTGATGTTCCTTCCTCATCAGTGTAGGTATAGTAAACCCTAACTGTGCTGTCATAGTCAATCAACATCTTGTCTTCAAGAACAATCTTTTCGCCGTTTACAGTCACAACAGCTTTGCTGATGTCGATACCTGCGTCACCTTCCAAAGTCAAATCATATCCAATTGGACGCCATACTGCGTAAAGGTCAACATTTTCACTGTAAGTTGTCATCACAAATGTTGCTTCTTCAGCATAGTCATAGATTCTCTTGTCAGCATCTTCTTCGCTGAGAGCCCAACCTCTGAATGTGTAACCTTCATTTGAGAACAAGTTTGCAGTGAGTGTAACCTCTGCTCTGTAAACCACTTCTGCACCAGATTGTGTGTAAACATCCAATCCATCGGCTGTCATTCCACCATTTCCATGGAATGTGATTGTGTATGGTTTAGGATCAGTTGTTGCCGTAACTTCAGCATCTCCAGCAATCATTGTAAACTTCTTATCTGTGATTGTTTCAATTTCATCGCTTACATATCCAGCAAAGTCATAACCATTGTCAGAGATTGTGTGGTTGAGAACAACTGTTGCTTCGTATCTTACGTTATATGTCCCGTCTTCATTATCTTTGATGTAGAATCCTTCTTCGGTTGATTGTTCTTCAGTTGTTGCAGAGAATTCTCCCACACCGTCTTCAACGCTCAAAGTCAATGTGAAGTAATCTCTTTCATACTTAACAGTCACAACTGTGCTTCCGTTTGCAGCGATTGTTGCAAGTTCAACTGCTTCAAACTTGTATCCAGCAATTGTTGGATATGCCCCACCTGTCAAAGCAACAACCATTTCTTCTGTGATTTGAGTGTCAGTCGTTCCTTGGCTTGTGATTGATTCTTGCAAATCTGTTCTGAGTTCATATGTCTGTCCATCAAGACTTTCAAACTTATATTCAACAGTAAACTTAGTGTCACTGTTTGCTGTCCACTTAGCAAACAATGTTGTGTTCTCCGTGATCTTAACAGTCATTTCCTCGGTGATTAAATCAGCATCATTAAGGTCAGCTGTCAAATACCAACCAGCAAAGTCATAACCTTGACGTGTTGGTGTTGGAAGTCCAACTATCTTATTGTCAGAACCTTCAACTTCAACATAGGCTTCAGCATATGTGTTGTCATAAACAACTTTGACTGTTATGTATTCAATTGATGCTCTTGAAGATCCTTCGGCATCATTGAGATTGAATGTCAAGTCATAGACATTTGCGTGATATACAACCAAATATGTCTTTCCGTCAATTGTATCCATTGTGTCTTTGATTTCTTGTTGATCAGGTGTGTATCCTTCAATATCTGGAGAAGCTACAGTGAATTCAGATCCATAAGGAACTTGTTCTGTGTAGGTCTCATGAGCTTCATCGCCATCGGCATATTGATAATTGATTGTCAATGTGTAACTGTTCACTGACCATTTAGCTTGCAATGTGACATCACCATAAACACCCTTGCTGATTGTGTTGTCTGTCAAAGTTGAAAGTGCAATATCTCCGTCAACTTTTTCTGCCCAGTTTCCAGAGATTTCACTGAATGAATATCCAACGAGTGTATACCCAACCTTTGTCAACATATCTCCAGCAATCAAAACTATGTCTTGTTCAATTGTGAATGTTGCCTTATATGTTCCATCTTCTTCCAATTGAAGTGATGGATCAAATGTTCCATCATTTGGAAGATATGTAATTGTGTATTCTGTTGCGGTCCATTTTGCTGTCAAGACGACAACTTTTCCATCGGTTGCAGTCAAGTTCTTTACTGTTTCTTCGTCTGCCAAGTCATGACTTGTGCCTGCATCATCTTGATATGTCCAACCTGCAAAATCATATCCGGTCTTTGTGAATGTGGATTTTGTCAACTTAACTTCAGTGTCATAGTTAACACCTTCCATAGGTGCCATTTCACCATCTCCACCATTGTTTGCAAAAGCAATGCTGTATGTGATTGGTGTCCAAACTGCATAAAGCACAACACTTCCATTAACATCTGATGTCAGTCTGTTAACTGTGTCACCTGCTCTAAGCAAAATTCCAGAGCCATCTTCATTTCTTGACCAACCAACAAATTTGTATCCTGTCACAGCAAATTCCAAACCAGTTGCACTTGCATCTTTAATCAAGATATCTGCTGTGTATCCATAAGTTTCTGGGTCTGACATCTCATCTTCAACATCACTTGTCACAGATGAGTAGTTTGAATCATATGTCAATGTGTATTGGTTTTCAAGCCATACTGCATAAAGTGTGACTGTCTTGCCATTTGTTGCAGTCAAATTCTTAGCTTTTGTTGTGTCTTTGCTGATTGTTTTGATTGTTGTGTCATCAGCTTCATAACTCCAACCATTGAATGTGTATCCTGTGAGTGTGAATTGATTCTCGTTCAAATCAAATTCTTGGTCATAAACAATGTCTGTGTGACCGGTCATCACTCCGTCACCACCATTTGCGTTGTATTCAACATTATATTTGATTGGCGCCCAAACTGCATAGAGTTCAAGGTCGCCAATGATTGAATATACAAATTCTTGTTCATCAGTATATTCAACCTCTCCCTCAGGTTCTGTTGACCAGCCTTGGAAGATGTATCCTTCACGAGTGAAGATATTCTTTGTCAAGACAACACTTCTGTTATAGACAACATCTTGTGTGATTTCAGTGATTGTTTCCGTAACAGCATCAGTATCTTCAGTTCCCTCTGTAACAACTCTGATGTATTGTCCACCATTTCCATAGAATGTGATGATGTATGGATTGTTTGTTGCGGTTGCAGAGATGTTGAAGTCGGTTGTATCTGCGATGATATAGTATGTGCCAGCATCTTCTTGCACACCACCGGTCCAACCTGCAAAGCTGTAACCTGTTTCATCATTAACTTTTGTAAGTTCATAGGTCAAAATGACCTTTGCACCATATTTAACTGAGAATGTTCCAGCTGATGTAAATTCTTTTTTAAATACGTATGCACCCTCTTCTTCGCTGACAGTTGCAACAACTTTTGCAATACCTTCTGTCATAGAAACGTTCACATCAATTGAATTTCTCAAATAGTAAACATCAAGAACCGTGCTTCCATCTCCATTGATAATCACTCCACTTGCAAATGTAGAGTAAGTAAATCCTGGGATAGTTCTCAAGTTCAAGTTGTCAACACTTTCAATTTCTTCGTCAGTGTAACCTTGTTTTGTTTCGTCATATCGGCTGTCATAGACATAATCATTTTCAAAGTCACTTCCACCACTGCTGCTCATCTTTTCCAAATAATAATGAACAGTGAAATCAACTTGAATTGTTGTTGCATTGATATAAATTGTAAGGTTTTCATTTGGCATTTCTGCAATAACAAATCCGGTTTCTTCATCTCCGGTCACATAAGCAGATGACCAACTTTCAAATTCAAATCCATCTCTGATGTCGTAAATCAACTTAACTTCTGCACCATAACGAACTGAATATTGTTTTTCGTTTTCTGGCACATCTTCTGTGATTTCAACAACATAGAGGTCATCTGTTTCTGCAGAAAGACTCAAAACGCCTTTTGTTGTTTGCAATGTCAATGTGTAGTTGTTTCTTGAGTAATAAACATTAACAACTGTTGCATTGTTTTCTGGTTTAACAGTGATTCCCGTTTCCATTCTTTCATATGTAAATCCGTCAAATTCAACCAATTTTTCGGAAATCATATCATATGTGATTTCTGTGTCTACATTTGCTGAAAGAACTGCATCAGCCACATCAGGATCAGTTTCATAACCTGTTCCGTCCAACTTTTCAAAGTTGTATCTGATGTTATAATCAAATGGCAATGCTGTCACAGTCACAACAAATGTCATGTTTGAATTGATTTCAAATTCATATGGCAAATCTTCAGAAGTCAAAACTCCGTCTTGTCCATAAGTGATTTGATCAAGCACATATCCGTCAGAAACTTCAACAGAAACTGACACAGTTGCACCAAATTTGTATTCTCCATCACCTGTGACTGATTTAACTCCAAGTTTTGGTGTCACAAAGTCAACAGTGTAGATGTTTCTTGTGTAATACAATCTCAAAACAAGTGAAGAATCTCCAGCAACAACACCACTCAAAACAGTGTTTGCATGGTTAAGGTTGATTGTGAAACCTTCAAATGCCAATTGTTCAATTTCAACTTCTGTTCCTGTGACGCTGTCAATGAATTTACTGTTTGTTGCATCAAGTGTGTATTCGTCATTGTCAACATTTTCAAGATAGTATTCAACTTTATATTGTGCGGCACCAACTGACCAAATTGCATAAACAACAACTTCGCCATTGTCTTCGCTTGTCAAATTGAACACATAGTACTTGCCTTCAAACAAATAGATTCCACCTTCTTTGCCTTCTCCAATCAAATAAGCTGTAAGGTTTTCATATTCTCCAATGTCTGCAACACTTTCAAAGTCTGCAGATGTTCCATTTGTAGTTGACCAACCAACAAAGTTGTAACCTGCTCTGTTTGTTGTTCCAACAATTTCAACTGCTTGGTCATAAATTGCAGGCAAGTTGTCAACTGCAGAACCAAGGTTTGTCTCAAATGTCACAACATAGTCGTTTGGTGTCCAAACTGCCTTCATTGTAACTTCGCCATTGTCAACGTCAGTCAAGTTGATTACCGAAGCACCAAGAGCATAACTTGTGTCATTATATGACCAGCCAGTAAGTGTGTAACCTTCTCTGCTGAAGCCTTCACCATTGCTCAAATTAACGCTAGTGCCATAAGCAACACTTTCAGATGCAATCATACCTTCTCCACCATTAGGATCATAGTGGATTGTATATTGATTTGCTTCGACGTTGGCACGAATTGTCACATCACCAGCAGTTTCATATTTATAGTCAAATGTTTCAGTTGTTGACTTAACTTCATCTTCAACTGTCCAGTTGCTGAAATGATATCCAGCATAAACTGAAGCTGTCAATCTAACTGTTGAGTCAAACACAACTGTATATTGATTTGCAGTTTCTTCAACAGGAGTTGCCCCAAGAACTGTGATGTCCAATTGTTCCAAATTCTTGTCAACTGTAAGTGTGTAAGTCTTAGCATTCCAAATTGCATAAACTGTGGTTGCAGTTGTTGTGTCACACATTTCACTGCTCAAAATTTCATCAGTTCCGTCAAGATTTGAAGAGAATTTAACAAAATCATAACCATCTCTTATCACACTCAAAAGGTTTGCAAATTCAACATAATCTGTGCCCGTTTGAGATGTATAGAGAATTGAATAGTCGCTGTCATATGTTGCATAGAGTGTCAAAACTCCCTTATTGATCAAATCTTTCAAAGCAACATCTTCGTTTGTTGTCACATCAAATGTTGCTGCGGTTGAACCATTGTTGAAGTTCACATCATTCAAATTGAAGTTCACTGCATAGCGTCTTGCTTGCCATTGAGCCGTCAGTGTGTCATCTCCAACACCATAAGTGTATGTGTATCCAGTGTCAGTTTCAACCAAATTGCCATGGAAGTCTGCACTCTTGCTCCAACCTGTGAATGTGTATCCTTCTCTTGTTGGTGTCAAAACTGCATAAGTGCTTCCATAATTTTGTGTAACTTCAAACAAATCAGCACTTCCATTATACAAACCATCTGCTGGATCAATTGTCAAAGTGAATGTCCTAATTGTTGCTTGAGCAGTAAGTGTTGCATTTCCAAGTCCCATTGTCACCGTTTGACTTAATGCACTTGCATTAAATCCAGTTGGTTCAGTTCCTGAAACTGCAAAGTTACCCCATGTGTATCCCTCAGATACAGTGACATCAATCTTGATGCTTTCTTCAAAGTAGAATTGTCCAGTTGTGAACTCATTATCATTGACCTTAACACTTGTCACACCTTCTTGCTTGTTGATGGTCAATGTGTATTGATTTCTTGAGAAGTAAACATTGATTTCCAATGTTCCGTCAGCCTTGACAATAAATTCGCCTTCAACTGTGTTGTTTGATGTTGTCTTTTCTTCTTCATAAGTGAAGCCATCTGGAGCATATGTAACATCATTGATTGTCACGCCAGTTCCAGACTTGGCAACATTAACAGGACTGTCAGTTGTTCCGTCATTTCTTGTCACTTCTGTCTTTTCATAGTTGTCTCCACCAGCAGTTGTTTGCTTGTAGATATTAACCTTATATCCAGTATTTGTATTTTCTGTCCAAGTTGCTGTCAATGTCACATTTCCATACATTCCAGCAGAAATTGTGTTTTCAGTGTAAATGTCATTTTGCTTCCAATTTCCTAATGTCAAATCTCCACCAAAATCAGTTGTAACTTTCCAGCCTGCAAAGGTGTAACCAACCTTAATTATGCTTGGAAGGTTGATGTCAACTTCCTTAGTGTAGTTTGTTGTGTAATCTGTTCCAGCCACGCCACTTATTGTTCCGCCATCTTCCACATAAGAAATTGTGTAAGGCTTTGCAGTATAAACAACAGTAATTGTCTCATTGCTTGCTGGCATATTTGCAAAACCTACTCTTGTTTGGTCTGCAGTGTAACCATAAAGCACTGGGCTGTCGATGTACGCTTCTGCACCAAATTTGACTGTGATTGACTGATCTTCAAATGCCTTTGTTCCAGCAATTCCTTCAACACTTTCATCTGAATAAACATATTCAACTGTCAATGTGTAAGAATTAATTGTCCAGTAAGCAAAGATTTCGCTTTCTGCAGTGAGATCAAATTTTGTAGTTGCCAAAATTTCTGTTGCGTCAGCAGTGCTTGCGTCAGCTTCTATAGGTGTTGTGAACCAACCTTCAAATGAATGACCTTCTCTTTGAAGTCCAAGACTTTCAAGAGTTACAGCTGTTCCATCGGCGGTGTAGAGAGTTCCATAAGTTCCGTTGTATTCACCATACAGAGTAATGATTCCACTGGCTACAGGAGCATCAATATTTGCACTTGTAACTTCATCTGCTCCAGCATTTACATTCAATTTAACAACATATCTGTTTGCAGATGCTGTTGCAACCAATTGAACTGTTGTGCTTGGCATAGTGAGTGTTGCAGTTGCTTTTGTGTTTTCTTCTGTGATTTCCAAATTTTCTACTGCATATCCAGTGAAGCCAGTCATTGAATATCCTGTGTTTGATGTTGCAGTAAGAGTGATGTTTGCACCATATTGAACCAAATATGCTTTTGCATTGACTGCATCTTCATCAGGTTCTTGTTCAATCAAGCCTGTTCCACTTGCTGTTGCTGCAGCCACACCTGTTCCAGCTTCCAAAGTGAGAGCATATTCTTCTCTTGCATAATAATATGTGATTGAAGCATTTCCGTCAGCTGTGATTGTCAACTGTTGAAGAGCAGGAGCTCTGAAACCTGTGTATGTCTTAGTTGCTGGTGTAACCACACTGTCTGTTGCACCACTCAATGTGTCAGTGTCAATCAATGTGCTGTTTGCATCCGTAAAGTTGTCATATACTCCAACATTTACTTGGCGATGATATACTTTGTATGCAGTGTTTTCATTTGCTGTCCAATATGCATACAATACAGTTTCGTTATTTGCTGTCGCAAAAGCTGTGTCAGCATCAATCTTCTCACCTGTAACTGACTCAGTTCCAAGAAGGTTTCTCACTGTGTAGAATCCTTTGAATGTGTATCCCTCTCTTGCGATTGTGATGTCATCAATGCTGTAAGCCGTTTCACTTTCAGTTTCTGATGCATTGATAAACATTTCGGAATAATCTGTTCCATATGTCACATACAATTCAACCTTTCCGTTGTTAACTGTTCCAACACTGCTTGTTGCAGCGGTTGTTCCATTTCCAGCAACGACATCGTTGAGGTCTAATGTGACTTTGTATCTGTTAACTTTCCATGTTGCAGTCAAAGTATCATTTCCTGCACCAAATGTGTAAACAGAACCATTTTCATTTTCTTCAAGATTTCCCTTGAAGTCTGCACTCTTGCTCCAACCTGTGAATGCGTATCCTTCTCTTGTTGGCGACAAAACTGCATAAGTGCTTCCATAGTTTTGTGTAACTTCAAATTCGTCTGCACTATCACCATACAATCCACCTGCTGGGTCGATTGTCAATGTGAAGCTTCTGATTGTTGCTTGAGCAGTAAGGGTTGCATTTCCAAGTCCCATTGTCACTGTTTGACTTAATGCACTTGCATCAAATCCAGTTGGTTCAGTTCCTGAAACTGCAAAGTTACCCCATCTGTATCCTTCAGATACAGTGACATCAATCTTGATGCTTGCGCCATACAAGAATTCGCCTGTTGTGAATTCAACGTCATTAACCTTGACACTTGTTACACCTTCTTGCTTGTCAATTGTCAATGTGTAAGGTATTCTGTCAAAGTAAACTTGAACAACCAAACTTCCATCTGCAACAACAACTGTTGAATTGTCAGTTTTGTTTGTTGCAAACTTGCCGGCATTATATCTAAATCCGTCAAATGCATATGTAACATCATTGATTGTCACACTTGTGCTTGTTGAAGAAATTAACAAAGCTTCGTCTGTTGTCCCGTCGATTCTTGACATTGTGTCAAGCAATTGATAATTGTCTCCACCAGCAGCCGTCTGTTGATAAATTTCAACCTTATATCCAGTGTTTGTGTTTGCTGTCCAAACAGCATACAAGTCAACAACAACCCCATCTTCAGTTGTCAAGTCGATGACATTTTCCTTATCAACAAAGGCAACATTTGAACTTCCTTGAGTTCTTGTCCAACCTTGGAATGTAAATCCTGGTTTTTCAAATGTATTTGCTGGCAAGTCTTTTGCAACACCATATGTCATTGCCAAATCATCCATGTTTCCTGTTCCGGTGTTTGCATTGAATCTGATTGTGTATTCATGAACTTTCCAACTTGCATACAAGGTTGTTCCACTTGCAAGAATCCAGTTTCCACTTTCATCTGTATAACCTTCAACACCTGCTTGCAATGTTCCTTCTGTTCCGATAACAACATCGCCAGTGTTCAAACCTGTTGTCCAGCCAAGGAATGTGTGTCCTGTTCTTTCTGGATTGTCGATTGAAGAACCAAGTGTTGAACTGTCATATGTTGCAACAACAGATTTTGTTCCCTCTGTGGTTGCACTGTTTTGATCAAGTGTAATTGTGTATTCATTTGCTTTCCATTTTGCAGTAAGTGTGATGTTTCCGTATGTATCAGCTGAAATTGTCAAAACTCCAGTGTTCAATGTTGGAAGAGTTGAAGAATGAACATCATCTGTCCAACCAACTGTCCAACCTTGGAAGTTGTATCCTGACTTGCTTGGAGAAGCGATTGTGAATGTCTTTTCATTTATTGATGTGTAGTAAACAAGGATGTTAGAATCATCATTTTCACCACCATCAAGTTCATATTTGACATCAAAATCTTTTCCTGTAAAGTTCAATACAACAACAATGTTTTCACCATACATATCAAACGTGATTTCTTCAAATGTTGTCACATCACTTTCATCAAGAGTTGTTCCGCCTTCAATGCTGTAACCTGCATAATCATATCCTGCATAGAGTGTCAGATTGTTGATTGTAATTGTTGCTCCAAAGTCAACCATCAGACTTCTGTCGTTCACACCAGTAACTTCACCAACACCTTCAATTGTGATGTTGAATGTGTTCAATCCTGTTGTGTCACTGAGAGCGTCTTCAGAGTAACTGTTGAACAAACCTTTAATGTCAAAAGCGTATTGATTTCTTGTGTAGTAGTAATTTACAACAGTTGAGCCATCAGCCTTAACTGTCACAGTTTGTGTTGATGGAGATGTAAATCCATCATAAGACTTAACAGCTGGTGTCACATTTTCATCTGTTGTTCCATCTATGAACACTTCTGTTCCATCTTCTGCCAATTCCCAATGATCAGGATTTGCAGTGTCTGGTGTTTTAATACCAACTTTTTCAAGATAATGATTTACAGTATATTTTGTATTTGAGTTCTTTGTCCAATATGCGTAGATCACAGTGTCATTATTTGCTGTTGCAAATCCTGTTGCGCTTGTGATTGGTGTTGCATCATCAGTGCTTTCACCAATCAAAATCGCTTTGTCAAAGAAGCCTGCAAAAGTATATCCAGCTCTTGTCAAAGTTTCTGATGTGAAATCTGCAAATGTCACAACTTCATCATCAGCATTATACAATGTTTCGTATGTTCCATTATAAACTGCATAAAGAACAATCTTTCCATTGACAACTTCTGCATTTGCAACTGTTGTGCTTGCAGCAGTTGTTCCGTTTCCGACCGCAACATCATTCAAGTCGATTGTAACCATAAACTTATCTGCATGCCATGTTGCAACCAAAGTGTCGTTTCCTGCACCGAATGTGTACAAACCATCTTGCAATGATCCAAAGGCTTCTCCGCCTGCTGTTGCAGAGAGTGACCAACCATCAAACACATATCCTGTGCGTGTTGGGTTGGAAATTGTGAGAGTTGTGTTGTAGTTTTGAGTGATTGTAATCACTTCAGAACTGCCTTCATAAATTCCTTCTGCAGGATTGATTGTCAATGTGTAGCTGTTGATTGTTGCTGTGGCCATAATTGTGAATTCACCAGTATAGTCACTGACAACAACACTGTAAACTCCATCTTCGTCAGAAACTGAACTGATTGTTGCAGTTCCACCTGTCACTGTAAACACAATTCCAGTCGCTCCATAACCAGTGTTTGCCTTTGCATAGATTGTCAAGGTTGTTCCTGTCGAAACTGTTGTTTCAACCGAAGTCTCAAAGCTTATGTTATCAACGCTTACAGTTGTGTTTGTTGAATTGATTGTTGCTTTGTAAGAATTTGCTGTTGCAACCACTGTGATTTCAACATCACCAACAATAAACTCTCCACTGATTGAAATAACTCCAGTTGTTTGAGTGTATGTATATTCATCTGCTTCCAAAGTTCTTCCACCAACAACCACAGTGATGCTTCCTGGAAGTGAATAACCTACATTTGCTGAAATTGTTGCTTCAAAATCTGTTCCACTGACAATTTCGTCGTTTTCTGGTCCGCTAATCAAAACCGCATTTGTAAGATGATATGTAATTGAATTTGTTTCAGCTTTCCATTGTGCTGTGAGAGTCACATCCCCATAAGCACCTTTGTTGATTTTTGTTGTAAATTCATCACCCATCTTGAATGATGTTTCATCGGCAACTTTTGTTACTTCCCAATGTGAGAATGTGAAACCTGTCTTTGTTGGTTGAAGCAATGTCACATCATTTTCAATTGTGAACTTCTGGCTGTCAGAAGAAACTTCTCCGCCATTAGCATCATAAGTCAAAGTATATTCAATTGCTGTGTAGTAAACATTTTCCACAACATCTGCACCATCAATTGTGCAAGAAACTGAATCTCTGTCCGCTGTGTATCCTGTGATGACAGGAGATGTTTCTGTGTGAGATTCTTCATGTTTCAAAGTCATAGAGAACTCAGATGTGATTGGTGTTGTTGTGTCAACATAATAATAGTTGATTGTGAATGTGTATGACATTCTTGCATAGTAAACATAAACCACGCTTGAACCGTCACCTTTGATTGTGACAACATTGTATGTACCGTCTTCTTCATTCAACACACCAAAGTTGCTGTATTCAAATCCTTTAACTGTTGGAATTGAACCAGTTTCTTCATCTTCTACTCTGTTTGCTTCTTCAATCATTGCACGAGTGATGATGCTTTCTGTTTGTCCATATCCAACTTTTCCAAAATCTGCAGAAAGTTCTGCGTCTTCAACAAACTCTCCGTCAAGACTTTCGAAGAGATATACAATGTTGAATGCTGTGTCTGTGTTCTTTGTTGTGCTTGCTGTCAAAGTAAAGTTTCCAGCTGGCATAGTGAATGTGTATGAGTAAACATTGCCTTCAACTGTACATTGGTCAGCAGAAACATTTCCAAACAAACTTGGATTGCTTGAAGCAAATCCTGCGAATGTGTATCCTTCATTGATTGTTGCTGTGATTGTCACTTGTTTTCCAAAGTCATAGATTGCACTTCCAGTAACTCCAGCGACACCATTGTCTCCAGCAACGGAGTTAACTGTCAATGTGTAAGCATTTCTTGTGTACCACAAGTTGATTTCCAAACTTCCGTCATTGACAACCACAACGGCGTTTGCCTTGTTTGTTGTGAATCCAGCATATTCGAATCCGGTTCTTACTGTCACATAATCATTGACTGTCACAGAAGAGCCTGTCAATGCTTCATATGTGTTGTTTGCAACAAGTGTAAAGTTGTCTGTGTTAAATTCATCACTTGCAGCATCAATGTTTTGTTCGTAAACATTGACTTTATATTCAACTTCAATTGCATTCCAAATTGCATACAATGTCACAGCATTATCACCTGCCACACCTGTTGCCAATTTGTTTGGAGTATTTGTTGCAAGATATTTCACACCAGTTCCATCTGCTTCTGTGTTCCAAGAAACAAATTCATATCCCACTCTTGTGTAGATTGATGTCAAGTCTGCATTCTCAGTTTCATATTTCAATACTTGAGTTGGACTCTTTCCTTCAATCAAAACAGCACTGCCTTGATATCCGCTTCCATCATTTCCGTCAAGTGTCAATGTGTATGTGTTTTCTTGCCAGATTGCATAAATTGTGATTTCACCTTTTTCGGTCAAGTTATAAGCTGAATAATTTGTTCCATCAAAGTAGATACCTTTTGTTGTTGCGTTTTCAACATTTTCAAATTCTGTTGCGTTAGGGTCTGTTGACCAACCAGCAAATGTATATCCAGTTCTCACAAAACTGTTTGCAGTAAGTTGTGCAGGTTTGTCATAAGTTGCAACAGTGTTTGCCATTGTTCCAGAACCATTGTTTTCATTATAAACAATTGTGTATGTGTTTTCGCCCCATACAGCAAACAATTCCATGTCACCCACAATGTCATATTTGAATGTTGCTTCGTCAGCATATGCAACTTCCCCATCATCAGTCTTAGACCAACCAAGGAAGGTGTATCCCGCTTTTTCAAATGTGTTTGCTGGCAATGTCACATCAGAATCAAATGTTACAGGAACTTGAATCTCTGTTTCACTTGTAGATGTTTGACCACCATTTCCATTCAAAGTGATTGTGTAAGCATTAGCATTTGCAGTTGCTGTCAAAACGACTGCCCTTGTTGGCATCGTGAATGTCTGTGCGTCACTTACAGAAACTTTGCTGTCTTCAGCACTGTCAACCCAACCTGTGAATGAATAACCATTTGATGTCAATGTGTGAGCAAGTTGAACTGTCACATTATACATAACATCATAAGTGTTTGCTTCTTCAGCTTTGCTGATTCCAGACCCAACGATTGCAGTTGCTGTCGCAACACCGATGCTTGTATTGAGTGTCAATTTATATGTTTCACGAACATAATACAAATTGATTACAAGACTGTCATCACCATCAATATTGAGATTTCCGTTTGTCACAGGTTCACTGTCTGCTCCTGTGTTTTCATTTGATGTTGAAACAACTGTATAGTAAGAATATTTCATTCCAACATAATTTACCGCACTCAATGCGTCAATAGGAGCCAATGTGTCAGTTGTTCCCGTCTTTCCTGCAGTGTTGGTTGCAATTGAATATTCATCAAATTCATTGTCAAGCACAAAACTCAAATCAGTTTTTTGAACATAATAGTTCACTTGATATGCAGTGTCACTGTCCGCTGTTGCGTTTGCAGTGAGCATAACAGTTCCAGCAGCCATAGTGAATGTTGCACCTGTGCTTGATGTTTCATTTGAAATGATAACATTTGCACTTCCGGCATCTTTTGTCCAGTTTGCAAAAGTATAACCAGATTTTGCGGTCGCAGAAAGAGTTACAGTGTCCCCATATCTCACACTGTATGTGTTTCCTGTGTTTGTCACAGTTCCTGTTGCGTCAAGGCTTACACTTGCAATGCCTTTGTTTGCTGAAAGCACAACAGAATAACTGTTTCTTGTGTAATAAAGTCTTATTACAAGTGATTCGTCACCATCAATATTCAAACTACCATTTACAACCGGGCTATCACCTTCACCGGTGTTTCCATTTGATGTTGAAACAACTGTATAGTGGTCATAAGCAAAACCTTCATAGGTTGTATTGCTGTATTTTGAAATGTCAACCAAAGTATCTGTTGTTCCAGTTTCTGTTTGTCTTGAACCAAAGATTGTGTAGTTGTCACCTGCGATGTTTTGTTGATAATATTCAACATAATAGTTAACATTTTGAGCAGTTGCAGTTGCTGTCAAGTAAACGCCGAGTGTTGTGTCTGGCATTGTGAACTTGTTGTCCACAACTTCAACTGATGTGTATCCTTCTTGATTTACCCAAGAATTGAATGCATAACCAGGTTTAAGGTTTGCTGTCAAAGTTACCTCTGCTTGATATTTAACAGAGTAAACTCCGTCAGCCCCACCAGAAACACCTGCTGTTCCTGTTGCTTCAACACTGTCAACACCTTTGCTTGTTTTCAATGTTAATGTGTAGATTTGTCTTGTGTAGAATGCATAGATTTTTGTTGATCCATCACCATTGATGCTGTCATCTTGATATTCATAAGCATGATATTTGAAGCCTGTGTAGTCATACTCTCTGATATAGTTGATAACCTTGTCAGCAACAAGAGCGTCGGTATGAGGTTCAACAGTTTTAACAACATATGTCATTCCATTGTAATTTACAAACTGTCCTTCAGAAAGTTCTGGATATGTCTTATCTCCAGCAACAATCACTTCATCAACCTCATCGTCACCTTTTGTTTCCAAGTTTTCCATCAAGTAATAAAGAGTGTATGAAATGTCTGTTCTTCCAATCCATGTTGCGTAAACTGTGATAGCATTGTCATCTTCCAAATCTGCAAAGAATTCTTTGTCACTTGTGATCAATGTATCTGCATGAATATAAGAATTTTCAACAGTTGTAACATCAACAAGTGTGGTTGTTGGAGTGTTGTCTGCTATGTTTCTCAAAACATAGACATAATCAACAGCTTCTTCCCCTTCTCCACGTGAGAAGATGTATGTTTTTCCATCAGTTTGTTCTTGTTCTTTGATGTCTGCTTCAACTTCAGCAATTTGTTCATCTGTAATTGGATCATCAGCTTCCAATCCCAAGATTAATCTTGCATATTGTTGCATTGCAAGAGCACGATACATATTGCTTGTTGACCAACCATCAAAGTAATATCCTTCCAATGTTGGAGTTGGCCAGAAGTTGTCCGCTCCAAATGTTTGATTATAATAAACTGTTTTAGAATTCTTATTATCTGGCAATGTTGGAGTTTCACTTTCAGGTTTTGTTGTCTCAACATCAAAGTTAACTGTGTATGCCTTTGGTGAATAATTTGCATGAACAACCAAGTTGTTTGCATAAGCCCAAATTCCATTGTTTGTGATTATGCTTTCTGCAGTTGCATTGTTTTGCAATACACCGCTGTTGTCAAACAACATTGTTCCGCCATTTGCAGTTGTAAAGAATCCTGTCAAGTTGTAACCCGTCTTGCTGTATTTTGAAACGTCAGTGATAAGTTTTACACTTGTGTAATCATTTCCGTAAACAACAGACAATGTGTCAACTGTTGCTCCGTCTTTTTGAACTGTAATTTCAAAACTTTGTGCTTGCCAAATTGCATACAAAGTTGTGTCTCCAGCAACTTGGTAAACGAATTTGTTGTTTTCTGCAGTGTACGTTGGAGTTGTTGCATTTGGATTTGTATCCCAACCCAAGAATGTGTAACCAGTGATTGAGAATCCGCTCTTTGCAACAGTCACTTTTTGTCCATAAACTGCAGGCGTTGAAGCTGTTGAGCCTTCAACTTTTCCATACAACGCAGTCTGATTTGATGCAATTGTGTTTGCATTGTAAATGATGTTATATGTGTTTGCTTTCCATACTGCATACAAAGTCAAATCGCTATCAATTGTATAGTTTATTTTGCTTCCAACTGTGTATTCTGCTGAAGTTGCAGAATCTGAAGCTGACCAACCAAGGAAGGTGTATCCTTCTCTTGTCCAGCCCATTCCATTTTCAACCGTGTTGTCAAGGAATGTATATTCACTGTCGTAAGTTGCACCATCAGTATCTGTCTTGCTTTGTGATTGTCCATTGTTTGAATTGTAAATCACATCATATTTATTTGCAGTCCAGATTGCATACAAAACAATATTTGATGTTGTTGTGTGAGTGTAGTCTGCACCAGCAACATAGTCATCTCCTGTTCCATCTGCCTTGGTGTTCCATCTGTCAAATGTGTATCCAGTTCTTGTTGCAGTACTTGCTTCAAGAATGTTTGTAGGTTCATTGAAGATTACTTTTTGATTGTAAGTTTCAGCTCCGTTGACAAAACCGTTATTACCATTATAGATGATTTGATATCCAACTGCTTCCGAAACACCATTGATTGTCAAGTTGCTTGCTGGCATGATGAAGGTATTGTTTGAAACTGTAACAAGGTCATCTTCAACTTCCCAACGAGCAAAGCTGTAACCAGTTTGAATTGATGTGTATGAAAGTTCAACTGAAGCTGTAACTTTGATTGTGTAAACATTTCCTTCTTTCAAACTTACACCAACACCAGTTGCTTTGACGCCATTGATACGTTCGTCAGCTGTCAAAGTAAGTTCGTATGTTTCAAGTTTGTAGTAAACAGAAAGTTCCAAACTTCCATCACCAGCAATGTTTCCGCTTAAGACTGTTCCTTCAACACTGCTGTCATGATAATAATTTGTATATTCCTTCACAGTTGCTGTTGCTGTTGTGTCTGTTGTTCCAGTCAAGTTTTCTGTTTCAAACAAATCAAATCCACCTGCAAGGTTCTCTTTGTAGTGGTAAACCGTGTAAGGTGTGTCTGTGTTTGGTTTTGCATAAACTTCAACAGTAACTGCTTGATTTGGCATTGTGAACACTGTAGGGTTTGTTGATGTTTCAGTTGCCCCTGTAAGAGTGATAACAGCGTTTGTTGCATAACCAACTTTTGAAACAGCTGTGACTGTCAAAACTTCTCCAAAGAACACTTCAACTGTGTCGTTTGATGTGAATGAATCTCCATTTTCTCTTGTCGAGTATGAAATGTCAACGCTGACAATTCCTGCTCCGATTTCAACAGAAACATTGTTTGAATTTCTTGTGTAAAGCAAGTAAACTTCCAAACTTCCATCTGCAAGAATAATGATGCTGTTGTTTCCAGAGTTTGTCAACATTGTGCCCATTGATGTAAATCCATCAATAGCCTTAAAGTCATAAACTGCATTAGAACCTGTCTTTCCAGTCTTAGTTTCTGAATCAATAATTGTAAAGTTATTTCTGTTTTCAACAGTAAAGTCTGTCAAATCATTTCTTGCCGCATCAACTGTCTGTCCATAGTAAACAACTTTGTATGTCACATCATTTGATGTCCAAACAGCATACAATGTGATGCTTCCGCCATCTGTCTCAACGAGTCCAGTTGGTTTATCTGTTGGCAAGAAGTCAGGAGTTACCGCTTCTGCGTCGTAAGCCCAACCAGCAAATGTGTAACCTGTTCTTGTGTAGATTGCACTCAAATCTGCTGCGGCAGTGTATTTCAATGTTTGAGTCTTGCTCTTTCCTGCAATAAGCTCTGCTGTCCCTTGATAGTTTGCATCGTTTGCATCAAGAGTCAATGTGTATGAATTTTCTGACCATACTGCAAACAATTCCATGTTTCCAGCTTTCAAATATGTGAATTTTGCTCCGTCAACATAGTCTGCACTTGTTGCTCCTGAGTTTTCACTCCAGCCAAGGAAAGTGAAACCTGTTTTTTCAAATGTATTTGTTGTCAATGTAACTTCTGTGTTATATGTCGCATTAATTGGATCCATTGTTCCACTTGTTGCGTTATTTCCATTGAAGGTGATTTGATATTGATTTGCACCCCAAATTGCATACAAGTTGAACACACCACTTTCTGCAAGTCTTGAAACTGATTGTCCATCGGTATAAGCTGCATCAGTAGATTCAGGAGAAAGTCCCCAACCACCAAATTCATAACCCTCTCTCGTCCAACCAAGAGTTTTAATTGTTGTCAAATTGATTGGCGTATCATACTTAGCATTCAAATCAACTGTTTGAGTTGAGCCAGTTCCACCATTCAAATTGAATCTGATGATGTAATCATTTTCATTTGATGTAACTTGAATTCCAACATTTCCAGCAGGCATTGTGAATGCATTGTCAGAAACTGTAACTTGTGTTTCTCCAACACTTTCATAACCTTTAAAGTTGAATCCGCCATAAAGTTTGTATGTGATTGTCACAGATGTTCCATAGACAACAGTGTAAACTCCACCTGTTCCACCAGAAACACCTGTTCCCGTTGCAGCAACACTTTCAAAACCTTTATCTTTTGTCAAAGTCAAGGTATAAGAAATGATATTCCACTCTGCTGTCAAAGTGTCATTTCCTGCACCAAAAGTATAGATCTTTGATTCTTCATCAAACGAACCAACACCATTGAATGTCCAACCGCCAAATTTATATCCTTCACGATTAACATCCAAAACTTGATAGGTTGTTTGATAGTATTGTCTGATTGTTGTGCTTGTTCCAGCATAAGTTCCACCATTTGCATTGATTGTCAATGTGTATTGGTTTCTGCTGAAATAAATCGCAATGTTTGTTGTTCCATCTGCAGAAATAGTCATGTTTGTATCATTGTCGATTGCTGATCTTGTTGCGTCATAACTAAATCCTGTATATTCATACTTCTTTCCATTGATTGTGATTGAAGTATTTGATGTTGCAAAAGTGATTTTAGAATCACTTGTTCCTGTTCTTGGGTCTGTCAAAGTTGCTGTCGCTTCATAAGCACCTGAGGTGTTTGCTTGATAGATTGTCACTGTGTATGGAGTGTTTGCATCAGCACCCCAAACAGCATGCAAGTTGATTGTTGCACCGTCAGTTTCGGTCAAGTTGATAACTTCCGCTTCGTCTGCATAAACAACCTCTCCATCAGCCTGATTAGACCATCCAAGGAAATTGTATCCTGTTTTTACAAATGCATTCTTTGTCAAGTTCTTTGCAACACCATAAGTCATTGGCAAATCATCCATAGTTCCACTTGTTGAACCATTTCCGTTGAACACAATTGTGTATGTATGAGCTTTCCAAGAAGCATAAAGAGTTGTCTCTTCTGCCCTTGCCCATTTGCCACCAGAAGTGTATCCTGCAACATCAGAAACCAAACTTCCGTCTGTGTTAATAACAAGTGTTCCACCATTCATTTCAGTTGTCCATCCAAGGAAGGTATGTCCAACTTTTTGTGGATTTGTGATTGTGAAACTTGTTGTTTCTTCATATTTTGCAACAACTTTCAATGTTCCTTCAGTTGTTGCACCATTTTGATTGAGATTGATTGTAACATCATTTGCTGTCCATTTTGCAGTCAATGTGATGTTTCCGTAGGTGTTTGCAGGTATTGTCAAAGTGTTTCTTATTTCAGAATCAACTGTTGTTTGTTCAATTGTTGGAAGTGTGTCAGAGTGAGTTCCGTCTGTCCACGCTACAACATCCCAACCAGCAAAGGTATGTCCTGTTCTTGTAGGATCACTCAATACAAAGGTTCTTTGAGTGTTGTATGTTGTATAATTTGCAGGATTGTTATTTCCGTTAACTCCGCCATTTCCAAGCACATAGTTGATTGTGTAACCATTTCCTGTGAAATAGAGATGCAATACAACATTTTCTGTCCCCATTGTGATGTTAATTGGTTCAAAAGCATCATCTTCAAAATCAGGAGTTTCCCCAACTTCATTATCATCGCTGGTGCTGTAACCAATATAATTATAACCAGCATAGAGCAACAAATTGGAAACATCAATTGTTGCACCATAATCAACATTAGATACTGCTGTATCAGAAACCTGAGTATATTTTTCCAATCCTTGAATATCAATATCAACTTTGTTTAATCCAATAGTTGATGACTGTCCGCCACAAGCACTGAAATATCCAGCCAAATCAAATGAATATTGATTTCTTGTATAGTAATAGTTTACCACTGTGCTTCCATCTGCTTTAACAACAACAGTTTGTGTTGCTGGTGATGTGAAGCCTGTGTATGTCTTAACACTTGGAGTAACTTCACTGTCAGTTGTTCCAAACAAATTGTCTGTGTCAGCCAAATCCCAGTGTGTGCTATCTGAAGTGCTTGGAGATTCAATTCCAATTTTTTCTTGATAGTGATTTACGGTGTATGGCGTGTCAGGATCTGCTGTCCATTGTGCAGTCAGTGGCAAGTTGTCTGTGTAAATCCAATTTCCATTTTCATCAGTATAACCAGAAACTCCAACTTTCAAGGCACCAGTTTCTGTGATGACTTGTGTTGCACCAGCACCCCAACCAGAAAATTGATAGCCTTGTCTTTCTGCTCTTGGAGCAACTTCATTTGAAAGTACACCATTTGTGTTTGTCATGTAAATCTTGTTGCTGTCATATTGAACGTAAACAGTTTGAGCAACGCCATCAAGCATATTCCCACCATTTGTGTCCAATGTGATTGTGTAGATGTTTGCTGTCCAATGAGCAAACAATTTGTGATTGTCTGGGTTTGTTACTGTTGTCGAACTTGTCACTTGTGTTCCAGCAGCCGCATCTGTCCACCAACCAGCAAAAGTATGCCCTGTTCTTGTTGGTGTTGGTATGCTACCATATGCGTTTGCGAATGTCACCGTGATTGTTGTAGGGGAAACATTTCCACCATTTGGATCAAGAGTGACTGTGAGTTGTTTTGCAACACCGCTTGCAGTAATCACAATGTTTCCATTGATAAAGTCTTTCTTGATTGTCACTGCACCAGTTGTTGAACTGTATGTGTAACCATCGTCAACAACCAATGTTGTGGTTCCAACAACGACAGTGATTGTTGTTGGCAAATTGTATCCAGCATCTGGTGTGATTGTGAAGTTCACATCATTTGCATAAGTGATTGCTGTCTTTGGAGCATCGGCATTTTCGCTCAAGTTTGTCAAATTGTATGTGATTGTGTTTGTATCTGCGCTCCAAATTGCATACAAAGTAACTGTTGATCCGTCTGCCGTTGTGAGAGCTTCTTCAATCAATTGTCCATCTGTAAATTCAACCGTTGAAGCACCAGGAGTTCTGTTCCAACCCAAGAATGTGTAACCAGCCTTTGTGAAGGTGTTTGTTGTAAGCGCTTTGTCTGTGAAATAATCCATTTCCAAGTTGTCCATTGTTCCAACACCAGTGTTGCTGTTGAAAGCAATTGTATATCTCAAAACTCTGCTTGTCACGACGATATAGTATGCAACACCTCCGTTTGCTGTTGCAGTGTAATTGAATGTAAAGTTGTAAGTTGCACTGAATTTGTCACCAGCGATAGTTCCAACACCGCTTGTTGGAGCGCTTGTTGTTCCGCCAGTCATCTTGTCGATAACATATCCAGTTTTTGTTGTCACAGTGATTGCAACTTCACTGCCATAAACAACGCTTGCTGTTCCACTTTGTGTGTAATCTGTGCTGTTGATCGTAATTTTTTCAATTTGATCACTGTCAATTGTGAAACTCAATCCATAACTGTTTGTTGACCATTTTGCATAGAGAACGACATTTGCAGATGCGTTTTGCCACTTTCCATCTGCTGTTGTATATCCTTCAATTCCAGCAATCAAATTTCCATCAACACCAATCACAACAACTCCTGCATTTTGTGCTGTTGTCCAACCTTCAAAGGTTGCACCTGTCTTTTGTGGATTTGTGATTGTGAAGCTTGTTGTTGTTTCATAAACTGCTTGAACAGATGATGTTCCTGGAACTGTTGCTCCATTTGAATCAAGAGTGATTGTGTATGTGTTTGCTGTCCAATCTGCATAGAAGGTCTTGTTTCCAAGGCTTCCAACAGGAATTGATGTGACAACATCATCATCTAATGTTTCAGACTCATACCAACCAGCAAAGGTATATCCAGTTTTTGTCAAGTTTGCTGCAACTGGAAGTGTCACACTTTGAGTTGTCTTATATGATGTCGTTGGATTGAATCCTGTTGACCACTCACCACCATTAAGAACATAGTCAATAGTGTAGTTTATTGCTGTGAATTTAGCATACAAATTGAAGTGTCCTGTTGAACCAAACGCATATTCATATTGAGCATTTGTAGAGATTGCATCGCCTGAGCAAGATGAATTTGTGAACCATCCATCAAAACGATATCCTTCTTTTGCATCAGCGTAGATTTGTGTTGTTTGTGTTGGTCCAGTGTAACCCCAACTATAAGATGTTGTAGCTTCACTTGTGTCACCTTCATAAACTCTCACAGTTCCACCAGAAGCATCGCCAGATTTTCCTTCTGTGACTGCAGTTGCAGTTCCTGTAACCAAATAGCAAGCACGAATTTCAATTGTGACTCCAGCATCAGTGTCTGCTTCAGAAATTGCATACACTCCGTCTGAAAGGGTTGTTGAACCCCATTCAGTTCCCAAAACCCATTTGCTGAATGAATAGAGTGCATTTTCCCCATTCATCTTTGGAGAGTATGAAAGAGTAATGACATCTCCTGTTTTGTATGTCGCTGTGTATTCTCCAGTATCAGATCCCATGACAGAACCTTCATAAGCTCCGCCAGAGAAGTTTGCAATATGCACTTGAACAGTTTTTGCTGTCCAATATGCATACAATGTGTGATTTTCTTCTCTTGTCACATTTGTTGTTTCTTCGATCTTTGTCTTCCCATCTATGCTTGCATTATCAGCAAGTTTTTCTGTGTACCATCCAGCAAAAGTGTAACCTGCCTTTGTTGGAGTAGGTAACGTTCCATAAGTTTCTGCAAATGTAACCGTTTTGCTTGCGGTTCCAACAGTTCCACCATTTGCGTCAAATGTCACAGTTGGTGTCTTTGGAGTTGCACTTGCAGTGATTACGATGTTTCCAACAACTTTATCTGCAAAGATGTTGATTGTTGCATTTTGTCCGTCTGCATCAACAACATATGTGTAATCAGTGTTTACAGCTGCTTCTTTACCATTGATTGTCACTGAAATTGAGTTTGGCAAGTCATATCCATAAACTCTGTGAAGATATGCACTGTAAGCCACACCACTTGTTGCAGAATCAGAGCCAGTGTATGTGATTTTCTCCAAATTGAATGTCACAGTGTTAACTCCCGCAACACCAGTAATGATGATTTCAACATTTTCGTTGATGTATCCACTGTTGATTGTAAGTGTTGCAGATTTGTTTTCATTTGCTCTTGTGTAAGTATAACCAGAATCAATAACCGAACTTCCAACCTTAACAATAATTGATGAAGGCAAAGAATATCCAGTGTTTGCTGTGAATGTTGCAGTCACATTTGCGCTGTGAGATGCAACGGATTTTGTTGAATCTTCTCCAACTGTCACATTTTGAGTTGTGTATGTCACAGTTTGTGTATTTGCTGTCCATTGTGCATACAATGTATGGTTGTTTGAATCCACAACCTGAGTTGAACTTGTAACTCTATTTGTGCATGCAGCTTCTTTGAACCAACCACCAAATGTGTATCCAGTTCTTGTTGCTGTTGCAAGTTCTCCATAAGTTCCATTGAATGCAACAACTTTTGAACTTGGAGAAATTGAAACATTGTCTCTTGCGTAAGATGTTGTAATGTTTGAGTCAAATGTGACAACAATGTTGTCTTTTGCTGTCCATTGAGCAAACAATTCACAATCGCTTGTCGCAATCCAATTTCCGCTTGCATCAGTCCAACCTGAAACATTGGCAATCAATGCACCTGCATTTGAGATCACTTGAACTCCGCCAGTAGCCAATGTCCACCAACCATTGAAGTTGTATCCATCTCTGCTTGCAACAGGTGAAATCTTTGAACCTGAAATTGCATTAGGGAATGTTGGTGCAGTTCTGCCAGTATAGAAACTTGTGTCAGCGTATGCAATGTAAACCAAACCATTTGAAGGAGTGATTGTAACATCTGAAGTTCCTGTTCCTTGGTTTGCATTCAATTTGATTTCATAAACATTTGCTTGCCACAATGCATTCAAAGTTACATCGCCATACATTCCACCAAGATTCGTTTGTGCAGGATATTCTGTGTTCAATACCCAGTTTCCTTCAACAGCTGTGGCTTTCCAATTCATGAATGAGTATCCACTTTTTGTGATGTTTGGAAGTGAATCGCCACTTTCAATTGTATAAGTTGTCACTGCAGAAGGATCCAATGTTCCGCCATCATTTACATAGGTGATGGTGTAATCAATGATATCCCAATGAGCGTAAAGCACTTGACCATCAAGGTTTGATGTCGTCCAATTGTTTTCAAGCACACCATTGCTGTTGATGACCATTGTTCCTTCTGTTTCTTCAGTGAACCAGCCAAGGAAATCATAGCCGTTTCTTTGTGCTTTTGGAGCAATCACCTCTCCTTCTGGAGTATAAGGATAAGAATCTCCAGTTCTTCCAGCGTAGATGTTTTTAGTATCATATGTGATATAGATTTTTCCATCTGTTTCAACAAAACTTGGTTGTGATTTTGTTGAAGAATCATAATTAAGATTCAAAGTAACTTCAACCGTATTTGCATTCCAGTTTGCTGTCAAAACGCTGTTTCCAGCACCAAATGTGAAAGTTGTTCCACTGAGATTTCCAAACCCACCTGTAAGAGTCCATCCAGAGAAAGTATATCCTGGTCTATCTGGATTATTTACAGTGTAAGTTTCCTCAAAATATCTCGTAATTTGAGTGTCGTCACTTGTTGAACCATACTGACCACCATTTGGTTTGATTGTCAATGTGTATTGATTTCTTGAATAGTAAAGTTTGAACACAGTTGTTCCAACAACTTGACCGTCACGATATTCAGCAGTCAAAACTTTTGTCATATCTTCGTCTGTAGTTGTTGTGTCATCAAATGTAAATCCAGCTTTTGTATAAACCGTTGAACTGATTGTGATTTCTGTGTTAACAAGTCCTGAAAGACCATTTGTGATCACTTCAGAAGGAGCATCATCTTCTGGATATTCTCCATTTGTACCCATCAAATATACATTGATTTTGTAAGTAACTTGTCCTGCTGTTGCCACAACTGAAAGAGCAACATTTGAAGCAGGCATATCAAATGAATTTGATGAGAATACCAAGCCTTCTGGAGAAATCACTGCAAAACTTGGATTTGTGTAACCAGCCATAAGACCTGCAGAAACAGTGACTGTTTCACCATAGAAAATTCCATTAAATGTCACATTCTTTCCAGAAGTGCTTCCAGATAATGTTCTCGTTCCATTTGTTTGAGCATCTTTTGCTGTTGCAGTAACAGATTCAATTCCTGTCTGCATTTCAACCGTCATTGAATATGCATCTCTTGTGTAAAGCAAATAAACCTTAAGAGATCCATCTGCCTGAATAACCAAACTGTTTCCTGCGACATTTGTCACAACAGTTGAAGATTTTGTAAATCCTGTCAAAGTCTTATAATATGAATTTAATGTATCTTCAGAAATTGTTGTTCCACTTATACCTTGTTTTGTTTCTGCACTTCCAGTCAATGTATAGTTTGACATGTCAGAAACACTAAATTCTGTTCTACCATTCTTTGCAGCATCAATTGTCTGTGTATAGTGGTAAACAGTGTAATCTACAGAACCTGCAGTCCAAATTGCATACAATGTTATGCTTCCACCATCGTTTGCAACAAGTCCTGTGTTGTTGCTTGATGTGATTGTTGTTCCTGTTCCATCTGCCTTTGTGTTCCAAGAAGCAAAAGCATATCCTTCTCTGTCATATCTTGAAGAAATGTCAACGGCTTGATTGTAATAATATTCCACAACCTTTGACATACCATCTTTCAAAACAGCTGTTCCTTGATAATTGCTGTCATTCGCATCATATGTCACAGTGTAAGCATTTGCTTGTCTGATTGCGTAGAGATTGAGATTTCCATTGATTGTGTAAGTCATATCACCAGGGTTGTATGTTGTTCCACCTGTTGAACTTGTTGCCCAATGTTGGAAAGTCCAACCAGTCACATCAAAATTAAACAAACTGTTGTTAATTCCAAGAACGGTGTATGTTTGGTCAAATGTAGCCTTCAAAGTGTCTGCTTGACTTGTTGTCGTGTCGTCAAAGTTCTTGAAGTATGTAACAGTAAACTGTCTTGCTGTCCAATGTGCATACAAGGTGATTTTATATGTTCCGTCCTCATAAACAACGCCAGTTCCAACAACAGACTCATTTGTAATCTGTGTTCCATTTGTCGCATCTGTAAACCAACCACTGAAGCTGTATCCATCTCTAGATGCATTAACAAGTCCAATCTTGCTTGTTGAAGAATTTGCCTTGTCATAAATTGCTTCAGAATAATTTGTTCCATATTTCACGTAAAGTGTTGTGTGAGCAACTGTAGGAGTTGTGCTTCCTGTTCCTTTATTTACGTTCAAAGTAACTTCAACATAATCTGCTTCCCAAATTGCATATATGTCAATATTGCCAGAACTTGCAAGATTCAAAACTGAGTTGCTTGTTGATGTGTAAGTTCCGTTACTTCCAGAGATTGTTCCGTTTGTCAAACCTGTAATTTGAGAACCATCACTGTTGAACCAACCTTTGAACGTGTAACCTGTTCTCTTAACTCCAGCAGTAAATGTTCCTGCTTGGTCAAATGTTGCTGTAAGTTGAGAGTTTGCAACAGAAACTGTAACATTGTTTCCTGCTGTCAAACTTGTGACTGTTCCACCATTTCCATTCAAAGTGATGGTGTATGTGTTTGCTGTCCATTGTGCATAAAGAGTTGTTGCAGTCGCTGTTGTCCAATTTGAAACCAAAGTTCCGTCAGCACTGATAACTTTTGTTCCCTCTGTTGGATCGGTATACCAACCATTGAAGGAATAACCATTTCTGCTTGCTACAGGAGCAATGGTATCGGAAGAACTTTGTCCTGCATAGATATCTTTGCTGTCATATTTGATGTAAACTTTGTTGTCTGTCAAACTTGGTGTTATGGTTGCAGATGTCGACCCATTGCCACTGTTAACATCATTGACATTCAAAGTTACTTCAATCTTGTTTGCCGTCCAAGTTGCAACATAAGTTCTGTTTCCCAAACTTTGTGTTGGAATTGTTGTCGCTTTTTCACTCGCTGTGATGACACAATTTCTTTCATCGCTGCTTGCACCAGCATAGAACAATATGTAAGCCACACAATTTTCTGTTGCAGTATAAGTTGAAGAACCGCTCAAACTTCCCAAATAATTTCCTGAGAAATCAAAGATTCTCCATCTAACATTGGCGTTGCCACCAGTGATTGTGTATTTCACACCTGCTTTCAAACTTACTGCTTCAGAATAGATTGAATTTGGATAAGTTGAGTCAGGACCAATCACGCCTGTATTTAAATTGATGAAACCATTATACCAATTCTTGATTGTGAATGTTTCTGTCCAACCAGCAAATGAATAACCAGACCTTGAAACATTTGAAGCCGTAGGTAAAGTTATTGCACTTGATGTGTAAGTGTAACTTGTTGGTGCTGTGTAATTTGAAGCCCAAGCACCATTATTAAGATTATAAGAAATTGTAAATTGTTTTGGTGTCCAAACTGCAGTCAAAACCACATTTCCGTATTTGCCATTTGACACCGGCGAACCTTGTCCAATTGTTGTAGTTCCCCAATTTCCAGTGCCATCTGGAGTCCAGCTTGTAAGGTCATAGCCTATTCTCATCACATCATCAACACCTTTCAATTGAATATTGTCATGAATTGTGTATTGTTGAGTTGATGTTGAACCATTAATCCATGTTCCAGTCTGCCCTGTAGGGAATGTATATGTGATTGTGTATGTTGAATAGTTGTAGTCAAGTTCAATAATCAACGAACCATCACCACGAACGGTAAATTGTTGAACATTGCTTCCTGAAGGCGTTGAACTTCCACCAATGTAATATCTGTTTGTTGCATATTGATATCCATTGATTGTTCCAACCATTTCTCTGATTTCATCAAGAGTCAAAACCGTATCCGTTGGAGCTTTGGCCTGAACCGCAGTGGTTGCATTCGTATATGAACCATCTTTATTTTGAGTTCTGTATCTAACTTCATAATCAACCTCAACAGCATTTGAATGTGAAGCCACGTAGTAAACACTTGAAGGTGACAAATATCCGTTGTCAGTCGATCCAAACAAACTATAGTCAAAAGTGAATGTGTAAGTTGCTGTTCCGTTTTCAGAACTGATGCTACCAACTTGAGTAGTTGGATTCTGACTTGTTCCAGCTGTCCAATTTTGGATTGTATAACCAGTTTTTGGAGCGGCAGTAACAGTCACGCTTGTTCCATAAGCAATTTTAATTGTTCCATTTGTTTGAATTTGTCCACTTTGTCCTGAGATGGAAATGTTGTCAACACCTGTTCCAACAGTATAGTTCAAAGTGTATGTATTAACAGTCCATTGAGCATATAAAGTCACTCTGGTGTTTGCATTTTTCCAAATACCACCGGTTTCCAACCAACCAGAGATATCTCTGTCCTTAACAACAGAACCATCTGCATTAAAGATTTTTTCACCTTTTCCATTTTCTGCAGCGGTGTAGAAACCATTAAATGTGTAGCCTGTTCTCCAAGCAACAGCATCTGTAATTTCACTAGGTTGAGTGTCAAGTTTCTTGATGTCTTCAGGGACATTATCATATTGTGCGGTATGAGATGTTGGACCATAGCCACCACCATTCATATCAAAATCAATTGTGATTTGAGATGTGTTTGCAGTCCAAACGGATTCCAAGGTCACATGACCATATTCAGTATGTCCTTCAGCCAGAGGATATCCACCAGCAATGTAACCATCGACATTGGCAGCGTTGGTCCAAAGTGTAGACGCTCCGGTTGAATTTGTTGCTCTCCATCTAAGAGAATATCCTGTCTTATTAATTTGAGTTCCAACATTATATAATGTAACAGCATTGCCAATTTGATATGTTTGAGTGTTTGAAACTCCATTAAAGGTCGCCCCATCAGTCAAAACATATGTGATTGTAAATGTTGCTTTCTCCCATTGTGCATAAATTGTCGTTGTGGTTGAAATTGCCCAATTGTTAATCAACACACCTGCAGAAGAAATGTATTGAGTTCCTCCTGATGTCGCCGAGAACCAACCAAGGAAATTATAACCATTTCTTCTTGCTCTAGGAATTGCTGTCGCACTTCCTGTTGCACTTGTATAAATGTTTTTGGAACCAAACTCAATCCAAATTGTATTATTTGTAATGGTATTAGAGTCAGAATAAATTTCCCCACCTTCAGCTGAAAGAATGACTTCAACTCTGTTTGCAGTCCAAGCTGCATACAAAGTTGTATTTCCATCAGTTGTATATGGATATTCTGTTGATGCTTTTTGGTAAGGTCCAGCAAGAGATGTTTGACTTGTACTCCATCCTGCAAATGTATAACCTGTTCTTGTGAATGTGCTGTCTGGAGCAGTTTCAAAGACAGTACCATAGGTTACATTTTGAGTTGTTGTAGTTGCCGTTCCATAGTTTGAATTATATGTAATTACATAAGAATTTGCGGTCCAAATCGCATACAAAGTTGTATTTCCTGCTGTTGTGTAAGTATATTCAGTTGAAGCTTTTTGGTATGCACCAGCAAGTGAAGTTTGACTTGTGCTCCAACCTGCAAATGTATAACCAGTTCTGCTGAAAGTACTGTTTGCTTTTGTTGTGAACTTAGCATTGAAGTTTATGTTAACAGTCTGGTCAGCACCCGTTCCACCATTTGCATTGTAGGTGATTGTATATGAGTTTGTTTTCCAAACAGCATATAATGTCGCATCAGTTGCTTTATCCCAATTTTTTACAACAGTAAAACTTCCGCTTTCATATTTAATATAATCTGCCAAAGCCACAGTATTTGCTGCACTATCTGCAATTTCACTATCAGCATATCCAAGGAAAGTGTAACCTGCTCTTGTTGGCACCAAGAAAGTATAGGCAGTCGTTCCTGTCTCAGTCGTGTAATAACTTTGTGTTCCATAAACAACATAGGCATCAACATCTGCGCCATCTGCAAAAGTTCCGCCTTTTGCGTTGAATGTAACTTCATATCTGTTAACAGTCCATTGAGCTGATAACGTTACATTTCCGTACATACCTGTCAAAACTTTTGTTTTGTCAGTTGCGTTGCTTGCTGTTGGATTTGCATAAACTTTGTTCAATTCCCAGTTTCCAGCAACAACTGTTGCTTTCCAACCTGCAAAAGTATATCCAGTTCTTGAAACACTTGTAGGCAAAGAAGAAGTTGAATTAACAGTGTATGATGTCACAGAGCCTGAGTCAATTGTTCCACCATTTGGTTCATATGTGATTGTATATGTAACTTCTTTCCAAACTGCATAGAAGGTCTTTTCGGCAGCACTTCCTGTGAACAAATCATTTGGTTTGACAAGGTTGTTTATTGCACCATCTCCTGTGGTTGTTGACCAACCCATGAATTCATATCCATTTCTCAAGACTTTTGTCTTGCCCTCTTCTGTTGCAGTTCCATCTTCATTTACATAAGGGAGAAGATATGCAGTATTATAAGTCACATGTCTTTTAACTCTATCTTTAGCATATGTAGAACCCTCTATTAATTCATAATATTGCCATTCATCTGTCGGAGTAATAACATCAGAACTTTCTCCACCAAAAAGGAAGACATCCCAAGCAGTCACATTAAATCTTGAATATAAAGTCACATCACCATCGTGTTTCCATTTTCCACCACTTGTGTAACCACTAGCATTGTTCACAAGTGCACCATTTGAATCAATAACTTGAATTCCGTCACCATCTTGAGTAGTGTACCACCCAGCAAAAGTGTAACCGGTTTTTTGTGACATTGGCGCAACCAATGAACCATTTGCCAATTTAATTTCATTAGAATCATAAGTCACATAAACTGTGGTGCTTCCACCAACAATGCTTTCACCTTCACCTATTTCCAATTTAACCTCATAAGAATTAACTGTCCAAATTGCATAAAGTGTCACATTGTTGTCAGTCTTATATACATAACTTGTCCCAGCCGACAAATTTCCTGTGCCTGTAAAGTCTGAATTTGCTGTTGCACCACTGAAACCAGAACCATCAGTATCTTTATTGGTGCTCCAACCTTTGAAGGTGTATCCCTCTCTATAAAGGGTATCACCAGAAGCAGGAACTGCTCTTGTTGTAAATGTACTATTGTAAGTCACACTTTGAGTTGCTGTAGTGTTTGTTCCATCATTTTTGTTGTATGTAATTGTATGTGGATTTGCTGTCCATTTTGCATATATTGTTGTGTTCGAAGTAAATTGTGTTGTTGGAGCAACAATTTCTCCGAGATTGTTGATAATTTGCGTTCCCGTTCCAGTTTTCCCTGTGTAATACCCTTCAAAAGTATAACCTTTGTAAGTAGGTCGGGTTATGCTTGAAGAAGAAACTCCACCAACCAACCAGTCAACTTCATAAACTTCTGAAATTGATGTTGTTCCTGCATTGTCGACTGCAACCCCAGTTGCACTTGAAGATGAGTAAAATTTGCTATCCAAAGTGATTGTGTAGGTTTCTGAAGACCATTTAGCAAAAAGAGTGATAGATGCATTTGTTGTGATGCTTCTGACATACTCTTCATCTAAATACAACACATCGCCATTTGCTGTTGTTGCCCAACCCATAAATTCATAACCAGTTTTGGTAAATGCATTTTTTGTCAAACCTTGAGCTTCTCCATATGTGAAAGTTTGACTTGCCATTGTTCCGCTTCCAGTATTACTATTAAAGTTAACAGTGTATGTATTAGGGGTCCATTTAGCATATAATGTCACACCACTTGTGCTTATCCACTGAGAAGATGCATTTGTAAATCCACTTACATTTGCCACCAATTTTCCATCACTTGTCAAAACTTTAACATTGTCTGCTGTATACCAGCCATCAAGCACATATCCAGTTCGACTAACTGATGAAGTATAACCACTTACAGCCGAAGAATTATATGTAACGGTAACGGTCGAAGTAGATGTATTACCACTCGCTGTCAATTCTTTGTCGTTTGCAGAACCATAGAATTTGTTTTCAACCAAATCTAAGAAACCAACGCCTCGAGTTGAAATGACAGGAACAAAGTTTCTGATTAATTCGCCATCATCCCACATTTGGAAAGAATAGATTGTCCCACTGAAAGATCTAGATTCCAAAGAGCCATTTTGGTTCAATCCACCAAAGAAAATATTTAAAGCTGAAGTAAAATCTCCTTTTGAAGAATAATCATAAGCCAATTGCACTCCATCAAGAAATGCTCTTTCGCCGTTAAAATAAAAACTATGAGGAGTGTCAAAATCATTTTCAGCAGATTTTGCAACATTTTGCTCTTGATATTGCATCCAAAGTGATGTTGCACTACCATAGAGAGAGTAATTATCACTTGAAGATGCACTTGTTCTAGACCCAAAAATCCAACCAGTAGCTTTTGCACTGTATTCAACATAAATAGAAATGTTGCTTCCAGCCTTCACACCAGTATCAATATAGCCACCATTAAAGTTAACACCATCAACAAAGTTGTAACCATCCAAAGTGATTGTGTATGTATTTGCAGTCCATATTGCATAAAGCGTGGTATTCCTTGCAGTATTATATGTATATGATGTGTTTGCCTTTTGGTAACTTCCAGTCAAAGATGAAGCATTTTCACTCCAACCAGCAAAAGTATAACCTGTTCTTGTGAATGTGTTGCTTGCTTTCGTTGTGAATGTAGCATTGTAAGTTACTCCCTGTGTTTGAGTTGTTGCAGTGCCATAGTTTGAATTGTAGGTAATTGTATAAGAATTTGCCGTCCACTTTGCGTGAATAGTATATTTTGTTCCAGCGGCACCATTAAAGATTGTGTTTACCCCAACAATCTTTCCATTTTTGTCTATAATTTGTGTGCCATTACCACTTGTTTCTGTGTAATATCCATCAAAGGTGTAGCCTGTTTTTGTAGGTTTATCAATTGTGTTGTTTTCAAACACAATCGATGCACCAGCATTAGAATACCAGCCAGTTGCATACTTTTCATATATAACAGTTGTTCCTGCACTTGTCGCACCTTGATTATCCAAACTAACCGTATAAACATTTGCAGTCCAGTAAGCATAAAGAACAGTGTTCCCAATTGTTGAATATGAATATGTTGAATTGGTCCCTTGATAACTACCTTGCAGAGATGATGCACTTGTGCTCCAACCTGAAAGAGTATAACCTGTTCTTGTGAAGGTGTTTGCAGCCTTTGTTGTGAAGTTTTGTCCAAACGTTACAGTTTGTTCTTGGTCTGCACCAGTCCCCTCATTTGCTTTGTAAGTAATTTTATAAGAATTATTATCCCATTGTGCATAGAGAGTGACACCACTAGTTCTTGTCCATTGTCCAGAACCGTTAGTGTATCCACTTACATTAGAAACAAAAGTACCATCTGCTTCAATAACTTTTGTTCCACTTGTTTGAGATGTAAACCAACCAGCAAGAGCATAACCACCTCTTGTTGCATCAGCCTTAAGCACTGTTGAACCAGCACTAACGCTTGATTCTTTGTAAGTGGTTCCACTTGCATATTGTGCATAAATTACGTTGTTATTGTCAGCGATGCCAGATGCCAAAGTTCCACCATTGGCAACACTAAGAGTGATTGCATATCTCTCTGCAGTCCACCTTGCATAAATAGTTGCATTCCCGGTAAATTGAGTCGTTGTGCTTGCAATTATACTTCCAGTGTTTGTTATAATTTGAGTTCCTGAACCATTTGTGCTTGTATAATAACCACCAAAGATATAACCTGTTCTTTGTGGTGCTGTTATAGAACTAATAGAAGATGTAGCACCACTATTTGAGAAGTAACCTACTCCATATTTCACATAAATAGGATTTGGATTTGAAGCAGATGTTGAATTCTGATCATCTAAGGTGATTGTATAAACATCAATTGACCAATATGCATACAAGGTGTCATTTGCACTAAAATGAGTGTTTCCAACAAGAATTTTCCCCTTTGCATCAATGATTTGAGTGCCGGTTCCGGCTTTTCCTGTGTAATAACCTTGGAAAGTGTGTCCAGTATATTTTGGCACTGTAGGAACAGTATCTATTGGGGTTGTCGCCCCAGAATTTGAATACCAACCTGTTGCATATTTTTCATAAATAGCTCCCGTTCCGGCAGACGTTACTGCTGTACCTGTCGCCGTACTTGATGTTGCATAATATTTGCTGTCCAAAGTGATTGTGTATGTGTTTGCCGACCAAATTGCATACAATGTAGTGTCACCAGCCGTTGTATATGTATATTCAGTTGATGCTTTTGTATAATCACCAGCGATTGCAGTTCTGCTTGTGCTCCAACCAGAGAAGGAATAACCTGTTCTCGTGAAGGTGTTGCTTGCTTTTGTTGTAAATTTAGCGTTGTAAGTTACATTTTGTGTTTGTGTTGTTTCAGTCCCATAGTTAGAGTTGTATGTAATTTTATAAGAATTTGCCTTCCAGTTTGCATACAAAGTCACAGAAGCATTTGCTGTGTATGATGTTGTATAAGCAGGGGTATCTGTCAAAGTAGCCGACGTATTCCAACCCTTTGGACTATATCCCGTTCTCGTCAATGAATTTGCTGTTATAGTTAAGTTTGTGCCATGTATCTTGTAGGTAGTCGAAGGCACCGTCCCGCCTGTATTTCCATTACCATTAAATCGCACGGTATATCTTTCAAATACATACACATTAATCGTGGCATTACCGGTTGGCGTCCAAGAATATGCTTTTGTATCCACACTAGATGCCGTTGTTGGGGCAGAGCCAATATTGATATAATAGTCATAACTTGATTGTTGTGCCGCTGCAAAAGAAACAGTCAATGCAGTCGTTGAATATGTGTGTTTAACAGTTGCACTGCTTCCCCTTGCAATACTTCCACTTGAAACCGTGCTACTACTTTGAGAAATGTTCAAATTAGTCGCATGAGTATATGCACTACTTGAATGATAGTTGATTGTCAAAGTATATGTGTTGATTTGCCAATAGGCATAAAGGGTTGTATTTCCAGCAGTTGTATATTTGTAGGTTGTGCTTGCTTTTTGATAAGATCCAGCCAAAGAAGAAGAACTTGTACTCCAACCACCAAAGGTGTAACCGGTTCTGGTATAGGTATTGCTTGCTTTTGTTGTGAAGTTTGCATCATATGTTACAGTCTGTGTTTGAGCACTCCCTGAACCACCATTAGGATTATAAGTGATTTTATAATTGCTTGCTTCCCAAACAGTGTAAAGTTCACCATCTTGAGTGATTGTCACTTCAGTTGCACCCTCACCACCATTGGAATATGACCATTTATGAGTGTAACCAGATCTAGTGAACTTAACCCCAGAAGTTGAATTCAATTTTGAAGAAGCAGAAACATAAGTTCTGATTCCTTGTTTTGTGTAAGTGTTATAGAGCATCACTCTGTAATTTCTTGAAGAATCACCATACTGACTTTCAAGCCAAGATAATGGTTTTGGTGTTGCGTTTATGGTGGCAACCGTGTTTTCAGAATCAATCTTATATCCCCATTTTGACTCGAAATCCCAAGCACCAGACCAATATTCTTTTCCTCCAAAAGTTTGAGCAGTCAAAAAGTTGATATCATAAATCGTCGATGAACTTACCGTTCCATCTGCACTAAAGGTTCCGCCAACACTTGTGTTTGATGAATTTCTGTAAACATTTTCTTTTTCAAAGCTTTTAACCGTTCTTGATAAAGCACCCTGATGAATATAAACATCAGTAAAGTGTATGTTTATATTGGAATAATTAGACGCGAAAATCTGTGTGCTTGCAGCCCCCATTTCGAAAATAACATTTTCAAAGTAAACATCAGCACTAACATTAGACAAACTGATGGCACTGTTGAAATATGCGTCTTGAACAACCACAACATCTCCAGATGCAACACTGATAGAAGGATTATATCCAGTATACTCCTTTGTTGCATTTGCACTTATCATGTCATCTTCAAAATCTTCCGCTGATAAATTCTCATCTTCCTCAACAACAGAAGACGACGTTGGACTCATTCCCACATTTGAAAACATCATTCCAAAACCAAATGCAGATGACAGCATGAAGATGCTTGCCATTATGTAAAATCCAAATTTGCGTTTTAATCTATCCATTTCAACAAACTCCTTAATCTCTTTTGGACTTCAAAATTGCTGCCAGACTTTATAGACGCCAAAATTCTCTCAAATCATCAATTCATTTGAGAGAACAAACTTTTTGCTGAATTTGTAAGGAAATATTTTGAAAGTCTGTTTCGCAATTTTTTCTTACGCAATTATTATATTATAATAAACAAAAAAAGTCAATTTAATTCTTTGATATATGCCCATTTTTGTAATTTATTTTATCAAAAAACCAAAATCCCAGAAAAAGCGGTTTTTCCACCAATTTTTCACGAAGATTAAAATATTAAAAAATATATAAAATTTTTAATTTTTTGATGATTTTTGATGCATTTTTCATATATTTTCAAAAAATTTAATAAAAATTCCTATAAAATTGTCAATTTTTTTACATTTAAACAAATAAAAATGGTTAATTTTTATAAAATTCTATCAATTTTAGTCTAATTTATATATTTTTTTTGAAAATATAGCAACTTTTTAAAGATTTCATTCCAAAATTCTTATTTACCCCAAAATATAAGTAAGACAAAAAAACAAAACTTGTAACAAAAAAATATTGTTTCCATAAATTGATTATGAAGGAGTATTCTTGCCAATCTATGAACGAAACAATAACTTTAGTTTTAGGCTTCACACTGCCATGCCTGATGACGACATTAGGTGCAGCACTAGTGTTTTTCTTTAAAAAATCATCAAAACTCATAAACATGATAACAATTGGTTTAGCTGCCGGTATAATGCTTTCAGCATCAATTTGGTCGCTGCTCTTGCCAGCTTTGGAAAACGCTGAAGAATCTTGGGGAGATTTATCATTTATTCCTGTCGTTTTGGGATTTTTGATAGGTGGAATCTTTATGATAGTCCTAGACTTTGTAAGTTCAAAATTTTCCCCAAAAGACAAAACTCTTGAAGACACAAACAATTTTTCAAAAGAAAATGCCGAAAAAATATTAAAAAACCAAGAAACTAGCGAAAAAACCAATAAAAAACGTGCATTCAAACTTTTTTCTGCTATAACAATTCACAATATACCAGAAGGATTATCCGTTGGCTTCACTTTGGGAACGGCCGTTGCAACACAATCATCATTTTTGGTTGCGTTGATGTTTGCACTTGGAATTGCACTACAAAATTTTCCTGAAGGTTTGGCAACCTCATTGCCATTATATAATTGTCTTGGAAACAAAAAGAAAGCTTTTTGGTTGGGAACGCTAAGCGGAATTGTCGAACCAATCTTTGCAATTGCAGGATTCTTCCTTGCAGCATCAATCTCCAGCCTACTACCTTGGCTTTTGGCTTTTTCTGCGGGAGCCATGATTTATGTAATCATCGAAGAACTTCTTCCAGAAACACACTTTGGAGAAAAAGCATCTGTTGGAACATGGGCTTTCATGATAGGTTTTGTTATTATGATGATTTTGGATATTTGTCTGTAAAATTTATTATAATTAAAAAAATAATTAAATTTTCCGGATTTTTGCGTTAATTTATTCAATTTTTATTTGTTTTTTAACAAAAAATTGAAAAAATAAGAAAAAATAATTATAAAATTAATTATAAAAAACATTTTCCGCCGTATTTTACGCACTGTTAAATATATTCCGTTAAATATACATTTAAAACTTTTCAATTAAATAAAAAATTAAAAATAATTAAATAAAAATAAAAAAGAAGAATTTTTTCTTCTTTTTTATTTTTATTCTTTTTTATTTTTTTCCAGTGGAACCAAATCCTTTTTCTCCTCTAGAAGATTTTTCCAAATCGTCCACCTCTTCAAATTCACCTTTGAGATATGGTGCAAACATAACTTGGGCAACTCTGTCTCCATTTTCAACAACCCTAACTTCTGTAGAATGATTATGAAGAGCCACCATAACTTCCCCTCTATAGTCAGAATCTACAACACCAACTTTATTTGCAGGAGCAAGTCCCTGTTTGCAACTCAATCCACTGCGAGCAAAAATCAAGGCAACCGTTCCACTTGGGATTTCAAATGATATGCCCGTAGATATAAATTTTGTTTCATTTGGTTTGATTTCAATAGGTTCTTCCAATAAAGCGTATAAATCAGCACCAGCAGCAAATTCTGTTCCATATGTAGGCATTTTGGCGTTTTTATTTAATTTTTTGATTTTTACTTGAATTTTTTGCATAATTTTCTCCATTAATCCTCAATTGTGATTGTTTTTCCATCTTTTAAAGATTTTTGAACATCAATTACTCTTTGATTTGAAGAACCTCTCCAATGAAGAATTGGACTATGTAATTCGTCAACGTAAAGTCCATCAACCAAAACGTCTAAATATTTTGCAATTTCTTTATTTTTTATGTAATTCTCAAAATTATATCCAGTCCAAGCCCACAGATTTTTATTCGGAAAACGTTCCTTGAACCTTTGTGCAAGTTTTGTCGTTCCATCTATATTATTAGGATGCATTGGCTCTCCGCCTAGGATTGATAAACCTTCAACATTTTCATTTTCGCATAAATTTAACACTTTTTCGATTGTTTCATCGGTAAATTCTTTTCCACCATTGAAATCATGCGTTTCTGGATTAAAACAATTTTTGCAATTAAACATACATCCTTGCATGAAAATGGAAACTCTAACGCCTGGACCATTTGCAATGTCCATTTTTCTAATTTTATTATATCTCATCGTTCCCTCTAATCTGCATCTTTATTATCAATGTGAAGAACTCTTTCTTTAATTTCTTGTGTTCTTCCTTTGTTCCAGAAGTTTGTTCCAATATAGCCACAAGTTCTTCTCGCAACATTCAATGTGTCATGATCTCTGTTTCCACACTCTGGACAGTACCATTCCAAGTTGTCATCAATCAAAATCTCGCCACTATAACCACATTTTTGACAATAATCTGATTTTGTATTAAGTTCTGCATACATAATATTGTCATAAATAAATTTCATTACTTGCAAAACAACTTCCAAATTATTTTGCAAATTTGGTGTTTCAACATAAGAAATTGCACCACCAGGACTCAAAGCCTGGAATTCACTCTCAAGTTTAAGTTTTGAGAAAGCATCGATCTCTTCAAATACAGGAACATGATATGAATTTGTGATGTAGTCCTTGTCTGTGATTCCTTCAATTGTTCCAAATCTCTTTCTCAAATTCTTCGCAAATTTGTAAGTTGTAGATTCAATAGGTGTTCCATAAACACTGTAATCAATATCTTCAGCTGCTTTCCATTCCTTGCACTTGTCATTGAGTTTTTTCATAACATCCAATCCAAATGCTTTGCCAACACCATTGTCTGTGTGGCTGTGTCCTGTCATGTATTTCACACATTCATAAAGACCAGCATAACCAAGAGAAATCGTTGAATAACCACCATGAAGTAACGGGTGAATGCTTTCTCCCTTTCCGAGTCTTGCAAGAGCACCATGTTGCCACAAAATTGGAGCAACATCGCTTGTTGCATGAGCCAATCTTTCATGTCTGATTTGCAATGCTCTGTGACAAAGTTCCAATCTTTCTTCAAAAATCTTCCAGAAATCATCCATATTTCCGCCTGAGGACAATGCCACATCGACCAAATTGATTGTCACAACACCTTGATTGAATCTGCCATAATACTTAGGCTTGTTTGTCTTAGGATCAACATAAGGGGTTAAGAATGAACGGCAACCCATGCATGGATAGCAATTTCCATTACCATTTTTATCTATTTTGAGTTTTTTCATTATTTTTTCAGAAATATAGTCTGGAACCATTCTCTTTGCTGTACACTCAGCAGCAAGTTTTGTCAAATACCAATATTTACTGTTTTCATGAATGTTATCTTCTTCCAAAACATAAAGAAGTTTAGGAAATGCTGGAGTTATATAAACACCTTTTTCATTTTTCATCCCCTCCATTCTTTGTTTCAAAACTTCTTCAATGATGAGAGCAAGTTCTTCTTTATATTCATCTGTTTCGCCCAAGTACAAGCAAACACTCAAGAAAGGAGCCTGTCCATTTGTTGTTGTCATAGAGTTAACTTGGTATTGGAATGTCTGCACGCCGTCTTTAACTTCTTTTCTTGTGTCTTGTTCCGCAAATTTTTTGCAATCTTCTTCACTGCAACCTCTTGCTTTATATTTTTCAATGTAACGATAATAACTGTCTCTAACAAAAGGTGCAAGGTGTGTCATTGTAACCGTCACACCACCATACTGACTTGAGTTAACAGCAGTGATAATTTGTGTTGCAATTGTCATTGCAGTTAAAAATTTGTGAGGCTTTTCAATCATAACACCGTTAATAACCGTGCCGTTTTGAAGCATATCCTCAAGGTTGATCAAGTCACAGTTATGAAGAGCATTCTGCGCAAAATAGTCAGCATCATGGAAATGAATTATCCCTTCATCATGTGCCTTAACAATGTCTTCAGGAAGCAAAAATCTTCTTGTTATATCTGTGCTTGTAATTCCAGCCAAATAATCTCTTTGAGTGGTGACAATTTTGGCATTTTTATTGGAATTTTCAGTATTCCAATATTCACTTTCCCCATCAATCAACTCTTTGATCGATTGGTCTGTCGTGTTTGCCTTTCTAACAAGTTCACGTGTGTAACGATAGATGATATATTTTTTTGCAAGTTCATAATGACCAAAAGACATCAATTTTTCTTCAATAATATCTTGAATATCTTCAACCAACAATCTTTTTCTCTTCAGCCCTTCGATATATTTCAAGATTTGTTTGATTTCATCGTCAGTTGCCCTTTCTTCTTCATTAACTTCATTATTTGCCTTGCCAATGGCAATCTTAATCTTTGAAACATCATAATCAACGATTTTTCCGTTTCTCTTTACAACTTGCATAATTTCAACCTCCCCAATATCAAGTTTTTACAAGACTGATTTTACAATATATATAGTGTTTTTGTCAAATAAAAATCACAACATGTTGTATTTTGTGGCATGTTTGATAAATTTTTTGTTTTATAAAATTTTGAAAAATTTCCCCGCCAAACTCTTTGCCAAGTTTTTATTATATTGTTGTTATATCTTTATAACTTTAGTCCATTTTTCAAATTTTTAACAATCTATTCGTAAAATAATTTTTAGTCAAAATTATGAATAATCTTGTCAAAACAACACCCTTTTAAGTCCAACATTTGTTTCACTTTAAGCCCAAAATTTCGACTAAGTTGCAAGCCTTGACAAACTTTCTAATTTTATAATATTATTAAGTTTAGGAGGATAAGGATGGATAAAAGATATTATGAGGCATATGATGACCGATATAAGCAAGTGCATCAATCACAAAACAAACCTTGGGCCGGATATGAGCCAAGTCCAACCATAGAAAGGTTGCTTAAAAAATATGGGGCTGAGTCAGATTCAACAATTTTGGAAATAGGCTGTGGAGAAGGACAAAATGCCATATATCTAATGCAAAAGAATTACAATGTTGAAGCCAGCGACGTCTCCCCAGAAGCAATTCGCTGGTGCAAAGAACAGGCAAAACTTGCCGGCGTGGACGAAGAAAGATTTTTTGTTATGGACATTCTCAATAATCATTTAGATAAAGAATACGACTTCATTTTCTCTGTGGCAGTTTTGCATATGCTTGTCGATGACAAGGACCGAAGAGAATTTTTTAACTTTGTAAGGAACCATCTAAAGGACACAGGAAAAGCTTTTATCGTGGTTATGGGCGATGGCAAAATAACCTACAAAACAGACTCATCAAAAGCATTTGAACTGTCAAACAGACCTTTTGAAGATAAAACCATTCAAGTTGCAACAACCTCTTGTCGAATTGTGACATGGGACCAATATTTGCAAGAGTTTCAAGAAGCCGATTTAAAAGTTTTGGACCATTTTCTGGATAAAACCATTTCTGGATTTGAAATTTCAATGGTTGCAGTTGCTGAAAAAGAAAAAAGTAAAAATTAAAGCATCAAAATTTTGATGCTTTTTCTTTTTTGACGTATTGACCAACAACAAAAACTTATCAAAATAAAAATTTTCGCTTTAATGACCAAACATTATTCGTTTTCTGATTTAAAAACAAGTTGAATGGAAACAAGAACTTTTCTTCTTATTTTGAGAAATTAATTAAGTCTTTAACAATATTTTCTTTATCTTCTTTAATTGTTTCAAGCAATCTCTTCAAACTTTCATTTTCAATTTTCCCGATTGCGTTATCTATATCCTTGATTGCCCGTTGTTCCATCTGAATGGCATTTTTCAGAAAAACATTTCTATCTTTTGAAAGTAATAGATATTGAACGGACCAATTTTTCCCAGTTTGGGTTGCAAAATTAGGATCTCCCCCGAAAGCAAACACCATGTTTCCAAGTGCTTCAAGGATCTTTCCATTACTGTCCGCCAAACTTTGCAAATAACTTCCAAAAGTTTTGTCATGCAACGAATTTAGCCAACTTTGATACATATAGGATATGTGCGCAGTCAAAATTCCATCTTGTGAATATAAAATGTTCTTAAGCAAACCTGCTGTTTTTTGTGATGGGATTATGTCTGTAACAATTGGATATTGTTGGTTCATAGTTGCCCTCCTTCAATACAATCCTGACGCATCTGTTGCAATTGTGATTGTTGTGCTTGAAGTGTAAAGTTTATGATGATAAGCTGCCTATCTATATTTTGAACATCTACCATTCTTTGAAGATTTCTCACATCGAACATAATGCTTCTCAAATAGTTTGAAGCAACGACAACACCCTGGCAAAAACTTCCAAAATTAGGCTTTCTCTGATTTTGAATTGGCACATTTTGCCTGCCAGATAAATCTTGATATATTCGCAACATTGCAAAGGTAATAATTCGCAATTCAGAAATCATATCACCTATCTGCCCATTGTAACTTGTGTTGAAGTTCTGTAAGTCTTGATATAACATATTCAAAATATTTAACTTATTATATATATTCCTAGACAACTCCACCGGTTGTTGTTGATTAGGAAAAGGAGGATATTGTGGAGGTCTTTGTGGTTGTTGAAACTGCAAGTTTCTCATTTTGAAATTTTCAACATTTTCGTCATCTTCTTTTTCCTCATCAACTTCACAATCACCTTGCTTAAAAAGCATCTTTCTTTTCACTACTTTTGTCTTCTCAATTTTATCAGTTTCATCTTTTTCAATCTGTTCCCCAAGTTTATAAAAAAACTTTTGTGCAAAAGCCTTTGGCGAAAAATTAAAATCTTGTTCAACTTTTCTATCTCTTTCAACCAAAACCAATGATTTTGTTAAGTTGTCATAAATTATTTTATATTTTCCCCTATTATTCATTTTTGTCTCCTTACAGATTTATTTATGACAACAAAAAAATTTTTGATATAAAAAAGTAGATAACAAGTATCTACTTAAATCTCTATAGGAAAAAATTAAATGTTTTCAACAGCCCATAATCCATGGAGGTTGCAATACTCATAAACTGCAACAACCCTCTCATCTCCAACATAGAATTTTGCTTCTGGACTTTCATTTGGTTGCAACATCTTGATCTGATGTCCTGTTTCAGTTTCTAAAGCAATAAAATTTATGTAATGCTCAGCAATCATTGGATGTGGAATCGAACCAATTTTAACATCAACCACACCATTCTTGATATCAATCACAGGGACGTGTTTTTCTTGAGCTGCATCGGTCGTATTTGCAACGAGCTCTTTCATAATTTCTCCACAACACATCACAGGAACCCTGGAATCAACAACCTTGATCACAATGTTTCCACAATGCTGACAGCGATAAAATCTTAATTTTTTCATTTTTCTTTTCTCCTTTGTAAACATTCTAACATTAAATCAACAAAAAAGCAAACAAAACTCTTTTTGTCACAATTAAAAATAATTTGTAAAATATTGCAAAATTTGTTTGTAATTTGTCATAGATATGATATAATAACAATGTGTTTCTTCAATACCTTTTTATTCTTTCTTTAAGAAGAGCATGAATCTTAACTTATTTTAATAAAATTCTAAGCACAGAACAGAAATTTATATATCATATTAACCAAAATGCAACTCAAGGTTTGTATAATTTTTCTTATGCCAAAATTCTATTCTAAAATGAGTTATTAAAAGGAGGTTAATATGGACGACAAAGAATTGTCAAACATGAGAAAGATCATCAAACTTGCATTAATAAGAATCGGAATAAGATGTGATTTGATTGGTTTCAGTTATCTATGTTATGCCATAGAACTTGTCATCTTAGATCCAGAGTTAATTCACAGTCTTTGCAAAAATTTGTACACAAAAGTAAGTGAAAAATTCGAAGTTAAGAAAGATAACTGCATAGAAAGAAGTATAAGACATGCTATTGAAAACACATATATAAACAAAAGTTTTTCTGAACTTAATAAAATGTTTAAAATGCAACTTTATACGATTGACGACAAGCCTACAGCAGGCGAATTAATAAGACTTGTTGCCGAATATTACAATCTGGGACTTTATAATAAGTAACTTAAGAACATTATTTATGTTCTTTTTTTATTTTCATGTTGACAATATTTTTATTCCTGTTATAATAAAATCAAGAAGGTCCCAATTGACAACAGAAGAAATTATTAATGATATTTTCAATCAAGCAGAAAACGGCGTAGTTAAAATAGGAGACGAAACTGAAGGAGTTTGGTCATTTTATCCACGTTTTTACACCATCATAGAGAGCCAGAATAATGTTAAAAACTCAAAATATCCAGTTTTACAAATTCCAAACTATAGAGCATTTGTAAGAGATGTTGAAGAATACCTGTCTGTTGCACAAACGTTTTATAAAGCAGATTCATCTTATTTTGGTTTGTCCGGTGCAAATTTCAGCAAAAAACTGTTTTTAGACTTAATCATTAATGCTTCCAGCAGTGACCTTGTAAATATCAATAATTATATAAAAACACAAACTTCAATTTTGAAAGATTCCATTAAATGTGGAAAATTTATCTTAGGTTTTTATAATGGTTTAAAAATAACAGGAAAAATCACAAAAAATCATTCAAATCTTGAAAGTCCTTACCTTTTTGATATTGTTTTTTCTGATGACAACCAAGACACTTTTAAGTTGCCAAGCATTTATTTCGGATTTGAATCATCAAAAGTCTATATAATGGCAATACAAAACCTAAACAAACAACCACAAAATAATTTATCAAAAAAATTGGATAGGTATTTCAGAAAAGTAAATAAAGATGTTCCAACCGACGACATTATTTCAAATGTATCACCAAATTCTCTAGTTTCTTTAACAATTTTTTTGTCATATTGTTCACAACTCAATAAAACCGAGATTATTGCACCAAGTTTCCGACCAATCAGATATCATTCCAGCAAAGTTTCAGGATACAAACAATCAAAGTCAGCCGACGCAAAACACAAATTTTTAGATAAACATAATAAAAATCAATATAACATCACAAACAAATTTATGTATCTTTTCCTAAGATATGAATTCCATTTTCCAAATTGCGAAACAATTTATGCCGATACCACTCAAAAAATGTACTTGAAACTATCCAACAATAAAATCAATCAATCAAATAACATCATAAATGAAATTGCACAATCCGTTAAAAATCAAAACGAAAAACAAAAGGTAATATAAAAGGAGAATTATGTATATCAATATCAATACACTAATAGCCGTATATATAAATGTTTCATGGAAGACAACAATTTCATATAATGAATTTTTAAACTATCAATCATTCCTTCAATTGTCTTTCTTAAATAATGGCGAACAATTAAAAGTTTTGCTGAAAGAAAACTTGCCTGAGCCATATAGTAAACAAATACACTATATTTTTGATAATGAGAACGAAAAAATCTCTTGCCCACCAAATATCGGAGTCAAAGAAAGTTATGATTTCTTGAAACAAACAATGAACGAAGAAACCTTCAACAAATTTTCAGATCTAACACAACAATATTTTGATTGCAGATATCCACAAAAAGAAATATAAAAACTGCACCAAAGCAAGTTTGTCCCATTAAAATGAACACCTTTGTTATACTACAATTTGAGATTGGGGGGGGAGAATATGAAATTTATTAATGATAATAAGAAACAATTACATTGGTATAACAGAAACTTTTTTTGGATTATATCTATTGTTTATATTGCTTTAAATATCATAATTTTTGCAGTGGTTGGTGCAAAAAATTTATTAGAGGATTTGTCAAATTCGTATTGGTGGATGTTTGACGAAATAAAAGAGTGGTTGGTTGCCATTGGTAACGCCTATAGTCATGTTGATTGGTCTCATGTATTATACAATATGCTTGAACTTTCAGTTTGTGTACTTTATCTTGAGCGTAAAATAGGCTCCGTCAACCTTTTAATGCTTTTACTTGGCATGACTTTGTTGGTGCCAGGCGTGGTGTCAATGTATTGGGGACTTGGATGGTATGGAAGTTCTGTAATTTGGTTTGCGCTTTGGGGCTATGTAATAATTGACTTTTTGTTTTCATTAAGAAAGGAGAAAAGAAATCTTGCAAACGTGATAACAGGTGGAGTTGTGTTGTTGTTGGAATTTATACTAAGTGGATTTTATGAAACAACCAGCGGTATCAGGTGGGTAATTGCTCCTTATCAATTGATTAACAATGCTGGTCATCTTTTAGGTTTTGCTGTTGGTATAATCATGGCACTTCTTGTCAACATACCTATTGTTGAACTCGAAAAAAGAAGTCTCTCAAAAAACATTCAAAACCAAAAGGAAATTTTTAAGGAGACTTACACACAGAAGATAGATAAAGCGTGTAAAGTTGTTAGTTGGGTCAGCATAATTTTCTTGATATTATCATTTTCTTGGTCGGTCATTTATATCGGGGTGCAAAGTCAACGAAAATTTTTGTTGAGTGTGGAAATAGACTGCAATATTGATGCCTATGACACGACCTATATTTATGATTCTGACAATATATTGCTTACTGGGTCAGTTGAGTCAAATGACATTATTGATGACTGGTTAAGTAAGTTTGAACTGCCATACACTCAAAATGATTTAGATATACAAATTATATTTGTTGGGGATGAGTGCTCTAATTTCTTATGGGGTGGTGGAAGTGCTTGCTATGTTGACCCTTGGGGCTTTAATGATTTTTATGAGATAGCCCACTTTCAGATAACCATTGTATAAAAAGATTAAAGAAGAATCGCGAAGCTAAGTTTTTATAATAAATTATTCCGAGGGACGTTAAAAGTTAAAATCAAATAATATAAGTTGCCAAAAAAAACTTATTCGTTTTATTCTAGTGTAAATTCAAATAGGATGTTTAACTTGGATCCGAAAGTCATCGAAACTTCAGAATTTTAATATTTCAAAAAAATCTAAACTTTAAAAAAACGTACCAAAAAGTATTTGGTACGTTAAAAGAAATGTTGGCGGAGAGCGAGAGATTCGAACTCTCGCGGCCTTTTACAACCCTACTCCCTTAGCAGGGGAGCCTCTTCGACCTCTTGAGTAGCTCTCCATTTCAAGGCAAATTATAAACCTTGCGTTAACATCTTAACACACTTTTATTTGCCTTGTCAATATTTTTTTTGTTTTATTTAAGATTTTCAGAAAAAACCTTTGAAAATACAATAATGTTTTGCCTTTGGTTATGTTTTAATAACATTATAAATTATTAAAATTCTTCATTAAACACTTGGAAAAATGCTTTTGGATGGTTGCATACTGGGCAAACCTCAGGAGCAGAATCTCCAACATGTATATGTCCACAATTTCTACAAATCCACATTTTCTTTTCAGATTTTTGGAACACTTTTTTATTATTCAAAAGTTCTGCAATTTTGTTATATCTTTCTTCATGTCTTTTCTCAATGGCAGCAACACCTTCAAATTTCTTTGCAATAGCTTCAAAACCTTCTTCTCTTGCTTCTTGAGCCATTCTCTTGTACATTTCAGTCCATTCACCTCTTTCACCAGCTGCTGCATCTAACAAGTTTTCATAAGTAGATGGAACTACCCCACCATGAAGTTCTTTAAACCAAAGCTTAGCATGTTCCTTTTCATTGTCTGCAGTTTCAGTAAAAATTTCAGCAATTTGTTCGTATCCATCTTTCTTTGCTTGTGAAGCATAGAATGTATATTTATTTCTTGCTTGACTTTCTCCAGCAAATGCTTCCATTAAATTCTTTTCGGTTTTTGTACCTTTTAAACTTTTCATATTATATTACCTCCATTAAAAAGTTTAAATATATTATATAAATTTACCTCCAATGTGTCAAACTTTTTCGAGTAATAGAATTATTATAATTCTTTTGAATTTCGCTTAAATATTTATCCCAAAATGTTTCACGTGAAACATTTCAAATCATCAGAAACCATTTTGAAAATGTCAATTTATATATAAGTAACGTGTTTTTTGACAGAATTAATCTTAATTCTATCACGCGTATATTAAAACAATAAAAAAATTGTTTCACGTGAAACAATTTTTTTCTATTTGCCATGTCTTTTATTGTAATTCTGCAAATCTTGCAAAGTCATTTCCTTTTTATTGATCAATTCCAGAAGTTCTGCAATTCTATCTAAATCATCTCGATTGTAATAATCAATATAAATTCTTCCTTTATTATCATTTCCAATAGCAGAAACTTTTGTTGCGAACGTCTTCTGCATTTGATTGATAAGTTCTTTAAGCTCTAAAGATTGTTCTTCTTTAACTACTACTTTTTTTACAGGATTTGTATAAGCTTTTACCGCTTTTTCCAGATCTCTTACACTTAAATTTTTAGAAACAGTCATCTGCGCCAGTCTGATTTGTTCTTTTGGATCTTCAACGACCACCAAACATCTTGCATGTCCCGATGTAAGTTTTCCTTTTTCAACCAAATCAATTACATCTGGATACAACGACAACAAACGAAGTGTATTTGCAACATTTGAACGACTTTTTCCAATTCTTTCTGATACAGTCTCTTGAGTTAAACCGTATTCATCCATAAGTTGTTTGATTGCTCTGGCTGCTTCGATTGGATTTAAGTCTTCTCTTTGCAAGTTTTCAATAATACTAATTTCTTTAATCTGTTTATCAGTATAATTTTTAATAACTGCTGGAACTGTCTTTAATCCACAAAGATTTGCCGCTCTCCATCTTCTTTCACCAGCAATAATCATATATGTTCCATCTGATTGCTGATTCAAAACGATTGGCTGGACAATTCCATGTACTCTGATTGATGCGGCCAATTCCTTCAAGGCATCTTCATCAAAATTTTTACGAGGTTGATTTGGATTTGGTTTGATTCTTGTTATATCAATCTCCAAAACGCCGTCGTATTGCTTTTTATTATTTGTTATGTTTTTATAACTATCTTCCTGTGTGTAATCACCAAACAAAGCATCAAGTCCTCTTCCTAAACCCTTGTTATTAATCATTTTCTTCTCCTTTAAATTTTATCTTTCTCAATTTTGAAATTTTATTAAAAGGAATTTTGTTCTTTTTTAATATCTCTTCAGCCAAACTTAAATACGCTTCAGCACCCTTTGAACTTGCATCATACAAGGCCACAGGCAAACCATGACTTGGTGCTTCGGCCAGACGAACGTTTCTTGGAATTGTTGTGAGATAAACCTTTTGTTTGAAGAACTTGACAATCTCATTGCTCACTTGTGTTGTAAGGTTATATCTTTTGTCTTTCATTGTCATAACAACACCTTCAATATCCAAATCAGGGTTCAAATTTCTGTATTTAATCAAGCGTATGGTATTCATCAACTGCGTTAAACCTTCCAATGCAAAAAATTCACATTGAATTGGAATAAGAACACTATCAGCTGCAGTAAGCGCATTTACAGTTATCAAACCCAAAGAAGGCGGACAATCTATGAGAATAAAGTCGTAACTTTCTTTGATTTCATCAAGAATTCTTTTTACAATCTTCTCTCTTTGAGGCAATTGAATCAATTCAACTTCTGCACCGGCAAGATCTACTGTCGAAGGAATGATGTACAAATTATCTATAATAGTTGGTTGAATAACTTCTTCATATGAACTTGCACCATCAATCAAATCATAGATTGTTTTAAGTTCTTTTGTTTTGTTTATTCCAACCGCACTTGTAGCATTGCCCTGAGGATCCATATCCAAAATCAAAATTTTCTTTCCCATTAATGCCATATACGCAGCAACATTTATACATGTTGTTGTTTTTCCAACTCCACCTTTTTGGTTCGCAAAAGCAATAATTTTTCCCATATTAATTTCCCTTTATAAAAATTATACATAAATTATCAAAAAAAATAAAGAAAAATAAGCAAATTTTATTATTTTTTGCTTATTTTGAAATAATTTTATTTTATCGGTTGAGTTTTTGGTTTATTTTTATCGCGTGGAAAATTTTTAGGTGTATGATTTATTTTTTTTATAATTAAAATATTTCTCTCTAAGCCATCTTCAGAAATTTTGAAATTTTCTACCTTTTCAACTTTTCCACCTAAGATTTTTATAGCATTTTCTGATTCTTTCAATTCATCATTGAGTTTTGAAGATTTATATATAACCGCACACCCACCAATTTTGACAAATGGCAACAGATATTCAACCAGTGTGTTCAATGAAGCCACAGCACGAGCAGTGGCAACATCAAACATTTCTCGATTTTTCTTTGCAAAATCTTCCGCTCTGAAATGTTCCGCACTTATGTCATTTAAATTAAGTTTTTGAATGACACCGTTTAAAAAATTCACTCTTTTATTTAAACTGTCAATCATACAAATTTGCAAATCAGGTCTCACAATTTTTAACGGAATTGAAGGAAAGCCCGCACCACTTCCCACATCAATCACCTTTGCGTTTTTAGGAAAATTATTTATAGCTAAAACACTGTCTAAAAAATGTTTTATTAAAACATCATGTTCTTCTGTTATTGCAGTCAAATTTAAAACTTTGTTTGTTTCAATAAGCATAGAAAAATATTCTTCAAATTGGTTTATTTGAACATCGTTTAAAGTTATTCCATATTTTCCAAAAACTTCTCTTAACTCTTTCATATCTATTTTCTCTTAACCAAAATTGACAACACCGAAACATCGGCAGGGGACACTCCAGAAATTCTGGATGCTTGTCCAAGATTCAAAGGTCTTATTTTTGCTAGTTTTTCTTTTGCCTCTTCTCTCAGGCCTTTGACGGACATATAATCAAAATCTTCCGGAATGGCAACATTTTCATTTCTCAGCATTTTTTCAATATCCTCTTGCTGTTGTTTTAAATATCCTTCATATTTGATTTTGATGTTGACAAGTTCCATATATTTTTTATCAGCTTCATCATACAAATGATAAACATCGTTAATTTTGAAAATATCTATATTTGTTCTTTTTAACAAGTCACGATATTTCATATTTTCCCTAGGAACAGGTTCATTATTCTTGTTGAACAAATCAATCAATCGGTCATCTACTTTTACTTTTTCTGAAAGTTTTTCTTCAATTTCTTGCAATTTTTGTTTCTTCTGCTCAAATCTTTCAAATCTTTCATCACTCACAAGACCAACTCGTCTGCCTATTTCTGTCAATCTCATATCCGCATTGTCTTGTCTTAACAAAAGTCTATATTCCGCTCTGCTAGTCATCATTCTATAAGGTTCGTTTGTTCCCTTTGTTACAATGTCATCAATCAAAACGCCAATATAACCATCGCTTCTTTTCAAAACAAGTTGTTCTTTGCCTTGATTGTAAAGACTGGCATTTATTCCAGCTATTATTCCCTGCGCCGCCGCTTCCTCATATCCGCTTGTTCCATTAATTTGTCCTGCAAAAAACAGACCATCAATTTGTTTAAGTTCCAAAGTTGGTTTGAGTTGTGTTGGTTCTATGCAATCATACTCAATCGCATACGCATCACGCATAATCTCTGCTTTTTCTAGTCCTATCACGGAATGAACCATATCATTTTGAATTTCAGCGGGCATAGATGTGCTAAATCCCTGCAAATACAATTCTTCAGTGTTTAACGCCTCTGGCTCAAGAAAAAGTTGGTGCCTTTCTTTATCAGCAAATCTGACAATCTTGGTTTCAATAGAAGGACAATATCTTGGTCCAATTCCTTTGATTTCTCCTGATATAGCAGGGGCTTTATCCAAATTTTCTCTTATGATTTCGTGCGTTGTTGAGGTGGTGTAAGTCAAATAACAAACCGATTTGTTCTCAATCTTTTCTGAAGTCATGTATGAGAAAGAAAAGACATCCTCATCTCCTTCTTGCAATTCCATTTTGCTGTAATCCACACTTCTCGCATGGATTCTTACAGGTGTTCCAGTCTTAAATCTCAAAAGTTTTATGCCAAGTTCTTTCAAACTATCTGACAATTTGGAACTGTTTTTGAAACCATTTGGCCCCACTGCTTCACGGCAACTTCCAATGATTATCTCACTTTTCAAATAAACCCCAGTGGCAAACACAAGACTTTTAGCACTATAAACAAGTCCAACGGAAGTTGTCACAAGTTTCTTGTCATCTTGAATTTCAATCTTTACCGCTTCCCCTTGGCGAACAAAAAGATTTTTCTCTTGCTCTAGGACTTTTTTCATTTCAGTATGATACGCATTCTTATCTGCTTGTGCTCTCAAACTCTGAACAGCTGGACCCTTTCCACGATTTAACATTCTGATTTGAATTGCTGTTCTGTCGGCGATAATTCCCATCTCTCCACCAAGCGCATCAACTTCCGAAACAAGTTGTCCTTTTGCCGTCCCGCCAATTGAAGGGTTGCAAGCGAGAAAAGCGATCGCATCAAGACTTATCGTCAAAAGCAAAGTTTTGTTTCCAGTGCGCGCCAAAGCCAATGCTGCTTCACAACCAGCATGTCCTGCACCAATCACTATACTGTCAAATTCTTTTGTTATTTTCATATTTTTCTCTATCTCTCTATCATTTTCCCAAACAAAACTTTGAGAATATCAAATCAATAATATCCTCGTTTTCTGCGTTTCCAGTGATCTTTCCCAATGTCTGCCACAACTTTTTAATAAGCATTGATAAAATGTCCAACGAAATGGTTTCATTTCTTAAAATTTCATTTAATATGTCTTGGGCATCTTTCAAAATTCCAACTTGTCTTTCATTTGTCAAAACAAGAGCATTGAAATCTATTTCCTGTTCAATCACCATGTCAATTATCTTTTGTTTTAGCAGCTCGACATTTTTGTTTGTCAAAGCAGAAATCTCCACTTCATTCTTTTTCTTTTCAACAACTCTTTGTTTATCTGATTTGTTGATTATGGTTATATATCTCTTTCCTTCAAGAAGTTTCTCAATCTTTTTATCTTCTTCAGATTCTTTTTCACTTCCGTCCAAAACGAAAAGGACTATGTCTGCTTGATTGAGATTTTGAACGCTTTTTTCAATTCCAATACTTTCCACAACATCTTTTGTTTCTCTGATTCCTGCTGTATCTATAAGATTGATTTTAATTCCATTATAGATGAAACTCTCAGAGATGCTGTCTCTCGTCGTGCCTTGAATGTCCGTCACAATGGCACGATTTTCTCCAAGCATGGCATTCATAAGGCTGCTCTTTCCAACGTTTGTCTTTCCGACAAGAGCAACATTGATTCCATTTTTCAAATAGGTTGCACTTTGTGCTTGTTGCAAAAGTTCAGAATTTGTCTTTTGAATTTCTTTCAACCTGTCTTTGATATTTGTTTTCAAACCCAATTCATCAATTTCATCTGGATAATCCAATCCTGCTTCAATCTCTGCAATCATTTCTTTGATTTCGTCTTGTTCCTTTGAAATCTTTTCAGCAAGTCTTCCATTTGTTATTTGTAAACTGCTTTTAAGTTCTCCTTCAGTTTCCGCGTTGATTTCTCCAATGATTGCTTCTGCCTTGTCAAGAGTAATTTTTCCATTTATGAATGCTCTCTTGGAAAATTCTCCCGGTTCGGCAAGTCTTGCACCGTTTTTAACACACACTTCAACAACCTTCTGAGCAAGCAGAACGCCACCATGAATTTGAAATTCAACAATATCTTCTCCTGTGTATGAAAATGGGGATTTAAAATACACCATAAGACACTCTTCAAAAACTTCTTTTTCCACTGACAGTTTCCCAAAATACATAAACCTTGGTTTGATGTTATCTCTCGTCAAATTGGAAGAATGAAAAATGCTGAGCGCTGTCTCAAGGCTCCCTTGCCCACTCATTCTCACAATTGCGATTGCACCTTTCCCTAAAGGTGTTGAAATTGAAACAATAACATCTTCTTTCATGTTTTTTATTATATCAAAACAACAAACAAAAATCAATCTTTGATAAGCATTCCTTATTGACTTTCCATGTGTAATATTTTATAATTCGATAAAGGAGAAAACATTGATGGAATTTACCGAAATCCAACAAAAAAATTTTGAAACAATTTCAAAAATTTCTTTAATATTAAGAATAGAAAACAAAAGGCTTAGAAACCCTGAAGTTGCCATAATAGATCCTGTTCCAAGTTTGAATTACAGAACTTTCAATTTAAAAAAGTTGTTTAACAAAAAATTTAGAGAAGATATCTCCACAATTGGAGAATATGAACTTGCAAATGGTCTCAAAGGTTTTAAGATTCTTTTAACAGATTCCACAAGAAGAAGTTTTGTAACTTCTTCCACTGAAGATTTTTTACCAGACCCAAACAGCATAATTCTTAAACAAGAAAAACTCAGAGAATTTAAATCTTGGGTTGTAGAAATCAGAGAAAAATATCCACAATTAAAAATTCTTGTTCAAGAAGGCGAGGATTCAAACGAGCCAATTTTTTATGATATTGACAACTATATTGCTTGCAATGATTTCATATATGCGATTGTCGAAAAAATCGAGTCATCAAAAATTGATGGAAAACCTTTGTCTCAGTTTGAGAAATTCTTGGCCGCACAAAATTATGTCAAACAATTTCAGTATAATCTTGAAAACAAAAAAGAGAATGAATCTTGGAGATTGTCAAGAACGCTTCCGGGAATTTTTGCTTCAGGCAACATATGTTGTGCTGGTTATTCAAACATGATGCTTGAAATTCTTGATAAATTAAAAATTCCTTCACTTTCTGTTTTGGCTGGAGATCTAAACAAATCAAAAATTTCTGCTGCCCACGCATTAATTTCCATTAAATTGAACGACGACAAATATAATATTCATGGCATCTATTTTTCAGATGTCACAATGGCCACACTTAACGAGAAAATTCCTGTTTTCGTTTTATCAACCTATAAGCAAATTCAAAACGCATATAAAAGTTATAATACAGCGCTGAAAGCCACACTTCAATCCATGTCTCCAGCAGAAGAACAAGCGTTCTATTTTGAAGACGACCTCGGCAGAAAAAGAAAACAAGCAAACATAATTTCCAAATATCAGTCATACACAAAAAGCGATTTGGATGACTTGGCAACCAAGGTCATCAATTCATCATTTGTTAAAAAAGCAATTGCCCAACTTTATGAAAACAGAGAAGTGATTTTCAACCGTTTCGTACAAGGACTTTGGAATTCTGTCTGCTTAGGTGCAATCGGTTCCACTATCACCGGAAAACATTTTAAATCTGAAAAAAATTAGCGGACATACAACAAGACATTTCTCTTTTTCTTGATGATTGTTTAAACAAAACGCCGGAACAAATCGATGCGCTTGATGCAAACCCAACTAATGCCATTTTGCTTGCACAAGAAGAAGGAATTTCTTTCAATAAACTATACAAACAATACTGCAGAGAATTTAATAGGTTTTTGCCTAAAGCCGCCTGCAAAAAGAAAGTCCCTGCAAAATATTCACAGAATACATTAAATCAAATTATTGACCATATCGGCAACGACCTGTTTAGACCATCAATCTCTATGACAATCAAAAAACTTTCAAGAGAACAAGATGCCCTTTATGGAAATATGCTTTTGGGACAATTGCTTGTAAAACTCTCCTTGCCGGTTAGTGAAGATCTGGTTCAACAAACCTCAGAAAAAATTAAAACAACATTGGAGAATGGAACTGAGAAAAAAAGAGCGTGACAGAATGTAATGTCATGCTCTTTTTGATTAATCTTCTTTGTATTCTCTTGGGAAAACAATCAAATATCTATGTGGCTCTTCTCCTTTGCTCAAAGTTGTCACTCTGTCATCTTCTTGCAACGCAGTGTGAATGATCTTTCTTTCACTTGCATCCATAGGCTCAAATTTGTAATATCTTCCTGTCTTGGCAACTTTGCTTGCAACTCTTTTTGCAAGTGCTGTCAAAGATTCTGCTCTTTTTTCACGGTAGTTCTCAATGTCCAAAACAACTCTCTTTCTGTTTTCGGACTTGCAAACCAAAGACATCAAATAGGAAAGTGAAAGCATACATTCTCCATGATGCCCAATCAAATCATTCAAATTTTCTCCACTTAAATGATAACGAACAAATCTTTCATCTTCTGTTTTTTCAACTGTTCCTTCAAGCCCAAGACTCTTCAAAACTCCGTCCAAAAATTCTTCACCTGAAATTTTCTTTTCATGTTTTTCAGACTCTTCAACTGCAGGAACACTGACAACATATTCTTCATCTGTGATGATTTTTATTTTGTTCTCTTTTTCTTTTTTAGGTTCTTCTTCAGCTGTACTTACACTGATTTTTTTCTTTACAAATGTTTCAGCAAAGTCCTCATCTGGACTCTCTTCTTTTAACAATTCTTCTTTAAGTTTTTCTCTTTTTTCATATTTGTCTATTGCATCTTCCGAAATTGACACCAAAACTTTTGCTTTTTTCAAAAACCCACCTTCACTCAAAATTTTGATATCCACATCTTCTCTTGCTGCCTTAAGTTCCAACAATGCATTGTTGATTGCTTGTTCAATATTTCTTCCTGTACCTTCACATGAGCGCATTTTAAGTATTCTCCTTTTTTATTCTTACTTTAGCACATTTGCCGAAAAACATCAATCTTTTTTTAGTAATTGTTTTGAAATGGAGCCTTTTTGTGCTATTATAACAACAATAAAAGGAAAATTTGATATGGCGGTTATTTCAATAACAGGAAAACCTTGCAGTGGAAAGTCCACCATCGCAAAACTCTTAGAAAAGGACTATGGTTTCAAAAGAATCAGCATGGGCGATATGTTCAAAGAAGAAGCAAAAAGGCGTGGAATGAGCACTGAAGAATTTACATCTTTTCGTGTTAATGATTCATCTTTTGATGTTTATATGGACAAACAAATTCCTTCTTTCATCAAAAAATTTGATGGACAAAATGTCATCATAGAGAGTCGTGTTGCCTGGCATTTTTTGCCAGATTCATTCAAAGTTTTCATTGATCTAGATGAAGACGAAATTGCAAAAAGGCTAGTGGACTCAGACCGTGTAGGGAAAGAAAAATATACAGACTTTGATGAAGCAAAAAGATCAACAATCTCCCGCTGGAACAACGAACTTGAAGTTTATAAAAAGACTTACGACATTGATTGTTCGGATTTGACAAACTATGATTTAGTTCTAAACAGCAAAAACAAAACTCCACAACAACTTGCAGATAAAATCTGTAAATCTTTTCAAAAATTTCTAAAAAAGGAGAATTAAAGTGAAAACGATTTATTTTGAAGGAAAAATTTCAAAAATTGCCATCATCAAAGTGTTGACAGCATTTTCAAAAAAAGGTTATCACAGTCGTCTGTCACCAATCAGATACAAAAAATTCCCAGATCCAAAACTTCCTGCAGACAATTGGGTGAGAGTCAAAAACATTGAAACTGGAATTTGTGGATCTGATATGACTTTCTATAAATGTGCTCAAGGCCCAAGCACCGCATTTTTGCCAATCCCATGTTCCAAAATTACATATCTCGGACATGAAACTGTTGGAGAAGTTGTCGAAGTAGGAAGTGCTGTAAAGAAGTTTAAGGTCGGCGACAGAGTCTGCATGAACAAATATATGGCTTGTTGTGATTTGAAGGGTTACAGCGAAGACGAACAATGCGAAATGTGCAAGGCAGGAAACTATGCTGATTGTGAGAACTACGGGGAGCCTAACAAATATGACATTCACGCAGGAGCAGGAATGGGTGACTCCTATCTCGCTCCGGAGGGACAACTTCTGTCCGTTGACGGATTGTCTGATGATGACGCTGTATTGATTGAACCATTTTCAGTTTCATTACACGCAGTTCTCAAAAGAGTTCCAAAAGAAAATGAAAAAGTGTTGGTTATTGGTGCCGGAATGATTGGACTTAATGTCATTCAATTTGCAAAACTCCTTCAGCCTAAATGTAAAATTTATGTAATGGAAAACAATCCAAACAAACATGAGTTTGCAAAGAAATTGGGAGCAGATGTCATCTTGACAGGTGAACCATATGAAGCAGTTGCAAAAGCCACCAACGCAAAAATTTATGGAAAAGGCAAAAACCGCATGATTTTGGGCGGGTTTGATGTCATATATGATTCCGTTGGAAAAGGGACTCTTTTCAATGACACATTAAGATGGCTTCGTGCACAGGGGACTCTTGTTAAAATTGGTTACCAAATGACAAAGACCAAGTTTGACGAAACACCTCTTTGGTGGCAAGGACTTGAAATCATCGGTGTCGACAGCCACGGAATGGAAAATTATAATGGAAAGAAAGTGTCAACCTTTGAAATTGTCAAAGATATGATGCTTAAAAAACAACTCATCACAGATGGCTTCATCACTCACAGATTCAAACTTGATGACTACAAAAAAGCATTCAAACTGCTTATTGAAAATCCAAGAGACACAATCAAAGTTGTGTTGGACTGCAGAGAATAAAAACACAGAAAACAAAAAAGAGCAATCAATTTTGCTCTTTTATTTTTCTTTAACTCGTCCAATGCAAACATTGTCTTCTTTTCTTTCTTGCAACTCTTTAACAGGGTTTGCTTTTGTTTCAAATCTATAATCTTCTCCAAATTTGTTAATATGTTCGCAAACAACTTTATGGCTCGCATTTTGTTCAACATCTTTTTGAATTTTGTTTTGATATTTAAAGAAGTTTGCATCATCTGGCACTTCATTGATGTCAACATAACCTTCCCTATAGGCTGTGTTTTCCACCGTCGATTTCAAAACTTTCCTTATATATTCAATATTTGATTTCAGTGCAATAAGTTCCGGAACATCACCATTAGGGATAACTTCTTGCCAATCTTTCTTTTCATATTTTTTGAGATTATCAGCAGAAGCATGTAGGTGTGCAATTTCCTGCTCCAACAGCATTTCCCATATTGTTTTGATTCTTTTATCACTTTCATCATTCATCATTGAATAATATAAATAACACTCGACATATTCATGCATAAGACACATCTCAAACCAACTGTCATTAGGATCAATCAGACTCCCATATTGTGAAACGTGTTGCTCTTCGACCATGCCTATCTCTGTGTAAAGTTCTCTACCTTTTTGGTTTTTGTAGAACGCACCAAGATTCATATAATAGTTCATTGTTTGTTGCTCGGCAGCAGTGATGATGTTAACTGCACACTTTGTAAACAAATCAGCCTTGCAGTTATCAATCGGTTGTTTAACTTCATCATAAGGATGGCGATGATGTGCAACAGTTGGACGCCCAGGCGTTATCTCTGTATATTTTCCAACATAATTTTCTGCTTTTGCACCCATGTCCGTTTCAAGAAGATTTGCATAACGATAAAGATGGTCAAAGTCTTCCAACAACGCAAAATCTAACGCATTTTTAACATTTTTATCTTTAACATGTTGTGCCAAAAATGCAGTCAAATCAACTGCAAGTTGCTCATAACCAATGGTTGTTTCAAGAATGTTTTCGTCCAAAGGCTTGAGTCCAGCAATCAACTTTTGTTGTTGCTGTTCATTTCTCCTTATCATTGCAATTGTTCTTCTTAAGTCATTGTCTGCACAATGCCTGTGAAATTGATGCCCAAACCAAACTGCTTCATACTCCGTTCCGTTCATCAAGATACATCTTACTCTTGTGTAGGGGCTGCACTCCATCTTGTCATAAGGTTTTTGAACGAGTTCTTTCCAGCTCATCATGCACGCTTCCAACTTTTTAGGCTTTTCCAAAAATGGATTGAATTTCATAACTTTATTCCTCCGAGATTATTTTTTCTTTCTTTAAATGTTTTTATACTCTCAACCTTTTTGGATAAAAGTTTCCAATTATGTCAAATTTTAAAATTTCATAACTAATTTTGGCAGTCAGTATTATTTTTCAAAAATCTTCTCAAATTACATTTTGCAACATTCAGATTCAAAAAAAGAGGAGGTGATTTTATGAAAAGATTTACAATTTGTATGTTGGCACTCATGCTTGTAATCACAACTTTGACTGTTGGTTTGACCAATTTGTCTTATTCGCAAGAATATACAAAAGCAGAAGATTTTTTTAGACAACAAGAATTTTCAGTCGAAAATAGGATTGATCAAGATTTTTCTATTAGTGTCATTGGTGAAGCGACAAAAAGTGTTCAACCTGATATGGCAACAATTGTGGCTTCAATTGAAACTTTGGATCTAAACATTCAACAATCAAAAAATTCAAATTTTCAGATTTTCAATGAAATTCTTTCTCAACTGGAAGCCGCAGGCATTTCAAAAGAAAACATCGTTTTTGACAGTTTCACGTCATACCCAAGTTATGACTATAACAATAATAAAACGCTGATTGGTTATCATTCCATAACAACTTTCACCATTGAGACAAATGAGTTGTCAAGTATTTCAGACATAATTGGTGTAATAACTCAAAACGGCGTCACATCAATAAGAAACATAAACTATAAAATTTCAAACTTAGATGAAATCTACTCTGAAGTTTTGAGCATGGCACTTGAAAATGCAAAACAAAAGGCAGAAAAAATCACTGGAAAAGACGACCTGTCAATTTGCTGCATCAACGAAGAAGCTGTATATTCCAGCACAAGCATGTACAAAGCATATTCCGAATCTCTGCAAGACAATTCTTTGATTGGAAAGATGGATATAAAAGCAAAAGTTTCAGTTAAATTTGAATAAAATGGGCAAGATATATTGCCCATTTTTTATATAAAAAATCGGAAACAAAAAATTAATTAAACAATTTTAAAAAAATAGTTGAAAAAAGAAGAAGAAATGTGTATAATAACAATGCAAACTTGAATATGGAGAGTTGGCTGAGCGGTCGAAAGCGGCGGTCTTGAAAACCGTTGAGGTGAAAGCCTCCTGGGGTTCGAATCCCTAACTCTCCGCCAAGTGCAAACAATCCGAACCCTTTGCGGTTTCGGATTGTTTTTTTTGTTTGTGTTTTTCCGTTGTTTGTGTTATTATTCTTCAAGGAGTAAATGATGAATATTTGGACAGATATAGATAAAAGTAGAATCAATCCTGATGATTTTGTTGCATGTATTGAAATTCAACAAGGTGATAAGGTTAAGTATGAACTTGACAAAGAAACGGGAATGCTGAAAATGGATAGGGTTTTATATACAAGCACACAATATCCAATGAACTATGGATTTATCCCTCTCACATATTGTAATGACAACGACCCTTTGGATGTTTTTGTGCTTTGCAGTCAACCACTTAACAGGCTTTGTTTGGTTAGGTGTTATCCAATTGGCGTAATCATCATGAAAGATAGAGAAGAAGATGACGAAAAAATCATCGCAATTCCTTATGGTGATCCGCAATATAACTCATATAAAGACATTAAAGAACTTCCAAAGCACATCTTTGAAGAACTTAAGCACTTTTTAATTATTTATAAACAACTTGAAAACAAAAAGGTTGTAGTTGAAAATTTGGAAGGACATAAAGAGGCAAAAAAAATAATTGAAGAAAGCCTAGAAAGATATCAAAAATTTTATATAACTAAAAAAAGAACATAATTGCAATTATGTTCTTTTTTGCTTCGTTTGTTTTGTCTTATTACATATCAATCGTATTAAACTTTCTATACCTAAATAAACATACATAGACAAAAGCACTTGCCATGGCATAAACAAACAAATAGAACGGTATATATGCCCAAGGATTTGAAATTTTTATAAAATCAGAAATTATCGGAATTGACCAAATTTTATATGGTCCCGTGTACATCAAGTTTATTTCTGGATTTTTTGCAATTGCGTAAAGAATTACATTTAGAAATAACCCCAAAAAGCACCAAGAAAGAAATACAGCCGACCCTTTCAAAAAACTTTTAAACTTTGGTCGTATTCTACCACTAACATAAAGATAAATAGCTATTAAAGCTAAAATCATATGATGTTGTGATGTTTGAAAAAGCAAAAGAATATACTTTGTATTAAAAATAGCAGTAGGCACAACAATCGCTGACATGCCTGAGAAAAAACCATAGATAGCAATAAATGCATATAAATACTCATTAAAATTTTCTAACTTTTTATTTGTAGACAAAAATCCCACGAGAATGATTGTGTACATCAATGCACTGCATGGTTGTAAAGGAAGATGTTGCCAATCATATTGATAATTTCCTTGATCATAAATAAGCAAAATTTGTTTCAAAATCTCAAATAATAAAAGCCAAAATCCTACAACCAACATAATTATTTTGTGTTGTTTGTCTGTTGTTTTTCTTAAAAATATGCAAATCACAATTGTTAATATAACAAAAATTCCAAGCACTAAAAAATGAACTAGTCCAAACATTTGAGGTTTGTTCTCTACTGTAGATGAAATAAAATCCAGTATAATTTCTCTCCTTATTTTAAGTACTTTTTCTTGTTTAAATTAATGGATTTAACAATATTATTTATAACTTTGTCTTTGTTAAGCCACCAATCACGACTCCAAACTCTCATAATGCTCCAACCACGAGACTCAAGGAATTTGTTGTGATATACATCTCTTTCCAAAATTGAATCACTGCTCTTATAGGCGGCATAATCACATTCAATTCCAAGCAAATATCTATCCAATTTTTTATCATAGACAGCAAGTGAAAGTTTGTAGTTTGTGTTGCCAAGATTTGTTTCAACATCATAGCCAAGTTTGACAAGTTCGTCTTTGATGTCTTCTTCAAGTTGGTTTACAACAGTTTCTTCTGTTGATTGTGGAAGAGCAGGCTTGAAACTTTCAAGAATAAATTGCGCTTCTTTATTTTTTTTGTTTGAAACCGCTCTGACATATTTCAAATAACTCTTGAAAATCTTTGGTCCGGCATTTTTCGAACCTTCAACCATAAGTTCTTCTGGTTCAATGCTGGTTATGACATAGATTTTTTCTTTTGCTCTTGTGATGGCAACATTCAAACGGTTTTCTCCACCTTCAACGGAAAGAGGTCCAAAGTGTGCAACAACTTTTCCATATTCATTTCTTGCATAGCCGATGCTGAAAATGATTATATCTCTTTCATCACCCTGAACATTTTCAAGGTTTTTGATGAAAATTGAAGTGTCTTCGTTGTTCTCTTTTCTGTTTTGTTCTCTTATGTATGCATCACGAAAAGCAGAATCTTTTTGACATTCTGCATCAATGGCATCTTCAATGGCATTCTCTTGTTCTGTGTTGAAAGTGATGATTCCAATTGATGACTTGTTTCTCTTGTTCTTGATCAATTTCTTAAGCAAGGACACAACTGCATTTGCCTCTTCCTGATTTCTTCTTCCAAGCCATTTTCCATTGACTTTGATTCTTTCAATTGGTTTGTTTCCAATGTTCTTTGAAATGTTTGGAGCAATCTGCAATTTTCCATCGTAGAAAGCATAGTTTGAAAAATCAATCAATTCTTCATTCTTGCTTCTGTAGTGATATGTCAAGTTTGTGCTGTTAAATCTTGAAGTGGCAAGGTCAAGCAAACTTTCAACTTCAAGTGCCGCTTGTGTGGCAAGGTCAAGTTCATCATCGCTGTCATTTCCCATATATCTCTTAACAAATGTTGCTGTTGGACGAAGCTGTTTGGAGTCACCAGCAACAACAATATATTTTCCTCTATAGATCGTTGGCAAAGTGTTTTCAATGAACACCTGACTTGCTTCATCAAACAAGATTATGTCAAACATCTCTTTTTTCAATGGGAAAATTGTTGAAACACTTTCAGGCGACAAAAGCCAACATGGGAAGAGTTTGAGCAAGAAGTCACTATATAGATCCATCATTTTTCTGATTGGAAGAAGTCCTTGTTGTTTTGTTATCTGATAGAGATAGTTCTTGCTTTCTGGATTATTGTTGAAATGTTCAATATATTCGTCCTTGAATTTCTCCAGACAAATATTGTTTGAAATTTCTTTTTCATCACGTTTGAGTGACAATATTCTGTTTCTGATATTTTCAAAATCGATAATTTTTGAAAGTTTGTCTTTGTTTTGTTCTTCATATTTGATTGCTTCATGATAAACCCTAATCTGAAGAATTTTATCAACAACTTCTCTATATTGTTTTGCACTCTTGGAGTTTTCATAAGCAAAATTCAAAATGATTCTTTCGTCTTCGGTCAGACCTTGCAAAGAAACATTGATGTCTCTGATTTCAAGATAATCTCCAAGTGCATTAAGCAAAAGTTTTAAGAAAATTGAGTTTCCATTGATGACATTGTCCACGGTCATCAAATAACCCTTTCGGTCAAGAACTTTGTTCAGGAGTGAATAGTTGTCTATGTAGTTGTTGATTTCTTTCATTGTCGTTTCAAAACTTTCAGAAATCTCCGCTTCCTTTTTGTTTACTTTGCTCTTGACAAATGGGTATGCTGGGAAGAAAACTTTCGACCACTTCAAACCTTCGTAAAGTCTCTTGTTTTCAACAGATGAAATCATTTTGATGAGTGGCTTCATTTCGCTGACATCTTCAACATCGTTTTCTGTCATATAAATCAGAAGTTGACGAGCATGTTTATGTTTTGCTGTGTCAAAAGGCACAATGTTTTTCTGAATAATCTCTTTCAAGAATGTCTTCATTTGATTGATGACATGAATTTCCACATTTGGTTTGATATGGTCAACCAAAGGATTGTTCTTTTTGAGTTCAATGTATCTGTAATACAAATTTGCCTTGTTCTTTTCTTTGATGACTCTCAATGTTAATGACAGTCTCTTATAGTTCATTGACATCAACTCTTTGTTCTTCAACATCAATTTGTAAAGTTCATAATCCGAACTTTTCTTCCCGATTTTTGCAGAGTTTGTATACATCTCTTGCAAAGAAAGACCAAATGGCGTTTTTGAGAAAAGCGTGTCGGAGATGATTTCAAGTTCTCTAACTTCTTTGTTCAAATTCTCTTCAACTTCATCATAAGCATCTTTGGAAATCTCAGACTTGCTTCCGCTCAAAACTGCTTGATGCATTTGGTTACATCTTTCATAAAACGCAATCTTATTTTTTTCTGCGTCTGTTATGAACATACATTTTGAATTCAAATTTTTGAGACGATTGAAAACAACATCAAGGGCAGCTTTCTTTTGAGAAACCACCAAAACCTTTTTATCTTTGCAAAGAGCATCAGAAATGATGTTGACAATTGTTTGAGACTTTCCTGTTCCAGGAGGCCCATAAATGACCATGTTTCCAGATTCATTCAACTTTTGAATTGCACTTTCTTGGGCATAGTCAAGGTCGTTGATGGTATAGATCCTTTCATCAAACTTTTTGTTCTTTTTGACATTTTTTCCTTGCAAAAGTTGTTCAATGGCAAGAGAGGACAAATGTCTTTTTTCCAAAACTGAATAATCGTTATAGATGGAGTTTGCAAGTGGAAAACGTCCAATGACACAGGAATTTACAACTTTCAAATCTCCAAATCTGGCGTCTCCATCGCTGACATCTCCAAATTTAATGAGTCCTTCATCAAACTTTTTGTCAACTTCAAACTTGAAGCCATAGGCAGCAAGATAGTCCAGCACATCTCTGACATTGCGAAGTTTATAATCCATGAGATTGTCAAACTCCATCATCATGCCATCATAATTCAACCTATGTTCTTTTGCATAAGCAAGGAGCAAAACTTTGTTGAATTGAACAAACTCATCTGCTTTTGCTTCAATTGAAACCGTCGTGTCACTTTCGATATTGATGACAACAGGAAACAGCACCAAAGGGGCTTTGATGGTTATGTCCTTATTCAACTGCCCTGTGACAAAAGGATATCCAACAAAAAGTTCGTATCTTCCTGTTTCTTTTGAAAATTCTTCAATCTCTCTTTTCAATGTTTTCAAAGAAGAAACCTGGGCAGAAATAATTTTCTTTCCTTCTTCTCTCTTCAGTCTCTCTCGTCTGAGATTTTCATTTCTCTTCTCTTCGGTTGACATCTTGGACATATCTTTGAAAGACAATTTAATTTTTCCTTCAAGTCCAAATGTTTCATACAGTTTTTCTTTGTTTTCTTTCCTAATCAATGCATAACTGCTTCTTTTTCCTTTCCAAAGAAATGTGAAAAATTCTTGGAACTCGTCTTTGTCTTTTCCAATGATTTCGCCAATGTCATAAGAATATTTTTTGCTTATATTTCTTGAATATAAACTTCTGTTCTTTCCACTTATTTCAATCAGTCTTTCTTTGTAATACTTATAAATCGATGCCATTTTCTTTTCCTCTTATGTTTATTATTGTATCAAATATGTCAATGTTTTTCAAGTTTATTAAAAAATTTGCATACAAACAAAAATTTAATTTTTTCTTTTAAAATAATTAGGAAATAAAATTATTTATGTTATAATTATTTTAGTATTAAATTGTAAAATTTTCACAAACAATTTAACAATAAGGAGGATATGAATGAACAAAAAATATGAACCGCTGTTCACACCTTGGAAAATAGGAAATTGTGAAATAAAAAACAGAATTGTTCTTTGCCCTATGGGTGGAACTTCATTGTTTGGTTGGATGGAACCACATCATTTCGACAAAGACGCAGCAGACTTTTTCATGGATTTGGCAAAGCACGATGTCGGACTCATCATTCCTGGAATTGCACCACTCAGAAACATGATCGGAAATCGCTGGCTTTACAAAGCAAAAGGTGCTTTCAAAAAATTGAAACCATACATGGAAGAATTGCACAAAACTGGAGCAAAACTTTTTGTTCAGTTAACTGCAGGATTTGGACGTTCTTTCTCTGTTCCAAACTCTCTTGCTCCAATCATCAAAAACAAAGTACTCAGAAAAATGATCAAACCTATCATCGACTTGGAGCGTTTGTGTGCTTCTCCAAGTGAACTTCCTTCTCGTTGGGTGGAAGGTTACACTTGTCGTCAATTCACTGTCAAAGAAATCAAAAAGATGGTGGAAGCTTTTGCAAAAACTGCGAAACTTTGCAAAGAAGCAGGCGTTGATGGTGTTGAAATTCACGCTGTTCATGAAGGGTATTTGCTTGACCAGTTCACTCTTCCATACACAAACCAAAGAACTGATGAATATGGTGGAAGTTTTGAAAACAGATACCGTTTTGCTGCTGAAGTTGTCAAAGCCATCAAAGCAGAATGTGGACAAGACTATCCAGTTTCTTTGAGATATTCTGTTGTAAGCAAAACAAAAGGCTTCTGTGAAGGTGCTGTACCTGGAGAAAAATACACCGAGGTTGGACGTGACATGGAAGAAAGCGAAAAGGCAGCAAAATATTTGCAAGACGCTGGTTACGACATGCTCAACGCCGACAACGGAACATATGATGCTTGGTATTGGGCACATCCACCAGAATATATGCCACAAAACTGCAACCTTGAAGATGTTTCTCACATAAGAAAATTTGTTGATATTCCTGTTGTTTGTGCAGGAAGAATGGAACCAAATATTGCTGCAAAAGCCATCAAAAATGGTGACATTGACGCAATGGGTGTTGCTCGTCAATTCTTGACAGACAGCCATTGGGTAACAAAACTCAAAGAAGACAGATTGGAGGACATTATGCCATGTATTTGTTGTCATAATGGTTGTTTCCCTATGGCACATTACAAAGGTGTTGCTTGTGACACTTCAATGGAAGACTCTTCTCATATGGCAAGATGCGCTTTGAACCCTATGACAATGGACGGCGGGAAATATGACCTCAAGCCAGCAAAGAAATCAAAGAAGATTGCCGTCATCGGTGGTGGAATTGGTGGAATGGAGGTTGCAAGAGTTGCCACAATCAGAGGACATAAAGCAACAATCTATGAAAAAACAAATCAACTTGGCGGTGTGTTTATTCCTGCTGCTGCACCATCTTTCAAAGAAAAAGACAAGCAATTGATTGCTTGGTATCGTCGTCAGATGGAAAAGATGAACATTGAAATCAAATTCAACACAGAAATCAACGACATTTCAAAACTTGATGCAGACGAAATTGTCATTGCAACAGGTTCAAAAGCAAGAAAGTTGAAAATGCCAGGAAATGAAAGATGCATTGACGCAATTGACTATTTGAACGACAATTCAAAAGCAAAAGAAAATGTTGTCATCATAGGTGGTGGTTTGACAGGTTGTGAAATTGCCTATGATTTGTTCTTACAAGGCAAAAAACCAGTCATTGTTGAAGCAAAAAATGACCTTATGGCTGTCACAGGATTGTGTCTTGCAAACTCTTCATATTTGAGAGATTACTTCAAGACAAAGAAAGTTCCTGTTTATCTTGAAAGTCAAGTTTCTGAAATTACACCAACAAGCGTTGTCATCACAGACAAAAATGGCGAAAAACATGAAGTAATAGCTGACACAGTCATCACAGCAATTGGTTATAACCCAGCTCCAATTGCCAAAGAAGGAAAGCATGTTCACATCGTTGGCGATGCTTTGAAAGTTGGAAATTTGAGAACCGTAATTTGGCGTGCTTGGGACATCGCTGGAAAACTATAAAATCAAACAGCAAACAAAAACATCTCGCTTTGAGATGTTTTTTTCATCTTGATTTTTTTGAAATTTCTGATATACTAATATAAGGAGTAAAAAAATGAAATATTTAGTTGGCGGAGAAGAAATCAATTTTGACATTGCAGGAAAAATCACAAATTACATAATTAATTTGCCAAAGACTGAAAGAGAATGTTATGGATATGGCGAAAATTCAAAAGGCGAGGTTTTTGTTATGTACAACAACAAACACTCTGTTCACGCCATAACTTTTCATTTAAAAAAATCCATTCAAAATGGGCATGTATGTTATGAATTGGAAGGAAAACCTATTGGTTTTGCAAATATTGAACTTGCAAAAAAAAGTAAAAACTTACACTTGAAATTCATCAAAGTTCTGCCTGAGTTTCAGTCTATGGGAATTGGACGAGAACTCCTTTCATATATTGAAAGTTATGCAAAATCAAAGGGGTGCAAAACACAGACTTTGGACTGTCTGAGCACATACACCGATGGTCATAATGTTTTGGAATTTAGAAACGAAAAAAGAGATATCGCCATCTTAAAACAAATGAAAATTGGCGGAGCAAAAGTCATTGACAAAAATCTGAAATTTTATTTGAGTGCTGATTACAAAAGACAAAGAAATCGCAAACCACAAAATGACTATCTCACTCCAATGGTAAAAACAAACATAAAACTTCGTCCAACAAAAATCAAATCACTTTTTGCATATGTTCACATAAGGTTAGTAAGTTTACCAACAGAATCATACATTCTCACACCTCAAGTCACAAGGGTTATAAAAGAACATTTTAACAAACCAAAAAGACGACATATTTATGATGTTGCTGCAAAACAACTATAAAAAAGAACATTCTTTTAAAATGTTCTTTCAGCTAAGATACAACCAAACTATCTTTGTATAAGCCTAAATTATAATATTCTGCTACCAAACGAATAAGTTCTCCTGCTGTAGGTTTATCGTCAATCGTGTAGAGTTGAGTTTTAAACATTTTATTGAGTTCAGCAAAACTTTTGTTTATGTAGGTGTTTTCAATGGCATGTCTGATACTTCTTTCAACGCAATTTTCTTTACTTGCGTCAAATCTTTTGCCAACTTCAATATAGAGTCCTTTGCACAAGTTATGAATTAATTTTGGATTTTGAACTACCATTTCTATTGCCAAACATAGATAACTGAAACCAATCAAATCACATCTGATACCAATGCGGATAAGAGTGAGTTTAATTATTCTTCTCATATTCAACAATTCTTTTTCGTCCACAGGCTTTTCCTCCTTTTAAAACCGCCTTAGAACAATGAAAAACTTTTTACAACAAAGTTGTAATTTTCAAAATAAACAATTTAAACAAATTTATTTCAAACAAAAAGTTTTAACGTTTTGTAACATAAGGCAAGTCAAATCTCATGCTCTTTAATCAAAGGAATCTATAAAGGTTATTTAAAAGAACACTATGTTATTATATCATATAAATAGAAAAAACGAAAGTAAAATTCAAAATTTTACAATTTAATTTTTAACTATTATTTTCTAATTCTGTCGAATATTTTCCAAAGATTACCAAAGATTTAAATCGCCCTAAAATACGAACAAAAAAATCAAATATAGAAAAAATAAAAATATATCTATATTTGATTTTTTTCATAATTTTCAGCAATATATTTTTGTGTTCCCAAATCATTAATATTTTGAAGTTCCTCAACAAATTTTTCTTTTGAAACTTTTTTCATTTCTTCACACAAAAACAAACTATTCACCAGTTCAGGTCTGTTTTTGACTGCATTAATTCCAAGACTGCAAAATGTATTTTCATCTCTCAACTCACCAAAATCATATGTTTTCAAAACCTCTGCACAAAAATATTTGTAGTAAAATTTTTTGTCAAAGATTTGCTTTGCGGAAGTGTCATAAACAAAATTTCCTCGCTCCACCCAAGAATGTTCAAACACTTCATAATAACAATCTTGGACGCTTCTGTCCAACCTATGGAGCGCTCCAAGTTTCAACTCGCAGTTTGGGAAAGATCTTGCAAGAAGAAGTGCATAAAAATAACAATTCCCCATAGTTGAATTTATTTTTATAAATTCTCCTGTTTCAACACTTCCAACATGTCTGCGAAGAAGGGAATAGAATCTGTCATCAAAATGAATAGAGTTTTTTGTTCTTATTGCTTTTCTTGAAATTTTCGAGAATAAAAAATTTTCTTCCAATATACTTCTAACAAATTTTTTCATGCGAGTATGATATCACACATTCTTTCTCTTTTCAATATGCAAAAATAAAAAAGTGGGTTTTTGTTCCACTTTTAATCTAATAATGTGACAGTTCCATCTTCGGATATTGAAATCTTGTCTCCAGTTTTTATTGAGTTCAAAATTTCTTTTCCAAGTTTGTCAATGGCAATAATTTTTGAGTTTTCCCAATTCTTTGCCAAAATCACACCGCTTGCTGCCAATGAGTCAATTTCCTCACTAAACAAAAGGGCGGCAGGGTTAATTCCCATTTGACAAATTGTTTGAATGACAAGTCCACCTGTTGTTGAACCAATGGTTTGTGGCAAAATCAGTGCAATTCCTGTCAAATTTTTTCCATAAACATCAGGATTGTTTTGATCTGAACCAATAACTTTTTTTGCGTTCTTTAATGCTGATTTTTGAAAAGTTGCCAAAGTGTTGACACCTTGATGAGAAACAACCACTTCCCCTTCGTATGTTCCTTTGCAGATTACTCTTCCTTTAAAAACTTTCTTTGCCATATTATTTCACCCCACAAATAATTTTCACAATGTCATCATCTTTGTAATATCTCGACTTTGAATAAGTCCTAAGTTTGTTGCTGTTTGTTATGATTGGTTTTCCTCCGGCAATAGGGTTGTTGGTGTACATCAATGGACAAATTGAAGAGAATTTAATTCCATAGGACTTAAGTTTTTTATATTCTTCTGTTTCTGAAAATTTCTTTAAAACAGCAGGGGCAGTTGTCATGATGGTTCTAAGTTGAACTTTTTTCTTCCCACTGAGTTTCAAGTTTTCTTCAATTTTGTTTGTCCAACTGATCAGTTGCTCATAGGTCAAATGTGGACACCCAATGAAACACAAAGTAGGTTTTGCTTCTGGATTTTTCCACATGACAGGATAAATCTTATAAACTCTTTCAAGTTCTGCATCATCGATTACATATTTTTTAGGTTTTTCATTGACAATTTTCTGTCCAAATTTCTTTGCTTCAGGTGTCAAGTTTTCAATGTGATAAAGTCCAACAGCACCATTTGATGCAGTTGCTGCACCAAAGTCCTTCAAATATGAAATGACATCATCAGTAAGTTCTGTTCCCAAAAATTTGTCAAGTCCAACAACATATGGAACATCTTCCATGACTTTCATTCCAATTGCACTGCCCAAAATTTGAGCTTCTGGCAATTTGGTTGTCTTGACTTCAATAATCCAATTTGCTTTTCTTCCTTCATCAGTGAGAAGTCCAAACTTTGGAACTTTTCCCAAAATCGCTCCAAAAATGTCAAGCATTCCACTGTTACGGTTGCATCTTGCACCAAGCACAGAGTTTGCAAAAACAACTGCACTGCTCTCTGCCCAAGACAAAACATCCCCATATTTTGGTGTGTTTCCAACCTCTTTCAAATAGCACGTGCAAGTGAAAGAGTCTTTGTTTCTCAACCCAATTTTCGAGAGTTGTTCTTCATAATGTTTTTGTTGAGAATACATAATCTTGCTGAAAATCAACTTGTTCAAAAGACCACACTTCACATTTTTGTAGTCAATTGGTCTTGGGTCAACAGTGAAAGGATATTCAGTTTTAAGTCCCGCATCAATAATCTCATCCATAATTCGATACACTGGTTTCAAAAGACCAATACCAAACGAAGTGACGAGATGTCCATCAGTGGTCACTGGAACAAATTCTTCAGCACCAAATAAATCTCCAAATTCCACTAATGTTTGCATGATTTTGGCTTTGGTTTGTCCTTCTTTCCCTTCCAAAATTGCCTTTTCTTCGGCTGTTAACTTCATTCCCTTTTCCTCCTTATCTTGTTATAACAATTATAATACTTATCAAATTTATTACAAAACAAATCGACAAATTTTTCAAATGCGTTTTGAAATGATTTTTTGTTATGTTATACTTCTTATATCAATAAAAAGGGGGGGGAATTTTTATGAATCCAACATTAAAGAAAACATTAAAAATCATTTGTTTAACTTTGCTTTCCTTGGTTGGACTTATTTTGTTGATTTTGGTTGGTTATGTTATCTATCTAAGTGCAACTTACTACCGAATTGATGACAACCAAGTTCTAGATGTCACCAACAATCAAACCGCACAAATTTCTTTGAATGAAGATTACTCAATCACAACATACAACATAGGTTTTGGAGCATATTCTCAAGATTTTGATTTCTTCATGGACACAGGAGAAATGCTTGATGGAACAAAAACAAGTGGAAGTGGAAGCAGAGCAAAAGACAAACAAACAGTTCTTGACAACACAAATGGCGCTCTTCAAACAATTCTTCAGCAAGAAACAGATTTTGCTTTTTTCCAAGAAGTTGACACAAAGGCTGACAGAAGTTTTTTCGTAAATCAATATGAAATGCTTCAAGATGCTTTCACAAATTACTCTTCTGTTTTTGCCAGCAATTTTCACAGTGGATTTTTGTTCTATCCTTTGACAAATCCACATGGTGCAGTGAACGCAGGGATTGCAACATTTTCAAAATATGAAATTTCTGAAAGTGTGAGAAGATCGTTCCCTATTGACAACGGATTCTTCACAAAATTCTTTGATTTGGATAGATGTTTTCAAGTCAATCGTTTGAATATTCAAGGTTCTGACAAACAATTGGTTCTGATCAATTTGCACATGAGTGCTTATGACGAAGGCGGAAAAATTCGTGCACTTCAACTTGAAATGTTGAAAAATGTTTTAAGTGAAGAGTATGCAAAAGGTAATTATGTCATCGCGGGCGGTGATTGGAATCACGACATTGCAAACAGTTTAAACACTTTTGAAACACAACAAAAAGTTCCAGAATGGGTTGCACAAATAAACGAAGAGGACTTGCCAGAGGGATTCTCTTTTGCAACAAGCACAAATGCTCCAACCTGTCGTTCAACAGACATGCCATATGAAATAGGTGTAAATTATTCTGTTGTTATTGATGGTTTCATCGTTTCTGATAATGTCACTGCTTCAGTTGTGAACATAGACACAGATTTCATGTATTCAGACCACAATCCAGTCAAAATGACCTTCTCGCTTTCATAACAAAAAATAAAAATACAATCTCAAACGATTGTATTTTTTTTATCTTCAATATTTTTATTATGTGCTTTTTCATGCAAAATCAATGTATTTTCCATTAGGCACGCAACTGTCAAAGGTCCAACACCACCAGGAACAGGAGTAATACAACAACACTTCTCTTTGACATCATCAAAATCAACATCTCCAACCAGTCCATTTTCTGTCCTATTTATTCCAACATCAATGACAAACGCTCCGTCTTTGACATAGTCATTTTTAATCATTTTTTCTTTTCCAACAGCAACAATCAAAACATCTGCTTGTCGGCATTTTTCTTTCAGATTTTTTGTATGACTATGACAATTTGTGACAGTGGCATTTTTGCTTTGAAGAAGTGTTGAAACACTTTTCCCAACGAGCAAACTTCTTCCAACAACAACGACATCTTTTCCATCGAGATCATAACATTCACTTTCAAGGATTTTCATAATTCCCGTTGCGGTGCAAGGAGCAATAATTTCATTCCCAGAATACATCCTTCCAAGATTTTCATAAGTCAAACAATCAACATCTTTTTCTGGAGAAATTGTGTTTATGATTTCATCACGACATTTATCAAGTTTTTGTGGCAATGGCAATTGAACAAGAATTCCTGAAACAGATTTATCTTTATTCAATTTTTTCAAAAAATCAATCAAAAACTCTTTTGTTGTTTCTGCTGGGAAATTGTAAATCAAAGATTTGAGTCCACATGCCTCACAAGCCTTTTTCTTTGAATTTACATAAACTTGACTTGCCTTATCGTCGCCAACAATGATGCAAACAAGACAAGGGACTTCTTTTCCGCAATTAATATAGTTCAAAAAAATTTTTTCTTTGACGTTTTCTTTAATATTTTTTGCCAGTTGTTTTCCATCAATAATTTTCATATTTTTCTCCGTTTTCATTTTATCATATTAAAAAATTTTTTTCAACTAATAAACTTTTTACCCAATTTTTCATATAACCATAATTGAAAGGAGAAATTATGGCTAATGATATGTATTACATAGGAGCAAACGATGAGCATGGGATTCAACCTCCAACTCCGGGAAAAAGAACCCCTGTTGTCCCAGGTCTTGACAGACAAATTTATGAAAATGAATTTAATAGAGCAGCAAAAAACAAATTTATTGAAGCTTGCCTAAGACAAGGTTTTTCTGTCTATGATGTCAAACCAGAACTTTATGATGTCTCAATAGATGAAAGGGTCAGACGCATCAACAGGCAAAATCTAACCGCTTTGGTGACTTTTGCTTATAATGCTTATGGAGACAGTTTCAATTCCGCTTCTGGTCTTGAAGTTTTCTATTCTCCGTCAAACCCAAAAGCGTCAGAAAGCAGAAGACTTGCAGAAGATATGTATGAAGAACTCATTCAAGGGACTTCTCAAAATGGAAGGGGAGTCAAAACACTTGATGTTGGCGTTCTCTCAAGTGTCAATTGTGTTTCTTCTCTCATTGAAGCGGGCTTTATGACAAACTTGCGTGAAGCACAACTGATGATTAATCCTCTCTTTCAAACAGAAGTAGGAGAAGAGGCTTGTCATGGTGTTTGCAACTTTCTCGGAGTAAATTATCTTCCAAGAAACAATCTTTCAAACTATCCTTTGCTTAGACGTGGCAGTGACAACAACTTTGTTTTTTTGTTGCAATTCATTTTAAATCAATATGGAAACAATTTGACAGTCGATGGAATCTTTGGTTCAAACACAGAAAGAGCAGTTAGAACATTCCAACAGAACAATGTGCTTTCTGTTGACGGAATTGTTGGTCAAAACACTTGGAGAACACTTCTCAATCTTCCACCTTATCCATTGCTCAGACGTGGCAACTCTGGAGCATATGTCACATTTTTGCAAAAACTTCTTGAAAGTTATTTGATTCCTGTTGGCACGATTGATGGAATTTTTGGAAGCAGAACGGAAAATGCTGTCAAACAATTTCAACAAGACAACAATCTCACAGTTGATAGTTTGGTGGGAAACAACACCTGGAACTCACTTGTAAATAACTTATAGATAAAATAAAAGACGGAAGGTTTCCGTCTTTTTATCTGTCAGTTTTCTTATTTATCTTTTCTCCTGTAGTCAACTTCAATCACATCTTTTTCTTTTTGTTTTTTGCTCTCCGCTTCCAACCATTTTCTGACAATCCATGTTGTAAGTGGAGTAAGAAGCATCATAACAAGCTGACCAACAATCAAATATATTGCAAACAAACTTGTATACATAAATGTGAAGATACCAATAATCACTGGCATGATGAAATACATAAGTTTTGAACCACCAGCACTTGAGTTTGCTGCAGCTCCAATTCCACCTGGATTTTGAGGAGAAACTGGATTCTTTTTGTTTTTCATAAGTTTGTTTGAAAGCCAAAGTGAAAGGAATGATGTAACGACCGCAATAATTGTCAAGATGTAATAACCATTAACTCCAAGGGCTTTAGTGTCAATTCCTGCAACAACATAATCAAAAATTTGTCCTTCATAGTCATTTGCTTCTTCAGTTGCTTTTTCTTCGTCAGTGTAATATTTTGACAAATAATTTGTTATTTCACTTTTTGTGAAAAGTGGACTTGTTGGAGATTCTGCTTTATAGATGTTTTTAATCCACAAAAATCCTTCTTGTGTGTCAACATAATAATCTTCAACAGTCTGTTCTGCAAGTGTTTTGAAGAGTTCATTAAATCCAGTGTCAACATACTCAATTTCTGGGGGAGTAGGTGTTTCTTCTCCGCCTTCATCAGCAAATGCTGTGGTTTCAGATGGAGTTTCTGGATCTGTTGGGGTCTCTTCTTGAGGAACGTTTACATATTTTTGAAGTAACTCAAAGATGTCTTGATTTGTCCAAGTGTTAACATAATTAAATTCAAAAACCTGTGGTGCAACATCTGTTTGATTTATCGTAATTTTAAGTTTGTTGTTTTCAAAGTCTATCTCTGCATCAAGTTGATACTCTTGTCCTGCCAAATCACTGAGTTCATTTTTCAAACCTTCTTCTTCATTCAGAACTATAACGTTTGCATAAAGATTTTTCATGTTTTCATATTGGTTTACAATGTTATAATTTGAAACAGCTTGAAGAGAATTCCATAATGTCAAGAAAACCGTAAACTGCAAAATCATTGTAATCAACATTGGAAGGCAACTGCTCATCACTGAGAATTGATATTTCTTATAGATTTCATTTGTCTTCTGTTGAAGAAGTCTTTGATCATGACCATACTTCTTTTGAATTGCTTCAAGTTCTGGTCTCATCTTCGCATTTATGTCCATGTTTTTCATGTTGACTTTTTTGTTAATTATGTCAACAAGAGAAAACAAAATTCTGACAATAAGAGCGAGCAAAATAACTGCCATTATATATGTGCCTGTAGCACTTTTGAAGGCGTTTAATATTGTTTCCCAAAAACCTGTTGGTTGAGAGATTGTCACAAGTGCGGTGCTTATAAAATCCATAGGTTATCTCCTTTTATATTTATAGGAACAGGGTCATACCCTCTCTTCTTTTGCCAAGGAACACATCTGCAAATTCTCTTAGTCCCAAGCCAAAATCCTTTGAAAACACCAAATTCTTCCACCGCTTTGATCATATAGTTTGAACAAGTTGGTGTGAAAATGCAACTGTGAGGAAGCAGGGGTGAAATCAAAAATTTGTATATATAGACTGGGAATAAAAAGATTTTTTTAAGAATGTTTTTTGTTTTCATATTTTTCAAACAACTTTTTTAGTTCATTTTTCAATTCTTCAAAAGAAAGTGTGACGGCATTTTCTTTGGCCATGACAACATAGTTACAAAAAGAAGGAATTTGAATATAAATCCTAGTGATTTCTCTCATCCTTCTTTTTAGTAAATTTCTTTTGTTTGCTTTCCCAAGTTTTTTATTGATAGAAAATCCAATTTTATAACTTTCATATTTGCTTTTGACTGCAAACAAAGTAAAATGCTCTGTGTGAACTCTTTCACCTTTTTTGTATATATAACTGAATTGACTATTCTTCCTGAGTCTGTGATCCGTTTTCTTCATACTAAGCAGAAATAACTTTTCTTCCTCTGTTTCTACGTCTTTTCAAAACGTTTCTTCCACCCTTAGTTCTCATTCTTTCACGGAATCCATGAACTTTTTGTTTTTGTCTTTTCTTAGGTTGGTATGTTCTTTTCATAATTTTTCTCCTTAAATTTGTTTTTAATCCTATTGCAAAAAGGTTTACTGCCTTATTATATAAAATAAATTTTGATTTGTCAACCGCAAATGAAATCATTTTCAAACAAACTTTGTTTTTATTTTGACAAATTTGTCATGAGAAAATATACAGTTTGAAAAATTTTTTCAAATTTTATTTTTTCTTTAGTGAAATATTAACAAAAAAATACCTGACAAAAAGTCAAGTATTTAATATTTTTGAAATTTATTGTTTTTTTTAACCAATCATTCTCACTGGCAAAATCAAATATAAGAATTCATCTCCTTCAACAGGAACAATGACACATGGATTTGCAGGGGAATTGAAACAAATCTTGACAAATTCATCTGTGTTTGCTTTCAAGTTTTCAATGAAATATCTTGCATTGAAAGCAATCAAAAGTTCTTTTCCTGTCATGTTGATTGGAACATTTTCTTTGACATTTCCAAGTTCTGAATTTGATGTTAAGCAAAGATTTTTCTCTTTAACTTCAAATTTGACACAATTTCCTTGTCCAACTTTTGAAAGAAGAGAAGCTCTTTCAAGTGCATCTTCAAATTGTTCTTTGTTGATGACACAAACTGTTTCATAGTTTGCTGCAATGATTTGTTTGTAATTTACAAAATCTCCTTCCAAAAGTCTTGTTGTGAGTTTTGTATCTCCAAAATCAACCATCAAAGTGCTCTTGTCAACATAAACATTGATGATTTCATCGCTGTCATCAAGGATTCTTGAAATTTCTGCCAAACTCTTTGCAGGAATGACAATGCTCATTGTGAGATCTGAAACAATGTTCTTTTTGACTTTTGCAAGTCTGTATCCATCAAGAGCAATTGCATTGATTGTGTTTTTGTCAATGTCAAACAAAACACCTTTCAAAATTGGTCTTGAATCGTCAACAGCAACGGAAAAGATTGTTTTGTTGATGATTGTTTTCAAGTCTTTTTTGGAAATTCCAAAATATTGCATGCTTTCAAGTTTCTTGAAGCTTGGATATTCTAAAACATTGTAGCATTGAATGATGCTTTGACTGTCGTCATATTTGATTATCATTTGATTTCTGTCGTTGATTTCAAGTTCAATCATTTCGTTTGTAAGTTTTTTAATGAATTCTGTGATAAACTTTCCAGGAACAACTGCTTCGCCTTCTGTTTTGATATTTGCTTTGATTTTCTTTTCAATTGAAAGTTCCGTGTCTGTTGCACTCAATGTCAAAGTGTCATCTTCTGCAACAATTTTGATTCCTTCCAAAATTGGATTTGTGATTTTGTTTGAAATTGCTTTGCTAACACTCAAGAAAGCATCTGAAAGTTCTATTCCATGACATGATACTAACATTTTTTCTCTCCCTAAGTCTTTTGATTTTGTGACTTTTTCACCTTACATAAACATTATACCACAACTTTCAAAAAAGTCAAAATACAATTAAAAAATAATTAATTTATTTTTATTTTTCTCGCCCATGCGCAAGCACTTAAAAATATTTTATTAAATTTTTTATTTGAGTAATATCACTCTTAATAAGCCGGTGTGGAAATGTGTATAACTTTGGCATTTGTTTTTTGTTTTTCAATATATAGTTTTCAATTTCATTTGTCTGCCACTAGATATTGCATTTTTGGAATTGTTTTGAATGTGGATAAGTTTGGGGATAAGTGAGAAAAGTTATACACAACACAAAATTTGATTGTTGACAACTTTGTCAGACCTACATTGTTAAAGAATTTTTGATGTCATTCACAAGTGTCTGAGTTTTTTTGTTGACCTTCAAATCTTGAGTGATTTTGTCTCTTGAATGCATGATTGTGGTGTGGTCACGACCACCAAAAATCTTTCCAATGTTGACAAGTGGAAGGTTGAGAAGTTCGCTTATCAAATAGATTGCAATCATTCTTGGTTCAACAATGTCTTTGCTTTTCTTCTTGCCAGTTATGTCTTGGTATGAGATGTTGAAGTAGTCACATACAACTGAGATGATTTTGTCTGGAGTAAGGTCATTTTTGAGTTCTTCCTTTTGATTTGAGAAGATGTCTTTGACTTCCTCCATTGTTGCAACTTTTTTTCCAGAAAGAGTGGCAAGGAAATAAACCTCTGAGAGTTTGCCTTCAAGTTCTCTTATGTTTGTGTCAATGTGTTCTGCAATATAGTTGATTACGTCGTCTTCAGCATAATATTTTTCAAGTTGACTTTTCTTATGCAAAATGGCAATTCTTGTCTCAATGTCAGGTTGTTGAATGTCGTGAATAAGTCCACTTGCAAATCTTGTTCTCAATCTGTCTTCCAAAGTTGCAATTTCTTTTGGAGGTCTGTCAGAACAGATTATGACTTGTTTGTTGCTCAAAGTCATTTCGTTGAAAGTATGGAAAAATTCTTCTTGAGTTTCTTTTTTGTTTGATATGAACTGAATGTCGTCCACCATCAACACATCAAGATTTCTATATTTTTCCCTGAACTCCATGATTGCTTTGTTTTTTGTGGAAGAATAGAGTGAAGAAATATAATCATTTGTGAATTGTTCACAAGTGACATATTTAATTTTTAGATTTGGTTGATATTCTCTTAAATAGTTTCCAATTGCATGTAAAAGGTGAGTTTTTCCAAGTCCTGAACTTCCGTAAATGAAAAGAGGATTATATCTTTTTCCAGGGTGTTCGGCAACTGTTCTTGCTGCAGCATAGACAAATTGGTTACTTTTTCCAACGACAAAGTTGTCAAAAGTGAACTTTTCAACAAAAGGATTTTTTTCTTCTTTGGAAGAAACGTTCTTTTCTTCAACTCTGTTGTTTTTGAGATATTCAATCTCTTCGTTTGGGTCAAGAACAACAATTTTTAAAGGTTTTCCAACAACTTCAAAGCAACAATCATTGATTTTGTCGATAAAGTTTCTCAAAATTTGATTTTTTGCAGAAACTGACTGAGCAGCAATGATGAAATTGTCTTTGTCATCAATTTCAATTGGTTTGATTGTCTTAATCCAAAGCATAAACGAAACCGACGAAATTCGAAGTTCCAATTTTTCCAACACTTGTTGCCAAATTACACTTATCTCTTGCATAGTTTTCTCCGATTAATTTAACTTAAAAATCATACAGTATCATGGTCGGCAAAGATGCGATTTTTATACGAAAATTATAAGTTGGAAAAAATAAATTGTCAAGCAAGTTTGAAATATAAAAATTTTGTGGTAAAATAACTTTGATGAAGATAGAAACCCTTTCAGTTCACAATTTCAGAAACTACTCTGACCTTCATGTCAAGTTTGATGACAAGGTCAATGTTTTCATTGGAAAAAACGCTCAAGGAAAGACAAATTTGCTTGAGAGCATCTTTTATTGTTGCATTGGAAAGAGTTTCAAATCTTGCAAAGATAAAGATTTGATTAAATGGGGAGAAGAAAATGCTTCAATCAAACTTAAGGCAAACAAAAAATATCGAGATGTTGAAATTGACATAAATTTGAACAAAACTCAAAAAAAGAGCATCAAAATCAATAGACTCCCAATAAGAAAAATTGGAGAATTGATTGGAGAAATCAATGTTGTCTTTTTCTCGCCACAGGAATTGAAACTTGTCAGAGAAAGTCCTGATGAGAGAAGAAAATTTATGGATATTGACATATCTCAAAACAACAAAAGATATTTCTATCAACTTTCGAGATATGAAAAAATTTTGGCAAACAGAAACAAACTTCTCAAAAACAGTCAAACCTTGGAAGCGGTCAAAGAAACAATTGACATTTGGGATAGGGCGCTTGTTACTTCAGCAAAATTCATTGCCTTTGAAAGAAACAAATTTATTGAGCAGATTATGCCTTATTCTCAAAAAGCACATTCATATATAAGCGGTGGAAAAGAAAACTTGACATTGAAATATAAGTGTGGTTGTGGAGTGAATTTGGATGAAAAGTTTGAAGTTTCAATGGATAAGTTGTTGAAAAAAAATCTCGAAAAAGATTTCAGACTTGGTTACACCAGCATTGGAACACACAGAGATGACATAGACATCTTTTTGAATGATGTTGAAGTCAAAAGTTTTGGTTCTCAGGGGCAACAAAGAACGGTTGCATTGTCGCTTAAACTTGCCGAACTTGAAAATATGTTCAACATAAATGGAGAATATCCAATTCTTTTGCTTGATGATGTTTTCAGCGAACTTGATATTGACAGACAAAAAAGATTGTTGAAGTTTGTAGACAGAACTCAAACGTTCATCACTTGCACAGATGAAAGAGAGATTGAAGGCAAGTTATATACAATAATAGACGGAAAAATTTCTAAAACGACTTAAAAATCTCTAAATCAGAACCTGAATGCAATAATAAATGTTGATAAAAAGAAAAAAATATTATATAATCAAAACAACTTAAACATTTTGTTTTGAAAAGGAGAATTCAAAATGGCTGATATAATAATGTGGGTGTCCATAGGAATTTTGGTTTTATTCCTGCTCATAGGTTTAATTGCCGGACTTGTTAGAGGTCTCAAAAGATCATCATTACACTTGCTGTTTTTGGTTGTCAGTGTTGTGGTGTCTTTCTTTATCACAAAACCTATCACAAAAGCGATTTTGGGAATCACTATTCCTATTGATGGGCAAAATTATACAATAAGTGAATATATCATTTCAATGATTCAAACAAATTTTGACATTTCCCAGTTTGAAACTGCAACAGAATTTTTGGAAAGACTTCCAAATGCCATAGTTTCTCCAATTATGTTCATTCTTTTGACATTGGTTGTATTTTTGATTTTTGATATCATCTACCTTATTGTTGCCAGACTTGCTTTTGGAAAGAAAAAGAAAGATTTTGAAAAAACAAAGCCATATCGTGCATATGGCGGAATCATTGGAATGGTTGAAGGCTTTTTGTTTTTGTTTGTTCTTTTTGCACCATTGACATCGCTCACAAAGACATATGAAGAACTTGTTCAACTTCCACCTGCACAAACACAAACTTTGGAAGTTAATGCAGAAGAAGGCGAAGAATCAACACCGGAAAACAGCAAAATGAAGAGTATTGCAGAGACTTTGAACGAAATGATTCCACCAGAAGTTTCTGAGATTATTTTGGCTTATAATGACAGTGTTGTTGGAAAAATTGCTGGTGCAGGCGGACTTGATAATGCTTTATTTGATGGACTTTCAAACTTTGAAATTGATGGAGAAAAGATTGAACTTAGAAAAGAAATTTTGACGGTTGCAGATGTTTATGACGAAGTTGCTGTAGTTTATAACAGTGTGATTGACCAAAATTATATTTCTATAGATTTAACAAATTTAAAAGCAAATCTTGAAAAATTCTTAAACAATGGACTTTTCAAAACTGTAATTTCTGACACAATTAATGATATTGTTGTAAATTTTGAAACTCTCAAAGAAGAATTGAATTTGCAAGAACTTCCACAAATTGCACAAGATATTATCAATGATTTATATACACGCTTTACAAGTGTTGATTTTGATGCTTATGAATATTTGAAGCATGATATCTTAAGCATTGTTGATGTTGCAGATGAATTGTTTAAAAGTGGGTTGATTTCAGAATTTGAAAACATAAACAAAGAAGATATGCTCACAAGTGTTTTGAATTTGATTAGTGACAACAGTTTGTCAATAAAGAAAATTGCTCAAAATGTTTTACAACTCAATCTTGTTGATGACACATTTGAAACTTTGGGAGAATTTGCTTCAGAAGCAATTTCAGAAAATTTGCAGAATGACCAAGGCCTTGAAATTGCTCTCAATACAAACATTGAGAACAAAGAACAAATGATTGATGACATTTTGCAAGCAGTTGATGACTTTATTTCAATCAATGAAAAAGTTGACATTTCTGCAATGATGCAAGCAGAAAATCCAATTGAATATCTTTCAAACCTTAATGATCTTGAAAATGTTCTCACACAACTTGGAACAACTCTTGACAATGTCAGAACTCTTGAAATTATTGTTCTTCCAGCAAATGGAGAAACAAGACCAAATGATGTTTATGTGCTTGACAATATTTTGACATTATATGATTTCAATTTGCTTAGAGATGAAGTTTATTTGACTCCTGAAGATGAAACAACAACAAAACTTGACACTTACACAAAATTTGTCAACTTTGTAAAAACTCCAATCTTGGAACTGCAAAAGATTGATTTAAGCAATCTTGGTGAAGGTGGAGATTTTGATGTTTTGCTTGACAGTGTTTTGACAGGACTTGAAGAAAATCCAAACTTACTTTCTGATATGCTTCTTCCAATCTATCAACTCAAGGTTTTGAATTTGAACGAACTTTTCAATCAACTTGTTGATCAACTTGGAAGCGAAGAAAACACAAACGGACTCATAAGCATTGACAAAATCAAAGAAGATGCTGCAGTTGCTGAGAAGAATGGTGTTATGGTTTGGGACGAAGAACTCAAATATCTTGGAGAAGTTTTGATTTCTCTCAACAAAGGATCAGTTGGTGTTGACAATCAAACATATCTCAAAGCTTTGCTCTCTGGAACAACAGAAATGGAAGATGTTTTGAATGCAATGATTGAAGACAATGTTCTTTCTGAAACACTTGATCCAGTTTTCAGTGCAAGAGCATTTGAAGAATTAACCAATCAAATTTTTGATATGATTGACCAATCAATCAGCGAAATCACAAGAGTTCAACCAGACACAAGTTTGACAAATCTCAAATCAGAGAAGGCAGAAGTGATTGAAATAATTTCAAGCTTGCTTTCAACTGTCACAGGAGACACAGAATTGACACTGGAACAACTTGGAAGCATTTTGGATGAATTGAAAGTTAACGCATATAACGATGGTGCAAAAGATGGTGTGTTCAACGAAATTTTTGCAAATATCATTTGGTATATGACAGGCGAAAATATCACACAAAACCCATCATATGAAACTGATCCAACAAATGATTTCTTTAAAGATGTCAAAGGATACCTTGGTGTGTCTGGTGCTGAGGGATATTACACTTATGCAAGTTACGAGCAGACCTTGTCAGAACTCGATGGAGTCATCGATTTTGCGGCAGCACTTGCTGACAGTGTTAGTGATATCACATTAAGCAATGAAACAATTGTGGATTATGTGGCAAACATCAAAGGTGTTATTGATGGCATGACAGATAAGTCTGAAGAGGAAATTGTTGAAACAATCAACAACTTGAAACATCTGATTGACACAAGTGAATCAAGAGATGGTTTGTTGAGTTCTGAAGATAAACAACAATATGGTGACAGCATTAAAATTGCAATTGAAACAGCATACGGAACAGATAGCGAAATTGGAACGGCACTCAAATTGCTATTTGATGTTGCTTAAAAGAAAAGAGATTGAAAAACCAATCTCTTTTTTTTGGAATATTTTTGATTGTGTGATATAATCAAGTTCAGGGAAGAGAGATGGAATTTAAACACACACCAATCATGCTTGTAGAAGTGATTGAAGGATTGAATATCAAACCAAATGGAATTTATGTCGATTGCACTGTTGGTGGTGGTGGACATTCTTTTGAAATTGTAAAAAGATTAAAAAGTGGACATCTCTATGCTTTTGACAGAGACAGTGATGCAATCAGAAAAAGTTCACAAGTCCTGGAAAAATTTAAAGACAAAGCCACTTTGATAAAATCAAACTACAAAGAAGCTCCTGACATTTTGAAAACTCAATACGGAATTGACAGAATCGATGGTTTTTTGATTGATTTGGGTGTCAGTTCATATCAAATTGACGAAGGGGAGAGAGGTTTCAGTTTTGTTCATGACGGAAGACTTGACATGAGAATGGACAAAGAAGAAAAAGTTGTCACAGCAGAAGAAATTGTCAACACATTTTCTTATGAAGATTTGGTCAAAATCATGAAAGAATATGGCGAAGAAGAATTTGCGACAAGCATCGCCAAAAACATAATCAAACAAAGGGAAAAAGGAAAAATTGAAACAACATTCCAATTGCGTGACATTATTGAAAACAGCATGCCAAAGAAAGTTGTCTATTCTCGTGGTGGGGCATCAAAGAAAGTTTTTCAAGCATTGAGAATTTTCATCAATGGAGAGTTGGAAGGTCTTGACGAACTTCTGGAGAAGTTGATTGATTTGCTTGGAAAGAGTGGAAGAGGTTGCGTCTTGACATTTCACAGTCTTGAAGATAGAATTGTCAAAAATGTTTTCAAACTTGAAAGCACAAATTGCATTTGTCCACCAAAGACACCGATATGCATTTGTGGACACAAGGCAAAAATCAGACTTGTCAACAGAAAACCAATCATTGCAGGAGAACAAGAACAAAAAGAAAATTCGAGAAGCACAAGTGCAAAACTTAGAATTATTGAAAGAATATAAAGCTTTAGTGAATATGGCAAAAAGGAGGAAAATATAATATATGGACAGACTTATTGTGGAAAAAGAAACAGAAAAAAAAGAAGTGACGACCAGCAAAACACAAGACAAACCAAGTGTTTCAATCAAACTTAAAGTCAAAGAAGAATCAAAACCACAAGCACAGCAAACAACTTTAAAAACCGAATATTTGAACTCCTTGGAAGATATGACAATTGGTGATGTCAAAAGACAAGAAGAGAAAAAAGCAGAAGAGCAGTTCAAAATTGACAAAGAAGTTTTGATTCAACAGCAATTTGAAAATTCAAAAGACGAAGAAGAAATTGTTCAAGAACAAAAACCACAAGCAAAAGTCTCTCAAAACATCATCGAAAAACCCAACTATGATTTGATTGAAGAGAACAAAAAGATTGTCAAACTGAAAAAGAAAACAAAAACAAAGAGTGCCAACAAGAAAAAAGTGGCGGGAATTGCCCTTGCTTGTGCACTTGGTGCGAGTGCTGTTGTCTGTGTTGCAAACACCATTTTGATTGATAACATGAACACTCAATTTATTCAAATTGATGAAACTTACAAACTCAATTTGGCAAAATATCTGCAAAACATCTACAAACTTGACACAGCAAAACAGGGTATGGAAATCATTGAAACTTATCCTGACGATTTGTTGGATGCTGGAGATTTGGGAGAATACAGCAATTGGTTTGACAAACTTTGTTCTTTCTTAGGAGGGTTGTTTGGAGGTTAATCTTGCAAAAACCTTACACTCTTCATTCCTTGCAAAAAAGAATTAAAGCAGTATGTTTAGTTTTGTTATTAGTGTTTTGTAGCCTATCAGTTAGGCTTTTTGTCGTGCAAATAATCAATGGAAAAGAACTTCAGAGAAAAGCAACAGATCAGTGGACAAGAGATTTGTCACTGACTGCTTCAAGAGGTTCTTTTTTTGACAGCACAGGAGACACTTTGGCAGTCAGTTACACAACCTATGATGTCTATGTCAGAGGCAGAGAAGTCAAGAGTCCAACTCACACAGCAACAGTTCTTTCAAATTTGCTTGGACTAGATTTTCAAACGGCACTTGAAAAAGTTTCCAAGAAAAACATTTCAGAAGTTTTGCTCAAAATGCAGATTGATGCGGACATGGCAGAACAGATTTACAAAGAAAAACTTGATGGAGTCTATTTGACAGAAAATGTTGGAAGATATTATGTCTATGGAAATTTGCTTACTCAGTTGTTGGGTTTTTCTTCAATTGACAACGAAGGACAAGCGGGACTTGAAGCATATTTGAATGAATATCTGACTGGAACAGATGGATATAGTTATGTGCAAAGTGATTTGCAAGGGAAAGAAATTGGTGGAAGTATAAGATATTATGTCAGTGGAATTGCTGGCGATGATGTGACACTGACTGCGAACAGCAAAATTCAAATCATATTGGAACAAATTTTGGAACAAGCATATTCTGAGCAAGAAGCCAAAAGTGTCACAGGAATTGTTATGGATGCTGAAACAAGTCAGATTTTGGCAATTTCGTCAAAACCAAGCTTTGATTTGAATGATCCTCCTCGTGATGATTTGTCTTCTCTGTTTGATCAATCAAAAATGAAAGCGGTTACTGACACCTATGAACCAGGTTCAACCTTCAAGATTTTGACAGTTGCTGCAGCATTGGAAGCGGGTGTTGTCAGCCTTGATGACCATTTTTATTGTCCTGGATATAGAATTGTGGACGGACAGAAAATCAAATGTTGGAAGACAATAGGACATGGAGATCAAACACTTGCCGAAGCCTTTTCCAATTCTTGCAACTGCTGTTTTATGGATTTGGCATTAAGGCTTGGGGTTGACAGATTTTATTCTTACATGGAGAAATTTGGGCTAGGGCAAAAGACAGGTATAACCATAAATGGAGAAAGTGCTGGAATTTTGATGCCAAAGTCATCGGTTAAAACAGTGGACTTGGCGAGAATGGGATTTGGCCACGCCATTGCCGTCACACCAATTCAACTTCTTTCTATAGTTGCGGGAATTACAAATGGTGGAGTTTATCACACCCCAACGGTTATTAAAGAAATAACAGATGTCGACGGTAATGTGACTTATACTCCTCAAGTCAAAGAAAAACGAATAATTTCCGAGACAACAAGTGAGATTGTCAATGGGCTTCTTCAAAAAGCGGAAAACAAAACAGGGGATTATACCTTTGTTGAAGGATACAATGTTGGCGGGAAAACAGGAACAGCACAAAAATATGATGAAAGTGGAAAGATTGCAAATGGGAAATATATCTCAAGTTTTATCGGAACCTATCCTGCTGACAATCCAAAATATCTTTTCATGATTTTGGTGGACGAACCAAGTGCTGGCGCATATTATGGCTCAATTGTGGCGGCACCATATGGAAAAAGTTTCTTTAGTCAACTGTTTGAGTTTTATAACATTCCAAAAGATGACCCATCAGTGGTTTTGGAAGAAGTTATAATGCCTCAAGTTGTTGGTTTAAGTTTGGCAAACGCAGTCGCAGAGTTGAAAAAGGTTGGACTTGAATATGAAATAGATGGAGATGGTTCAATCATAACAAAACAACTTCCACCAGCTGGCACGAAAATTTATAAAGGAAGCGTCGTTCTTTTGGTGACATGAAATTCAAACAATCTTCCATAAGCATTTGATTAAATATGAATTTTAATATATAATATAATTATGTTAACTTATATAGTTGTTTGGATTGTAATAGTTTTTGCCATCTTTTTGTGTTTTGCTCTTGCTGTAGCAAGTTTCTCTTTTGACAATTATGCTGACAATCTTAAGAAGACCAATCAATATAAAAACAGTTATGGAATAAGCACGCTTGATTACGTTGGTGCGATAAATAAGAAATATTTTCAAAGTAGACTTCAAGTCATGACCTGTCCAGAATATCAAGATCATTACAGTGCAGGAATTGTTGCTTTGAGCCAAAAGACAATGGCTTCAAACAGTTTGGCTTCCCTTGCAATTGTGTCACATGAACTTGGACATGCGAAACAAGATGCGTCAGGCACAAAACTAAAAAAACACTGGAAAATGAGAAGAGCAGGAAAAATTTGTGGATTTTTCTTCTTACCGGTGGTGCTTGTGGGTGCTGTTTTAAGTCTTCTTCAAGTCTTTGGGGTTTTGGAGGAGATTGTCTATTTGATTGTTGGTCTTGTGTGCCTTGGGCTTGGATTATTGATTTTCATATTTGCCATTTTTCTTAAATATAAAGAAATTCAAATAGAAAAAGAAGCATCGGTCTTTGCACTAGATTTTTTGAGAGAATTCTTAACAGAAGAAGAAGTAAAGAAATGTAAAGAATTTTTGGATAGTGCAAGATTGACTTATTGGGCAAGTTTGTTTAGAAGCATGTTCGGTTGGACATTCTTAACAAAAAAGGATCGCATGTTTTGATGTAATCCTTTTTTTGATTTAATTATTTTACTGCTTCGTCAATTGATCCGTTGCATTCTTTGCAGATGTAACTTTTGCAAAAATGAGGAGTCTCTCCTTCTGGGAGATAACTTTTTTCACCCATAGATACATCAATCACAAGTTTATTGCAGTTTGCACCTTTGTCGTTGTAAACACAATCACTCACATTACAACGAACTCCAGAATTTAACTCTTCTTTCATTATTTATTTCCTCCTTGAACATATTATTTGAAAGAATAATAAAATTATTATCAAAAAGGTATTTAAAAATTTTTAAATTCATATATTTAATTGAGTCTAAATTCTTGACATTCTAAAGTTTAAGGTTTAAAATTATTATGTAAGAAAAAATTACAAATAATTTTAAAAGGAGAGAAGGGTTATGGCAAAGAAATCATCTAGAAAATCGGATTATTTTGGTTTGGGATATGTTGTAAGTCTTATTCTTGCAATCATTCCTGTTACAGCTTGGATTCTTGGTGCTTGCACAAGATTATCTGAAGGAAAAATCGTTGCAGGACTTATCAGACTTGTCTTTGGTTTCAACATTGTTTGGATTTGCGACCTTGTATTGATGATTGTAAGCAAACACATTATGAGACTTTTGAATGTCTAAAATCACAAAAGAAAAGACAACACAAGCGGTTGTCTTTTTGATTGTTTAAAAGGAGAAAGAAAAGATGAGAGATGTAATCAAGTTTTTTGACGATTTGCCACTTATTGTAAAAGTTATTTTTGCTTTGCCAGTTCTTGACATTTTGTGGGCTGTATATCGTCTTTGTCGTTCAATAAACAAAGAAAATGCACTTGGAATAGTTCTTGCAGTTTTGATGTTGCTCATTTGTCCAGCAATTTTCTGGCTTGTTGACATTATCACTCTTCTTATTAATGGAAAAGTTATTTGGTTAGACTAAGAATTTATCAAAAAAACTTGTCATTTTGACAAGTTTTTATTGTTTTTCAATGTCTGAAACGGTTTTTGATGAAGAATGTTTAATAGGTTTCCATTCAATTTTTTTGAAAAGAGAGATGAAAGGGATAGGAATTAAAGAAATCATGAAAATTGGATATGCCAACATAGAAAGAATTTTCTTTTTATTGGTGGTTTTGATTCTTTTCCAATCTTTTAAAACCGAAAGGGAACCATAAATGAAAAAGCCTAAATATAACAATGCAAAAAATTTAAGCAAACTCAACAAAAGAAGCCCAACTGTGAGAGCAAAAGGTTCTCCAGCAATAATTTTTACAACGCATTCTATAAAAGCCCAAAGACCATTGAATAAAGCCCAAGAAGTTGAACAAAGAGGAATTGGACCAAGATGAATAATAAAATCAAAAAATGTGAATTTGAGAGTATTAACCATTTTGAAAAGAAGATTTCCAAGAAACATTCCAAAAATTATGTAACAACCTTTTTGCCATCTGAGCCTTTGTCGATAAGTTTGTTTTAATGTTGTGGGTTGTTCGTCATAAAAAATCGCATCGTCACAATATGCAACCCTTGTTCCTTTGATAACCTTATCACAAGTCAGTTGATAATCTTCAGAAATAGTGTTGTAGTTCCAACCTTTTTTATAGTCAAAAACTTCTGAAGATATCAAAAATCCCGTTCCAGAAACAAATGTAGATAAATTTAAAAGATTTCTTGGTGCATGTAAAAAACGACATTCACGAATAAATCCAACAGAAGAGCCCATTGCCATCAAACTTTGGTCAAAATTTTTTGAAGCTCTGTAAGAAGTGATAATTTTTTCTCCGCTATCAAAAGCATCATTCATTTTTAATATATAGTTTTTGTCGAGAATGTTGTCGGCATCAAAAACAAAAAATCCTTCTGGATGATAATCAGGAAAATCTCTAACCATATTTTTCAACATCAAATCCAAAGGATAACACTTTCCTATTTTTGAAAGGTCGTGTCTTTCATAAACTATTGCTCCTTTTTGTCTTGCAATTTCAGCAGTTTTGTCATTTATAGAACAATTGTCTGCACAAACAAAAATTTTTATCTTTGTCATATCATAATTTTGATTTTTTATGCTGTCAATAAGCTGTCCGATTACGGCTTCTTCGTTTCTTCCAGCAATTAAAATGGCATACTCATGTTGTTTTTTTGCAGGTTTGTATCTTTTAACTTTAAACAATCCAATAATAACAAACAATATTTGATATAACATTAGGGCAGCAAAAACATCCCAAACAACCGTATTGATGATATCATAAGTAGACATAACAAAAACCTCTATAGCATATTATCGTTCTTATAATACATCAATGGCGGGGGGGGGAGTCAAGGGTTTTAAAAAAATCATCTAAAATTGTTGTTTTTTAGATGATTTTTTTAATTAAAATTTGATTTTTTCTCTAATATAATCTTCGATTTCAGATATTGAAAGACGAATTTGCTCCATTGTGTCACGGTCACGGATTGTGACAGTGTCATTTTCCAAGGTGTCAAAATCAATTGTCACGCAATAAGGTGTTCCAATTTCATCTTCACGGCGATATCTCTTTCCAATTGAGCCTGCTTCATCATAATCACAGTTGAAAGATTTTGAAAGTTTGCGGTAGACTTCTCTTGCTTTGTCTGAAAGTTTTTTAGAAAGTGGCAAAACTGCAACTTTGTAAGGAGCAAGAGCAGGAATAAGATGAAGAACAACTCTTGTGTCGTTTTCTCCAACTGTTTCTTCTGCATAAGCATTGCAGAGAATTGTCAAGAACATTCTGTCAACGCCGAGTGCCGGCTCAACGACATAAGGAATGTATTTTTCATTTGTGACAGGGTCAATATATTCCATATTTTCCCCACTTGCTTTTTGATGTTGAGTAAGGTCATAGTCTGTTCTGTCTGCAATTCCCCAAAGTTCTCCCCAACCAAATGGGAACAAAAATTCAAAGTCGCAAGTAGCCTTGCTATAGAAACTCAGTTCTTCTTTTGAGTGATTTCTTTCTCTCAAGTTTTCTTTTTTGATTCCAAGGTCATAAAGCCAAGTTCTCATTTGGTTTTTGTAATATTCAAACCATTCAAGGTCAGTTTCAGGTTTGCAGAAAAATTCAAGTTCCATTTGTTCAAATTCTCTGGTTCTGAAAATGAAATTTCCTGGAGTGATTTCGTTTCTGAAACTTCTGCCCATTTGAGCAATACCAAAAGGCATCTTTGGTCTTTGTGTTCTGACAACGTTTTTATAGTCAACAAACATTGCTTGAGCTGTTTCTGGACGCAGATAAACTTCACTTTTTGCATCTTCTGTCACACCCATAAAGGTTTTAAACATCAAATTGAAATTTCTAAGACCTGTGAAATTGCTGTGTCCGCAGTTTGGGCATTTAACCTTGTTTTCTTGAATGTATTTTTCCATGTCTTCTCTGGACATTCCTTCTGCAGAAACTGTTCCCTTAGAAAATTCTTCAATCAAATTGTCTGCACGGAAACGTTGTTTGCAACTTTTACAATCAATCAAAGGGTCAGAAAAGTTGGTAAGGTGACCACTTGCTTGCCAAACTCTTGGGTTCATGATGATTGCGGCATCAATACCGACATTATATTCATTTTCATGAACAAATCTCTTCCACCAAAGTTCTTTGATGTTTTTCTTGAGTTCGCTTCCAATTGGGCCATAGTCCCAACTGTTGGCAAGACCGCCATAGATTTCACTTCCTGGAAATACAAAACCTCTCGCTTTGCAAAGGTTGACAATTTTGTCCATTGTTAAATTTGTTTTCTCTTCCATATAATTCTCCTTTTAAATTTTTTAGCACAATAAAAATAAAAAATCCTGTGCCAAAACAAAGCACAGGGGCGATTTTTTCAAACCGCTGTTCCACCCTATTTCGTAAGAAAATTCTTACCTCATTATCGTCTTTACGCCGACAAGCGTTTGCTCAGGAGTTGCCAGTTCCGTCATTGCTGTTATGAGTTTACAATAAAAGAGATTGAATGTCAAACATTTTAATGAAAAATCAAAATAAGCATTGATTTTGATAATTTAAAAGTGTTACAATACATATTGTATTTTATCTGGAGGTTATAATGAAAGAAATCAGATTGTTGGGAGAGTGGAGAGAGATTTTGGATGTTATGTCTGTGTCAAGAGAAAAGATATTGAGAGAATTGAGTTGTTTTGTTGATAATTTTTTGAAAATGGAAACAGAAAGATCATATAAGGCTCGTTTCACCCAAGTCTTTGTTGGGAAAAGAATGAAGAGAATAGATAACAAAGGAAAAATCAAAGAAGGTGTTGAAAAATTGAGATTTTCAAGCAGTTTATCAAAAAGAACCCTAAGCATTTTTTACACATACAATGACAATGAATCTGATATTGAAATGATTTGTAGAATGGTTTTGGAAGGCGACAAAGGATTGTATATGTGTAAGGATAAAAAAGGAGACAATAAGGTTTATACATTCGCCATAAAAGATAATAATATTTCACATTTTAAAGAAATTAAAAATATTTCAAAAATTCCTGAAATTTCTGAAAAAATTAAATTATAAAAAAACAGGCAAAAAATTGCTTGTTTTTTGTTATTCTCGTTTATTTATCTAATAGAAAAACTTGTAATAAATAATTAAAAAATTTATTTTTTTTATATTTAAAATAATAATTAAAATGTTTTTTATTTTAATATTTAATAATTTTAATATTTAATTTTTAAATTTATCCATATATTCTTCATAGGACATTTGCTTGTCAATGATTATGTTTTCGTCAACAATGTCAATGATTCTATTCGCCACTGTTTCAATGATTTCTTGGTCGCCGGTTGCAAAAAGCATGCAACCTTTGAAATTTATCATTCCTTTGTTCAAAGATGTGATGCTTTCAAGGTCAAGATGGTTTGTAGGCTCGTCCAAGATCAAAAAGTTTCCAGATTCAAGCATGATTTTTGCGAGCATACATCTGACTTTCTCTCCTCCAGAAAGAACATTGACTTCTTTCAAGCTTTCTTCTCCAGAAAACAACATTCTTCCAAGCCAACCACGAACATAACTTTCGGTTTTGTCTTTTGAATATTGTCTGAGCCAGTCGACAATACTCAAGTGGCAATTTTCAAAATATTCTCTGTTATCTTGTGGAAGATAAGAATATTTTATTGTTTTTCCCCAACGAATTTCTCCGCTGTCTGCTTGTTCTTTTCCTGTCAAAATGTTGAATAATGTTGTCAAAACCAAACTGTTTGATGACAAAAACACAATTTTTTGATCATGTTCAACAGTGAAGGAAAGATTTTTGAACATTCCATTCTTTGTCAACTTTTCCACTTTGAGAATTTCTTTGCCGATTTCTTGTTCGTATTTGAAATCTACATATGGATATTTCCTTGATGATGGCTTAAAGTCATCGATCGTCAATTTTTCCAATTCCTTCTTTCTGCTTGTTGCTTGTTTTGACTTTGAGGCATTTGCAGAGAATCTTGCAATAAATTCTTTCAATTCTTTTGCACGTTGTTCTGCTTTTTTGTTTTGGTCTTTTGCTTGTCTTGCAAGAAGTTGACTTGTTTCATACCAGAAATCATAGTTTCCCAAATACATATTGATTTCTCCAAAGTCAACATCACATATGTGGGTGCAGACTTTGTTTAAAAAGTGTCTGTTGTGAGATACAATGATGACAATGTTTTCAAAGTCAAGCAAAAAGTTTTCCAACCATCTGATTGTTTTGAAGTCCAAATTGTTTGTGGGTTCGTCCAAAATCAAGATGTCTGGGTTTCCAAACAACGCCTGTGCCAACAAAACTTTGACTTTGATTTTTGAGTCAAGAGTTGACATCAAATCATAGAAACAACTTTCTTCAACGCCAAGATTTTGTAAGAGTGTTTTTGCTTCGCTGTCTGCTTCCCAACCACCAAGTTCTGCAAATTCTGTTTCAAGTTCTCCGGCTCTTATTCCGTCTTCATCTGAAAAATCTTCTTTTGCATAAAGAGCGTCTTTCTCTTTTTGAATTTCCATCAGTCTTTTATGACCCAAAAGAACAGTATCCAAAACGGTTTCGTTGTCATATTTGTTTTGATTTTGTTCCAAAACAGACATTCTTTCTCCTGGAGTTATTGAAACTTCTCCAGTGTTTGGTTCAATCTCACCGGTCAAAATTTTCAAAAAAGTAGATTTACCAGCACCATTTGCACCGATAATTCCGTAACAATTTCCTTTTGTGAACTTCAGATTCACATCTTTATATAGAGTTCTTCCGCCAAACGCAAGCGAAACATTGATAGCCTGAATCATTATTTCTCCTTAACATTTTTTTTGTTTGTTTCAGTTATTTTTGTCTTTTGTTTCAATTCTTTTTCAATTTTTGCAACATTTTCTTTTGATTTTGTGCTTGATTTTTTCTTTGTTGCAGTTTTTTCGTGCTGAATTTGTCTGGTTGTTTGCTCAAGCACTTGAGATTTTTTCTCTTGAATAACTTTTTGTTTCTTTTCGATCAACTGCAATTTTTCAAGATAAGAAATTTGATATTTGTCTTCAAGATTTGTAAGCAATGTTTTTGTGGCAATGTGCTCATCAAACAGTTCCATCATCAAGTTTGAAAGAATTGGGTTAAGTCGATAGATTTCTTGAAAAGCATCTTTTTCGTCAAAACGTTGATTTTTAAATTCTTTTAAGAGTGCCTCAGTGACATCTGTTCTGATGTTGAAGTAAACATTGAGTTTTTCCAAAAATTCGGGTGAATAATCAAAATTTTCTATGTTTTTTCTCAATTTTTTGATGTTTTTTATTGAATTTTTGAAATATTTTTTCACTTCATTTTTATTGTCATAAATAAAATTTGGAAAATTTATATTCAAAGACATTTGATTTAGATATAATCTTTCTTTCAACAAATTTTTGGTCATAGAAAAATTTTTTGGCAAGGGACTGTATCCTGTCAACTTGTAAACCTTTCCAAGACGGGTGTTTATCATATTCAAAAAATTGTAAACTTCGTAATTTATTACCATAAAAACATTATAAACGATTAACCATTTTGTGTCAACTTTAAATTTGATAAATTGCCATTAATCATCATCAAATTTGAATATTTGGAGTTTGGTTATATATATTAATATATAAATTATGGAAATTTCCGCATTTTTCACTTGCGTAAGAAAGATAAAAATTGTATAATTAATTTGTCGAAAAAGGCAAACAATATTTTTGTAAGATTTTTATTTACTGCAGTTTCTTTCAGTAAAATGTTTGCTTAGACTTTTAAGTCAATTTTTTGTGAGTGGAGTTTGTATGAAAAAAAAGAGAGGAGTTCTCAGTCTTTGGAAAGTTATCATACTTGTTATAGTCGGAATTTTGGGAGTTGCAGGGGTGACCGTGCTTTCTCTCTATTTGATGGGGAGATTTGATAAAGAATATGTCGAACCTGAAAACATCAGTTTTGTTGAAGATGTCAGTGATGGGGCAGGATATTACAACACCACACTTGGGCAATATGAGGTGTCATCTGATTTCAGCATGACAATCACAACAACAACTGAAAATGTCACAGAAAGAAAAGTGACTCTTTCATTGAAAAATGGAGTGGCTCAAAATGGATACATATCAGATGGAATCATCACCGTTCCTCAGGAGGTTTCTCTCAATCAACCATTCACAGTTACTTTGAACACAGAATACAATTCCAATCCACAAATTTTGGAAGATTGGATTGTTGGTGGGGTTTCAACTTTGACTGCAAAATCTTCAAATGTTTTGCTTTCCGCACAAACAGTGACAATTTGTGTTGACGTTCCTGTTCATGGAATCGATGTGCAGGTTGCAGGAAGCTCTCAAACTGGAACGACTCAAGACGTTGTTGTTGGAACAACATTCACATTGGATACAATCTTCTATCCAACAGAAAGCAAATATCTCTTCTCTGATGAAACAAGAGAAAAAGAAGTGTTCTATGCTTTCACATCTTCATACATCTCTTATGATTGGGAAGAAGAGAGATTTGTTGCAGAGCAAAGAAGTGGAAACAACACAGATACAATAACTGTCTATACCTTTGCAAATTCTTATTATCAAAAACAAATCATGGATATGTATTCGTCAATAACAGACAGAGAACTTTTGACATCAAATGTTTTGAGATATCTTGACGATCATCCAGAAGCACGCATGATAAAGACAGTCAATATCAGAGTTCTTGACATTGATGTTGACAGCGTTGAAATTGGAAATACTGGAAATTCTTTCAATACATATCTTGACCAATATTTCACATTGACAACTGCATCTGCAAATGGTGACGGAAAACTTGATTTGTCAATCAAAGACAGCAGTGGTGCTTTGCTTAACTCATTGTTTGGAAATGTCGGAATCAAGATTCCAAAGAATGTTGAAGGTTTGACCATTCTTGGCGGAAAAGTTATGGAGGTTGTGACAACTGAAAGTGGAACAACAATAACTCAAAAAGATTTTGATTCAACATTTGACTATTCTGCTGCACCTGAAGGAACGGAATATTACATTCTTCCAAACAACACTCCAAAAGATTTTGCTGATTATTATTGGAGATTTGCAGCATCAACTGCTGAAGAATACACACTTGCAATCAATTTCTTTTTTGAAAACGAAGAAGGAAATTGGGAAAATTTCTTTGCTTTCAGCGGGGAAACAAATCCTGAGAAGACAATCACTTTGGTCGCAGAAGAACATGACTATGAAGAAGAACCTGCATGGCAAACAAATGACACAATCATGCTCACAATCAATTATGACGAAGAAGGAAATTCAATTCCTGGAAACATTGATTTGTCAAAAGAGTTGAATGCAATAAATCAAGAGAACATCTATAAGACAGTAAGATATTTCTTGTTGATTGACGACAAGGAAGTTGGATACGCTGAAGATTTGGATATGCAAAGTGCCTTTGTGTGCGGACCAGGAAAGGTTTACACTCAAGACTATAAAGGGCAGACTTTGGCAATTGCAGGAACTCAAACACCAGACAATGGTTACACACTTTACGAAATTGATGGAACGGTGCTTACAGCAATAAAGAGTTTTTCTGGAAAAGTTAAGGTTATTGCTGCCACAATAAAGACAGATGCCGACAACAAACCTTATGTGACAGAAGACGGAAAATATTTGATTGTTAAGACAAGCAGAGTCAAAGATGTCATGGTTGAAAGCACTTTGTCTATTGCAAACATGGATCCAAGCATTACATTTGCAACCGGAATTCTTCCAAATGCTGAAAACAACAATGATTATTACATTCCTGCAATCAACAGAAATGAAACTGCTTCTCAAAGAACAATGATAACTTTTGAACTTGTTTTGAACAACAGCGAAGACACGACAACAGACTCTCAAAAAGTTATTACTGCTTTCAATTCTGGAAACCTTAAGATTGCTTGTTTGGACATTAATGGCAGACAAACAAATGACTATGTGACATTGCAAGGTTTGGTGGAAAAGAATGTTGGTGAAAATGAAATAACATTTGAAGGAACTTTGGCAATTGAAGAAGCATACTTCTCAGCAGGAAGAAATGCTTGGGATAAGGGAACATATATCAGACTTCAACTTCAATATGATGACGGAAAAGAAACATACACAAAAAATGTGACAATTAAAGATGAAACAAAAGATTATTTCTATATCTATTACCAACAACCTGTGTCTATGAAAGCAGAGTTTGAGGATCAGGTTGATTTGGATAAAGACGGTGACGGCGTTATTGATGATATTGTTGTCAACATCACTGCTTCCAACGGAATCAGCATCACTTGGGGTGACAGAAAAATTCAAGGAACGACTGAAGAAGTTTTGTCAGCATTAAATGACCTTTTGACATTCACATTGACTGACCAATTTGGAAATGTTATTGAAGAAAGTTCTGGAATTTACAACATCAGACTTGTTGAAACTCCTGCAGAAGGTTCTGATGATTATATCTTAAGTTTCGACAGCACATTGTCAAAAATACAAAATTTTATATCCACTCAAGGACAAGAAAAGACAACATCACTGACTGCTTATATTGTGGACAGGGAAGACAATTTTGTCTATGCGTTTGATGAAGCTGGAAATGTCACACAAGATCTCATAGCGTCACAAACTTTGACATTCAAGATTCAAAGTGAAGGGGTTAAAGAACTTAAATATGACCCTACTGATATTGTTGGTGCCATCAACGAAGATGCTTATGCAACAAGCTCAAGCTTGAGTCAAGTGACTGTCAGAAAATATGTAACAAGCAATCAAACGATTGATATGAACACATTGCTCAAAGTTTACACTTCTGGAACGGACGGACAATTGACTGAAGCAGAAAATGTTGTCTATAAATTGGACGAAAGTTTCATTTCGGGATTGAGTTCAACAAACAAAGTTGACATCATGAAAATGATAAAATTCAATTCTGTTGCAACAATGGACGAAGAGGAAACGGATTCAATTGAAAATTATAGAGATACAGTCATTTCAACAGTCAATATAATCAATCCATTCAAAGAAGACACACAGATCATTTTCTCTGTGAGAGATGAAAATGAATCGTTGTTTGACATAACATTGATTTTGGTTTTGAAAGCTGATATCACGGTCAGCCAAAACTTTAATGCATATTATGAAGAGAATTCCGATTATTTGGTAACGAGCGGAAATGCCGTAAGTGTGTTTGCAGGACAAACATATGATTTGGCCGAATATGTCACACTCTCCTCTCATTTGGGAGTTGATTATTCTTGGACAAGTGCTCTTGGTGCTTTGTCATTGGATTCTGACCCAAATGGAGTATTCTATTCAACACAAGATTTCTGCAGTTTGTCAGTGGTAAAGGAAGGAGATGCCGTTAAACAAATCCTTTTGAAAATTGATGATGTATATCAATTTAGAACCGTAAGTTTCACAATTTACTATGGCAAAAATTCATTCTATGCTTGCAGCATTACAATCACTTTGTATGTCAACCCAAATATTTTGGTTAGAGAAACAGTAACAGATTTCGAAAGCAATCCTTTTGTAAATTTGGAGACTTTGAGTTCTCAAGCATTGTCTTCAAGTTACAAACTCTATAAGATGACATCATATATTGAAAATGGTGGTTTTGACGGAGCGGAAGAAATTATCTCAAACACAAATACTGGAAGCATTTCGTTGAGTTATTCAAATGTTTCAGCAGAGAAATATTTGACAATTGAACAAAATTCAATTGGTACAAATGTTTATAATTATTACTTTGTCAATGGCAGTTCTTTGTCTTTGACATTGGGACAAAAAGTTGAACAAAAATATCAAATCGTTGCACAAGTGGTTGGTTCCACAACAACACAAATTGTTGATGCTGTCAAAATCATTGAAAATGGCACAGATAGACAAATTGTGCTTTGTGAAAAATCAGGAGATTTGACTGTTTCTCTTGATATAGGATTTGGAAGCGGAAGCGACGAAAATCTTGCATCAAGTGTTTTGAAACGTGACTCAGGAGAAGAAGTTAATGTTGTGACCTATAATGGTGAAACACATTTGATGTTGGTTCCAGATGCAAAATACAACACTCAAAATGATTTCTCAATCAGCGATGGTTCTGCAACTGGGAATGTTTACAGCAATTCAAAAACCGTTTTGTCAACATACAACATCAATGGTTTTGTAAGTTTGACAGGAAACACATTCAATGCAGAAAAAACTTTGACTGACACAAGAGGAAACTCTTTGACAATTGAGGTTAAGTTGAGCGCCATCGTAAGCAAGATTGGTGACAAATATGTTTATTACAACAACGAGACACTGCCAGAAAATGTTTCTGACATGGAATTCAACATTTTTGGAGATAACGACTTCAGTGTGATTATTGGTGATTATTCAGGACTTCAAAGTGCAGAAATTTATCAAACATTGCAGGCTGGACAAACATACACAATTGTTCACGACAGCAGTGAAGCAATAACTTCTTCTGCAGATGCGTTTGGATTCTATTATGATGGAAATCTCACAGAAGTAAATTATGATTCTGCATCATATGAAATTTCAATTGTTTCAAATGCGGAAGGATATATTGACGGACTTGCAACATTAAAAACTGAAGGTGACAACCTTATTCCAACACAACTTGAAATCAATCACTTAGAAAGTTCTCAATCTGAGGCATATATTGTATTGAGATTTGAGCTCTATCAATATTCAGGAAGTTTGAATTATGTTTGGTATTATCGCATCAAGGTTTCTCCAAGCTTCACAATTGGTTCTGTTCAATATCCATATAATGATGGCGGAGAATATTTGAACACTTATTCTCCATACTATGATGAAACAACAGAAAGTTACACAATTGATCTTGAAGAACCATTCACTGCACAAAACAGCAAGTATGGAACAGGAAAGCGTTTTGGAGACATAGCAGATTGGATTGGTTATGACGAAGGCGAAGAGCCAACCGTGACAGAACAATACACAATCAAAACTGCTAAGATTGGAGAAAACACAATTTCTAATTTTGGAGAATATTTCACTTATCAATTTGAAGGAAGCAAGTTTAACATCAAACTTGTGGACAATACAACAAGATTGACTCTCACTCTTGAAAAGAGTTTCTTGGTCAATGGAGTGAAGATGATTGGAAGCGAAATGCAATATATCATGTATTTCAACCAAGGCGAGAACTATGTTCACTCACTTAAACAATCTGTAAATGGCGGAACGGAAACAACATTGACCGCCAAAAACAACAAATATTCTGCAACAGTCAATGCGGGAAGTGAAGAAGTTGTCTTCATTCCTGACATTAAGATTTCAAGCAATGGAACAGAAAGCAAGGTCAGTGAATTCTCTGCTTACATTGCCGGAAATGACATGACAAGTTCCTTGATGGTTAAATCATTTGTTAAAGCGGGATTTGACATCTACACAGATGAAACAGGCGAAACTGTCAAAGAGACATTAAAGGGAGATTTGGTTGTAGGAGATTGGAAAGCTACAATTGAAAGTTTGGCTCCAAATGGAAGTGGCATTGTAACTTTGACAGACACAGATGGAACAAAATATTTCGCAAAAACAGAGGCTATTGGTTGGACTTGCGCTTATCTTGACGAAAGTCAAAAATTGCATATCAAACCACAAGAAACAATCAAACAGGACAGTTACTTTGAAATAGGTTTCTTTACAGATGAAAGAGTTGTGTTTACAATTGATTTGACTGTGACAAGTTATTTCGATTGGGAAATCAACACAGGTGTTGTATTTAAAGGTGGAGAAAGATACACAATCAAGAGCGGAGCCAATGCTTTGTTCTCAAAACTTGAAATTGATTCAACACTTTCAAGCTTGACTATAACTGATTTTGATCTTAAGCTGGATAATGGTGACGAAATCTACAGTTATGTTTTGACAACGGACACTGAATTGCAAGAAGGAAAGACTTATTACACATACAACGCAGAAACTCAAACATATGCAAAAGTTGATGAACTTGATGTTGCAAAAATTGACACCTACTATGAAGCAGGCTTGACATTAAAAGATTTGGTTTACATCAATAATGATGCAACAACATATACAGACAATACAGTTGAATTTTCACATCTTTTGAAAGACACAAAATTTGTGTTTGTTGGAACATTGACAGACTCTGGTGCAAACACATATTCATTTAATTTCGAATTGAATGTGAAGTCATCATTTGTGCTTGAACAAACAAGAAGAGTTGTGGACACGACAGATCGTTATGGCAGTGTTGATTTTGACATTGAAATAGATGAATTGAGATCAAAAATACCTGATCTTATGCCAATTTATGATGCTCCAGACGGAAGTGAATTGACGAAATCAGCATATAAATATGTTGAAGATTCTTCTTATGTTGATACAAAGAAAATCACTCCTGCAAATGTTGCATCTTCAACTTTGCAAAATGAAACATTTACTGTTGCTTACACATTTAATGAAAAGGAAATTTTCAATTTTGAAGTTACATATAGATTCACAGTTAAACCAAATGTTGTAGTAACAGCAAATTATCCAATGCCAGATGAAAAAACAAAACTTTCAACTGAGTATATTTCAACAACACAAGGTGCTGACGAGATATTTACTTCAGAAATGTACAGTGCTTTCTTTACATCAACAGCACCATTTGGGCAAGCAAAGAGAATTGTTGTTGAAAATGTTGATGCTCTTAAGGATAAAGACGATTTGACAAAAACTTGGAGCATCAGTGTTGCTTCAATCAGCAATGCAACAGTTCAAGTGACAGGAGGGGTTACAAAATCTATCAACGCTTCATCTGAAGATATGACAATTGTCACAAATGTTGACGAAACGACAGTTGGTGGATTGAACATTAAATTTTCAATTGTCAACTCTTCAAGCAATGGTTTGGTGACATTTGATGTCACAGTTAATAATGTCACAACAACATACAACATTGAAATTGTTGCAGGGAGCAACATAAAGATTTCAACAAACACTCCAAATTATACAAACAATAGAGAAACAATTTATGCTGAGGATTTGGCAGCACAGTCAAGTCAATATTTATTTGAACAGAATAGAATATTAAGTTATTCATTTAATTCATCAGTTGTTTCTGGAACGACTTATTATTTGAGATTTACAAATTCAAGCAACGAAGTTCAAATTATCACCTTGAACGCAGAAACATTGAATCAAATTGTCAATGTAGATTTGGGAAAGAGTTACACAGGTTTCAGTTATGCAGGAACATTTACAAGCAGAGCTGGAGCAGAAGGAAACACTGATTCTCTTAAAGTTAACGATGAATCAATTTATCTCAGCATTCCTGCTTTAACCCACAGAATTGTGGCATATTATTATGACAACACTCCAATTGTGTTTAATACAAATGTTATACTTATGCTTACAGTCACAAAAGACGGTTCAACAACTGATAAAGAAGCAAATAAATTTGTATTAACAAATGATGACTATGGAACGACTGTAAATCTTGGAGTTTCGGTTAAACTAGGCGATGAAACAATTGAAACATCAGGAACTTACAATTTGTATCTTGACATTGAGTTTGAAGTTACAGGCAATGCAGATAAGTCCGAGACATACACAACGGTTGAAGTGAATGCAGGAGTTGAAAGAAACTTATTGTCATACACATCATTTGGAATCAAAAATCCAAGAACAGGACTTTTGTATGATGCGACAAGTATGTACAATTCAACGGGGACATTTACTTTGCAAATTTATGGTTTCTCTGACACAATCAAGGTAGGTGAAAATTTAAACGGTTATGATACAAATTCTGAAGAAGAAAATCTTGCAAAAACTGCAGGGGAAATTCACAACAACCTTATAAGCACAGCCGGCAAAGATTTATCAACAGATGTTGTTTACAGCACTGGACTCTCTCCAAGAGCAGGATTCGATGTTAATGAAGCAAACAGTGCTGGAGAATTGAGACATAACTATATAACAATTTCTGGTGTGCTTAACAATGGAAAAACTGTTGACTATGACATCTATGCTCAAGGGTCAAACAATGATGGAAACTATGTTATGATGAGAATCACATATATGGTTAAGATTGGTGAAGCTTACATCACAGAATCACACAACATTTTGTTCAAAGTTGTTCCGAATTCAACAATAAGATTCAAGAGCCAACATGAAAACGCGCAGAATTACAATTCAAGTTCAACAGAAATTGTCAATGGACAAACAGTGGCAAGCAACGATATTGCTCCATATCAAATTATGTTGTCAAACATTTCAACATCAGGTGACACGGTAGATTTCAATTTGTGGAATACTGAAAGTGACACAAATGCTACAGCTTCTGTAATTTTGGCTAATATGTATGGACAATCTTCAAGTTCAACAAGTTCATTTAAGTTTACATACAATTCAAACCTTGAAAAAGAAGGATATAATGATAATAGTGATTTAATTAAAGATAGTTTAGCGGATTGGAGCAATTCAAGTGGAGTCTACACTTACAATTCTGAGTATACAAACCATACAACAGGAAACCTACAGATAAAAGTTAAAACAATAAATCTCGGAGAAAGAAAGTTTATCATTGAGATGGAAAATGTGTTTGGCTTTAAGGTTATGTTCTACTTCACAATAACAGCAGATGTCAATCCAACAATCTTCTCCATGAGCAACTCATCACTGACTGAAGGAGATACCATTGGTGTTGGACTCAGATTCCAAACAGTGACACCTTCCACAACAACCGAAGGAAATGTGATGTTTGAAGAATTCACTTATGGAGTTGAGACTGGACAAAGTAATCCACAGAACACAATTTCTATTAAGTTGAACGATCACTCTAACAATTTCTCCATCACTCAAATTAAACTTGAAGCAACAATAAATTTTGCAATAGGAGAAATTCCTGCGGGTTCTGTAATTACGAAAACATTGTCTCCAACGACAGGGAATGAAATAACAGTAACGATTGTTGAAGGCAAAGAGAATGAATGGTATTACAATGGAGAAGCAATTAGCAAGAGTTCTTTAACTCAAACAGCATTGAATGGTGCATCTTGTGTTCTGTCGATGAAAGTTGAAAGGAAAACTGAAAAGGCAGATGGAACAGAAAATACTGCTGCAGTTGGCAACTATTCAGTTAAATATGGAAAGAAAGTTCTGAATCAGGTTTACACAGTTTCAAGTTCATATCAAGAACCAGTCTTTACTGGTTCGGGAGCAATCCCTACAACAGAAGTTCGCTTGTCCGGAATTGGAGCTTATGGTTTCAGCAACACAATGGGAGCGGTTAATGTTGACAGTTTGAAAAATGATGCTCAAAATCAGGACTTGACTTCAAAAATTGATAAGATTAAGGTTACGAAGATTGAGTTCTATCTTGGTGACACATGGCTTGGTGGAACATATAGAACTTCTTCAGGTTATGTTTCTACATCTGTAAATGCATCGTATAATCCAACAGATGCACAAGAGATTGAATTAATCACAAATTCAGACTATTCATTTGTAACAGAAGTAACACCTACAACAGAAGAACAAGATGGTTCTGCAGAAATACAGACAGGAGCAGAATATTCAGAATCCACAGCATTTGTTGTTCCTACTATTAGTGGAATTTACTATGGCACAGGAAGAACCGTTTCAAATGTTAAGATGAATATCACGCTTGTAGATACGACACAGGAAGACGAAGAATGTGTTGTGAGCGAATATATAACGCTCAACAGAAAAGCAAGCACAGAAGATTTGTTCGATTCAGACATCTTTGACACTAAGTCTCCACAAGCAACAAAAACAGTTTATAATGACACGTTAGAGATTGTTTTGGACCCAGGCGAAAGCATAACTTTTGCTGTTAATGACAAAGAAATAAAGAGCATTAATGCAGACAAAGTTATGACATACGAAGATGACGGAGAAAAGACAAAAACTGCAAAATTGATTACTCTAACAAACTCAAAAACATACACTGTGACAGAATATGTTGGAATCTCAGCAAGCATTAATGGATTGGAAGAAAACCTGACAACATCTGACAGATTCTATGTCTTTGTTACTGCTTTGACAGATTCTCCTATAATGAAATATAATGGTTCACAATTGCTTGCTCCAACAGATTCTGGTGCAACAGCAAATAGATTAATTGGACGATATTTAAATAGTTCAACAGCACTTACAATGAATATTGAAAATGTTGGAGAATTGCTCTCAAACAACACGAAGACTGAAACTTTATATTTCCTCTATCCAGAAAATGATCAGGTTTATCAATATGTCAACACATTCAACATCAAGCCTCTCTATGATTCTGCAACTACAGACGAAGGAAATTACTTTAAAGTTGAAGATTATTACATTGTTTCAAATTCGTCAAATTCAAGCACTTATTACATAATTCCACTTACAGGTTGGGGCAGAGAAATCAATTTGTCAGGTGTAGATAACAGAACATTATCTGGTGTTGGAACTCCTTACAAATTCTTCTTTGAGATAAATACTTCAACCGGTGGATCTGGTTCGGCGTTCATAGATGAGAATGGTATGATTACAACAACAGAAGATTTTGACATTGTTTCTCATACCATAACTGTAAATGTTTACATGAAGATGTCCGGTGCAAACGGTGCGTTTGAAGAAAGCAGCACAAGAGTTCAACTTGGTTCATTCAGAATCTATCTTGACGGAGATAAGACTCCTTCAGAATCTGCTGTAAGTTCTGGAGTCTATTGGTATGGTTCAAGTGTCATCACAATTCCAACAAACTATACTTTACGTAGTGTTGGGTCATTTGGAACAGGATTTGGTTCAGATTTGATGAAGGGAACAGTAGAGAAGATTGACTTAACATATGCGACAGAAGTTGGAAATGAAGTGGATTTCACACAAATTTATTCAGGTAGTAAATTCACATATAACACAACATTCCATCTTGTACATTACAAAGAAGAGACACAAAAAACTGAAACTTATGTTTACTTCAACAATCTGGATTCTTGGACCTTTACACAAGCAGGAACTTACGAGTTGACATTGGTTGTCACAGGTAGAGATAGTACAACGGCAGCATTGACGAACAAAGTTATCACAGCAACGATAATTGTCTATGAAACTTCAACTAAGGAAGAGCAACAATATGCTGGAAGTACAGGCGATGATTTTAATGAGGCATTTGATTCAAGTTACACTTGGTATCTTTTGAATGAAGATGGAAGTATAGAAATGAATGTTACAACATTCAGTCCTGGTGCTATTGGAATTTATACAAACACATATATTGCTCAACCAAATGCAACTGGTGAAACCAAACTTGTTACAAAGACATTCTATGTCTATGACAATACAACACCTGAGGAAAAATCAGTGGCGTTGAGACCAACAACAACCTTCCAACTTTCAAATTTGGTAACAGCAACAACAGGACAAACAGCAGAGTTCTATAAAATAGAAACTGTTAACAGCATTACCAAGAGAGTTTCAGAATCATTTGCTATGGGAGAAAACACTTCCACAAAAGCAACTTATGTTGTTGTAATAAGAAATTCTGATGGAGAATATGTTTCTGTTAAAAATTATGAAGTTACATATAAATTCATTTCTTCAAATGTGACAGAAGAAGCAATGTTTGTGGCAACAACAGACGAGATGGATGAAAAAGTTCAGGAAAAAGCTGCAAACACTCTTGGTGTTGAAGCAGGCAAAATTAGTTCAATTGAAAAGATGTCCTCATCTGGAATTTTGGAAACAGAAAACAGATTGATTTCAGATGTTAAAGGTGAAGACGGGCAACAACTTTACTTGATTACACAGAATTATATTGTGACTTACACAAACGCTCAAGGCAGCACCAGATACGCAAGATTCTCATTTAGTTTCTATGTTTATGACAGAGCACTTGACATTAACAAAGAAACAACCATAAACAATGCATATAGATTGTCAGACCTTAACAGTGACATTGCTACAGCAATTGGAGAAGGAAGTGCAAGTGACATTCTTGGATATTACCAATTGAATGGAACAGACCTGCAGCAAGTTGAGACTGTTGTTTTGGAAGAAACAACAACAAAAACCTACTATGTAAGAACCAATAATGGTTATTATTTAGTGACAATCAAATTCACAATTTCATAGACTAAAAAATTGACAAAGGTTAGATAGGCATGAACGCTTGGTTTTGGGTATTTATTAGTTACATCATACTCAATTTCTTGATTATGATTTCAATGATATTCATCGAACGAAGAAAACTTAGCAGTGTGATAAGTTGGCTTACTGTTTTGACGTTCTTGCCTATTCTCGGCTTCTTGTTTTATGTTGTTTTTGGAAGTGGATTGTCAATCAGAGTTAGGCGAATGATTTCCAATCACAAACTCTATGGCATGGAATATGACCAACAGATAATCAAGTATTTTGATGGAGCACAAATTTCTCAGAGCGACAAAGATCTTATTGGAATTGTGAAATGCTGTTATAATTATGGGAGTATTTTATGCCCACAGAATGAAGTCAAGATTTTCACAAATGGACCAGACAAAATTCAGGCTCTTTTGTTTGACATAGAAAACGCAAAACACAGCATCAATATTGAATATTATATTTTTGCTGATGACAAAACAGGGAAACAAGTCATGAATGCACTAATCAAAAAGGCAAAAGAAGGCGTCAAGGTCAAACTTATCTATGATTCCATTGGTTGCCTTGGTGCTCCAAGAAGATTTTTCAGAAAACTCAAAAAGGCAGGCGGAGAAATTGCTGAATTTTTCCCACCATTTGCTTATATTCGTATGATTAATTTGAAAATGAATTATCGTAATCACAAAAAAATTGTTGTAATTGATGGGAAAATTGCTTATACAGGAGGAATCAATATCAACAACAATCATATGGGTTTAAACAAAAAATTGTCACCATGGCGAGATACACACATAAGAATCACAGGAACAGGGGTTTATCCACTTCAAAATATTTTTCTTAATGATTGGAGATATGTTAAAAAAGAAAATTATCCTTCTTCATATTATATGGAAAAGGGTATGTTTCCAGAGCCAGAAAATAATGGAGATGTTTTTCTTCAAGTTGTAGTATCTGGTCCAGATAATCCAGTGCAAAACATAAAAGAAGCATATATCAAATTGATTACGAATGCCAAAAGAGAAATTTTGATTCAAACTCCTTATTTCATACCAGACGAGTCATTCATGTCCGCTCTTAGAATTGCCCTTGCGAGCGGAGTTTCAATCAAGATTATGGTTCCTTCAAAACCAGATCACAGAACGGCCTTTTGGGTGACACAATCATATTTGAAAGAATTTGTTGAACTTGGTGTAGATGTTTATTTCTATGATGGATTTTTACACAGCAAGACTTTGGTCGTTGATGATGAGATATTGTCAATTGGAACTTGCAACTTAGACAACAGATCTTTCAACTTGAATTTTGAAGATACTGTGATTTTGTATTCTAAAAAATTAAATAAGGAATATAAGGGATACTTCAAACAAGACTTACAACATTGCAAACAGGCAGACATATTTTATTTCAAGAAAAAGTTGTTCTTGACAAAGTTTGCTCAAGCATTGTTTAGATTGTTCTCACCAATTTTATAGGTTTAAGAAAGCGTTTTTTGAATAAAACGCTTTTTTTATGCAATAATTCTGATATGGATAAGGAATCACAACAAAAAAACATTATCAAGAATGAAATGAGAAGAAAAAAAACCTCTCAAAAAAGTCAAACAGACATTGAAGAGAGGGCAGAAATATCGGCAAAACCTAATGACAATTATGCAAACATGACTTTGAATAAGACAAGAATAATCTCTGATGTGATTTTGGCAAATCTTATTGTTTTGTCAGCAGTTTGTCTTTCTGCTTTCATTCCAGTGATAAGTTTGGCATTGCCAGTTTTGCTTGCTATATATTTTGAAGTTGGGCTCAGTTTGTTTGTTTTGAAAAAAGAAAGAGGAGATTATTGCAAATATGAAGATTTGTTTGTTTCAATTAAAAAATATATAAGAATCTTTTGCACGGCAGTTGTCAAAATGGTTATGATCATTTTTGGAACAATCTTATTGGTTGTTCCAGGTGTCATATTCTTGATTTCTTATTCTTTCACAGGTTTGATATTGGCCGAGAGTGATGATTTGGATGTTAAGGGAACACTGATGCTCAGCAAAGAACTGACAAAGGGTTTCAGATGGCAAATTTGTTTTTGGGGATTGTTGTCACTTGCAGCAGTGTGTGTTGTCATGACATTGATGTTTATAGTCATTCTCATCTTTGACATCTTTTTGACTGTTCCAAGCGCGGTGTACATTGTTTTGGTTTTGGGAGTCGCTATTTTTGCTTTAGTCATTCTTGCAATGCCGATGATGCAATTGACGGTTGCAGATTGTTATATCATGGCAAAAAGAAAAAAGACTCAATCGGTTTCATAAAAAAGTCTGTTTTATTTGTTTTTTTTGCAAATTTTAGTTATAATTTCCGTATAAGGAGAAAAACTTTTGGACTACAGAGATTTCACAGATAGAGATATTGCCTATCAAGGTTTTATAAAGTTGAGGAGAGAAGTTTTCGAAAGTGCGGATAAAGGTAACTTTTCTGATATTTTCACGGACCTTTGTGCTCGTGCTATGGCAAATGACTGCATAGCACAAGATGTTGTTGCATATTTTTTCAACAAAGGAATCCCAGATTTGTTGCTTCCTAATTTTGAAAATTATATGTCTTGGCAAATTTTGGCAGGTGCAAACGGAAATGAATTCTCTTTGGAAAAAATGGAATTCTTTCTCAATCCAGCAATTGACGAGATTGTCAACAACACAGAAATTATTGCAGCCGCTTTAAGAAGAAAAAACATCACAAAAGACAATGCTCTTTATGTTATAAGCAACTTGATTTGTGAAGGAATTGTTGATGAGTTGAAAATCGATGCAAAACAACTTGTCAACTTTAAACAAGTTGTATCAAACTATGCACCGGAGAAAAACAGACCATACTTAACTGCAATGGAGAAGTGTTTGCCAAGAGTTGTTGAGTTTTTGGTAAGTTAAAATTCAACACTCATCTGCAGATTTTGGAAAAGCGGAATTATCCAAGGTGAAGCTCTCGCAAGAAAAACTTTCGGCAAAAACACCTGCAATGTTTGTTATTATGTTGTTGCACAATTCCAATTCACCACTTTTGACAGACAACAGCATAAGTTTGATAATGAGTAGGTTTTCAATTGAAACCAAACTTAAAAACGAAAAATTTTCATCTTCCACACAAAGAAATTTGTGTGGTTTTTTCTTGTGAAATTTGCCAGAGAGCATTCTTTCTGCTTCATTTATTTTGCATCTCAAAACATTGGAATCCATTTTATTTTTCAGTTTATCCAGGCAAGCGAGCATTTTTTCCAACAAAACAAAGATCTCTCCAAGAAGGAGATTGAATTCCTCTTCTTCCAATCTTATAAACACAAACCCTTTGTTTTTGAGTGATTTTGAATATGCTTTTGCAATTTGTTCAAAATCTTCGGGCATAAGTTCATCATCATAAATATTTTCCATAGTCATATTTATGCATAAGATTTTGCTTTGGTTTATCTTGTGAATTTATAATAGACAAAAAGAAAAGCGTATGCTTTTGCATACGCTTAGAAATCAAATGGATTTGTAGATTTCAAAATTTTCTTGTTTCTCATCTTGATGTCGTAGTAAACTTTTGCGGTGTCCAAACTCTTCATGATGCCAACAGGTTTTTCGGCATCTTTCTTATAGAAGAAAGGAGTTTCATAGTTTGGCGTTTGTTTGATTTTCATAGGGTTGAAACGGAAAAGTTTGACGATGACAGTGTTTCTTTCAATCTGTCCAAGTTCGTATGGAGTAATGAGTGCTCTGTTCGTTCTCTGAATTTGTGTGCTTGTTGTAGTGCTCTTTCCGTCTTTGTCTTTTTCGGACTTAGATTCACTTGAACTTTTTTCTTCATGGATAAGTTGAACTTCACCACACATTTTTGAGAAACTGTCGCGGGTTGGTTGATCATCAGTTCCAAGATAGATTTGTGCGTTGCAGTTCCCAATGATTGTTTTTGAAGCGTCAGCACCATATTTTGTTTCAAGCTGAGTATATGACTGAACTGCCATTTCATACAAGATGTTTCTACCACGAGAAACGGTAATCATGCTGTCAAATTTAGGAATTGGTGGTAAGTTACCAAATTCTTCCAAGATGAAATAAACGTGTTTAGGAAGTTTTTTGTCGTGATATGTGTTTGCTTTGTCAACAAGACGCTTGTAAAGTTGTGACAAACACAGAATTGCAAGGTTGTGTCTTTCTTCTCTGTCATCAGGAATAATCAAATAGAATGCCGTTGGTTTGCTTGTGAAATCGTCAAAATTGATGTCGCTCTGAGAAGTTAAGTATGAAATGCCGATATCGTTCATAAATGAAATTTTACCATTCAAAACACCAATATATGATTTCGTTGTGTTTGGAGAGTTGTTGATAACTGCAGATGTCAAGTTTGGAACTGTTGAAGTTGCTTCATCTCTGCCTTGCAACAAATATTTCCTGACTGTTTCGAATGGAGCTTCAGCATCTGGATCTCTGAATGTTGCAATCTTATAAAGATTGAAGAAGTTGAATTTTTCTTTGGTCATTCCAAGTTCTGGATTTAAACTGTCTTCAAGCATGGCAAGTGCACAGCCATACAAATAATCTTGAGCACCTTCTTCCCATGTTGGGTCTTGAGCTTTTGATTTTGGAGCAATTGTGTTGCAGATTTCTCTAAGTTCATTTTGAGCCAAGTCACAGTAAACTTGTTCTGCACTTGTTACAGCAACTCTGAGTTGGTTTTCATCTGGGTAAGCCACACCTTCAAATCCGAACCATTCTTGTCCATAAGTTTCACCAGGGATTTCTTGATAACCAGCATCTTTTGGTCTGATTCCATTGGTGCATTTTTTGATGTTGTTCTTGCAATTCTTGCCTTTGTGATAAGTTTCATAGGCATGTTCCATTGGGTTCCAACGAGTTGAGGAGAATGGATCTCTCAAATCTAGTGTTATGACACGATAGCCCTCATCTTCCAAAATTTTGCTTGTTTTTGTGTAAAGTTCGCCTTTAGGGTCAGAAATGACCATACATGGTTTTTCTCCAGAGTGGGCATAGATTCTGATTGAAGGAACAAGACAAACTGAAGTTTTACCAGAAGCGGTTGTTCCGATAATCAGGCAGTGATATTCGTCTTTCATTCCAATCTGATATTTTCCATTGACGATTTGGTTTCTGAAAACGATGCCTGTGTTTTTCAAAGATGGCAAAGCGGACCATGTTGTACTTATAAGCCCAGGAGTGGAAGCAATTTTGTCAACACTCAGCCACTGAGCATCATATGAAAGTTCCATTTCTTGACCGCCAGCCGTTTTACCTTTGGAATTTTTGGTATCTTCTTTCTTTGGTTTTGACATGAATGCGAAGATTATTCCTGCAACAGCACCAACACCTGCGCCGACAAAGGCATAATCAGTGGTCAGAGATTCCACAAAACTTGATGGGTCTTGAGTGAAATAGTGCAATGCCACACCTGCTGCATACCCAATTATTGCCAAAATGATAAAAGAGATTATAAATGATTTTAATTTCTTTGACATACATAACTCCTATTTATATCTTTATTTTAATCATTAATCAAAAAAAAAGCAAATAAAACTTACTATTAATATAATTAATAAAGATATTCAAATTAAAATAGAACGGAAAACAAGCACGACAATGGCGAGTTGCAAAAAAGAAAAATTTGTGGTATACTATCAAAGTATCAAGCATAGATACCGTTATGCTCGGACTGTTAACTAAGCACCAAAATGATGGAAGTGTTGCATTTAGGTTATGTCCGTTTCTAGTTACGGGTTGTAAAAATTTGTATCTGTCATTTTGGTCAGCATAAACGGCACAGGTCTTGATAATCTTGATTTCCATCAAGAAATCTCAGTCAAAGATTCTTGCTTAAATGTGTGAATTGCATCTATAAAGACAAAGGCATGTTTAATAAAAGGTGTAAATCAGTCTATGGTGGCAAGATGAAACGGTCTTTGGCGAAAGAAAGGATTGAATGAATATTTTTGTATGTCTAATGTCAGTTTTATAATTGCACAAATTTTAGGCTTGACGGCGACAGTAATTCTATGTCTTTCTTATATGGTTAAAGACAAAAAGAAATTTTTGTTGGTTAGCTTTTTTGGAGACATAGTTTATGGCTTGACATTCATATTTGTTAATTCTTGGGGAGCAGGATTGATATCATTGTTGTCTTGTGTGCAGTCTTTGTGTTTCTATCTTTTTGACAGAAAGAAAAAAAAGATGCCAAAGACAATGGCTTTCGTCTTCATTTTGATTTTTGTGGTTGCGGGAGCGTTGGATTTTGGAAGTTATTGGGATTTGATTCCGATTTTCACCTACGCTTGCTTCACAATTGCACTTTACTTTGAAGACGTTGAGTCGATTAGGCTGATGTATATTTTGCCTAATGTTCTTCAAATTGTGTATGACTTTATGGTTATGGCATATGCCAATGCTATTGAAGATGGGGTGGAAACAACCATCTTGATTGTTGTCAGTGTTATCAGTTTCATTAAAACAAGAAAGACAACAGGAAAGACCACATTCAAACATGCAACACTTAAAAAATTTTCAAGACTTTTTAATGGAATCATAGGAGTTGAACAATTCAACTTACAGTCCGCCATTTCTGAAGTCAAAACTAGTGATAACCAAATGTCGTACCCATGGTTGGGCGATGAAGTCGTTCAATTGTGCCCAATTGACAGATATGGCTAGCTAAATTTGCGAGTCACAAGAGTGACAAAAAAGAGAGAAATGCCGATTCTCTCTTTTTTATTTCAAAATTTATCAATCATCACTGATGACTTTTTTATTCCAGGTTCGCTTCCCACACTTTGGACACTTCATATATCTTGTTCTTCCAATATGCATTGCAAACAAAACTGCGTGATAAGTTGGAATATATTTGTGATGGCAGTGTTCACATTCATAAAAACCTGCAACTTGTTCAACTCTCAGTGCGAAAATGACGCCAACAAGAAGAATCAGGACAGATAGACATATTATAGTGATTCTCCAGGCAAGGTTTTCAACAGCAAAAATTGCACAAAGAAGCAAAAGAAAGTAGGTGAACGTTGTCATATATCCAATCACACATTCCAATGAAAGAAGATGTTTGACGCTTTTGTCTTGCCTGCTTTTCAGAAGAATTAAGTTTTTCTCAGCATTGGTTTTATATTCTTCGTCTGACAGCTCTTTGCCAGACAAAAGTTCGTTTGCAGAAATGTCCAAAGCTTCGCACAGTGGCAACATCAACGATGTGTCCGGAAAGCCATTTCCACATTCCCATTTTGAAACTGTTTTTTCACTGATGCCGATTATGTTTGCGAGTTCTGCTTGTGTCAACTTCTTTTGTTTTCTTCTGTCAGCGATAAATTTCCCTGTTTTTAATAAGTCCATAACTCCTCCTTTGATTTTACAGAAACATTATATCATAGAAAATTTAAAAAGAACTCCCACAATCCGTAGAGTTTGTACCTTTTTGATTGTATTTTACACACAAAAATAGAAAATTAGGAAAGAATATAATTATGATCTTGATTATAAAAACGAAAATTCAGAAAAAATAAAATCTAGACTTTTACCCAAAAGATAGTAAAATAAGAGGAAAAACTTTACACAGTTTCAAAGTTATTGTAAAATATAAACTAACAAATCAGTATTTGGAGCACTTGTTTATGAAAATTAAAGAAATCAAAAAAAATAAAAAAAGATATCTTTCCTTATTGCTGTTAGCCGACGAACAAGAGAGCATGATAGATCAATACATAGATAAGGGAAGAATGTTTGTGTTAGATGATAATGGGATTAAATGTGAATGTGTGGTAACTGATGAGGGGAATGGAGTTCTTGAAATTAAAAACATTGCAACTAAACCAGAATATCAAGGGATGGGCTATGGAAAAAAACTGGTTGATTTTATAGCTTCAAAATATAAAGAAAAGTATTCTGTTTTGCAAGTTGGGACAGGAGATAGTCCGTTGACAATTCCATTTTATGAAAGATGTGGTTTTGTTCGTTCGCATATTGTGAAAAATTTTTTTATAGATAATTATGATCATCCAATTTATGAATGCGGAGTTCAACTTGTAGATATGATATATTTGCAAAAAAATTTGAATGAATACAAGAAGAGAGAAATAAATCTTTCATAAAAGATTTGTGTTCAGGGTGCAAAAATTTAGGTTTGACAACTTGCAACTCAAGTGATAAAATAGTCAATGCTGAGTGAAAGTGGCAGGACATGCGTCCATAGTGAAATGGATATCACATAAGTCTTCGGAACTTAGATTTCGGGTTCAAATCCTGATGGACGCACCAAAAATATTTTTAGAAAAGATTTAACTGGTCTATAAATATCAAAATTTTAAATATTTTAAATCCCAATTAATATTAAGAAAAAGAGAAATATTTTTTCTTTTTTTTTATTTTTGAAAGAAAGCAATTTTATATTTAAATTAGAAGTGAAAAAATTTATCTAATTACATAAAATCTCAAATATCTTTTGTGAAATTTTTTATTTGTGTTATACTAACTTTATAAAAATGGAGGGAACATGAAAAAGTTTTTGTCTATTTTATCAATTTGTTGTATGTCTCTTGTGGCAGGTGTGTTGCTCAGTGCTTGTGGTGGAAAGGAAACATACAAAATAAGTGTTGTGACAAACACTGATCCTGAGCCATACATTGAATTGGTTTTGGATCAAGATGGAACGGCAATAACAAAAAATGAAGATGGAAGTTTTGATGTTCCTGCAAAATCCAACATCAAAGTGTCTATCAATGCCACAAGACATGGAATTGATATGGACGATTTAGAGGTTAGAATCGATGACATAGAAAAACAAGTTGTTGTCAATCAAAACTACAGCCCGTTGACAAGTGGAGAGACTTTGAATTATGGTTACTTCTTGATTTCAAATGTAAATAAAGACATGACAATCAAGGTTACTGGCGAGAAACTTATTTCATCGACCTTTACTTTTGAAGTGGACGACATTGAAGATCCTGAGGTTGTTGAAAAACTTCAAATGACAAGTATATGTTTGGAATATGGGGAAATGACAGAAGAAGGAGAAACTCCAACGCCAGAATATGTAACGCTTTATGATTACATAGTGGAAAACGAAAATCTCAGTTTCACTAGGGTATATAGTGAAAGTGATGACATTTACAATCCATACAGAACTTTTAGATTGAAATTCGATGGTTTAAATCCTTTTGATTTGACTGAAAGCTATCCTTTTGAAATCAAAACTCCTGATGGACAGACAGAGCAAATAGGTGGCATGACATATCTTGATGGTTTTTATGTTGTTGATTTGGGGAACATTGGAAATTCTGAAGAATACACAATTTTGGTTAACTTCAAAACACTGAATTATCAAAATTTCAACATTTCAAAACCTGAAGATAACATGACATACACAATCACATTAGACAAAGAAGTGATCAACTACAGTCAAGAAGGTGTTGTTACCGTCGAAAAAAATCTTGACGCTGAAAAAGCGGATTATTCAAATATGAAAGTTTATGTCAACAACCTTGAATTGGCCAAGGTTGAAGGAAGCGAAACCGAAGAATCTGTTCAATTCAAAATTCCAGAGGGAATAACTCCAGCATCAACAGGTGGCAGTATGGTGCTGAGAATCAATGTTGATGGAATTGAATATATTGTCCCTTCTTATGCAATCTATGCAAATTCAGTTGAACCAGTAAGTGGAGAACAATTTGTTATGCCATACATCTGGGCAATTGATGATGAAGGGGGAAAAATTGGAGTTGTGGGAGTTGGACCAAATGGTGAGCAATTGACTTTGCAAGGTCAAAGAAATGCAATAACTTGGGAATATCCTTACAATGAAGATGAGCAAGCATACTATTCTTATTATGATTTGTATGACTATGATATCTACGTTAATACAGACACGAAAATTTTGAATGTTAAAGAACAGCTTAATGGGGCAACCCAAGATGTTTCAGTTGAACTTGATAATGGTTACACATTCAAGGCTTTTTATAATGAAACAACCAAAAAATTTGACAGTTTTCAACTTGAATTCTATTGCACTCAAGATTGCATTTTTGAGTTTAAAAACTATGTAATGTTCAGTAAAAATATTGATATTTCTTACTCTTTTGAAGATACTAGAATTGAGAATGTTGAATATGCAATTCTTGACAGTGAAGACGCATCTCTTGCAACTTGGTCAGAACTTGACAAAGATGTTTCAGTCAAGGTTGCTGTAAATGGCGGTCAAATCATTGCTTTCAGATTGACAACATTGAGAGATGAAATTGGTATGCACGAATTTAAGATTGAGGACACTTCGATATGTAATTCTTGGCTTAATAGTGAAAGTTACACTTCAAATGGTTTTAGATACACAATCTTGAAATTTGTCGTTTCAGAAATTCAATATGACGGAAGCATGGCGTTTAAACTTGTGCCTGCAGGGACAATAGGTTAGAAATGGAAAAATTTTTTGAAAAAGTTTATAATGTTGTGAAGGATATTCCAAAAGGAAAGGTGGCAACTTACGGACAGATTGCCAAAATTTTGGGAGCTCCAAAATATTCGCAGATTGTTGGATATGCGTTGCACTCAAATCCAAATCCAAAAGAAATTCCTTGTCACAGGGTGGTGAACAGGTTTGGACAACTGAGTGGAAGTTTTGCATTTGGCGGGGCGAATGCACAAAGAGAAAAGTTGGAAGCGGAAGGTGTTGTTTTTGAAAAAGATGGAACAATCAACATGAAGAAATATCAATGGAAACCACAACTTTTAGACATTGAATGAATTAAGATTAAAAGAAAAAATCACTAAATTTTAGTGATTTTTTGTTTTTTCTGTTTCTACTGGATTTTTTTCAAGGGTTTTTGCAAATTTCTTCAAATGAGAGATGCTGATTATTTCATCTGCTGATTTTGGAGAAAAAGCAGAAGTAATATCCTTGACAAAATAAGGTGTCATCATGTTGCTTGATTCTGAAATGAACTCTTTGCTATATTTCACAAATCCATCGCTTCTTACCTTGCTTTCAAGCAATGAAAAGTGAATTGGATTTTTTATTGCTTGAATTGGGACATAATCAGTGTCACCAAATTTAATCAAAAAAGCTTTCTCTTTAACCACAATCATCCCAAAATTGTTATAGTCATCATCTAACTTAGATGCAGGACCATAAGGACTCAAACTCTTGCAAATCGTTCCAGTAAAAACTCTTGATTTTTCTATTTTCATGATATCTCCTTGTGCACGAAATTATATCACAAGAGCAGATTTCTGTCAATAGGGGCACTGTTCTATATGTTCAAGATTTTAACTCTTTCCCAAGGAAAATTCTTTCGTCCAAAATGGCCAAAGCATGCTGTTTCTTTGTAAATTGGTTGCAACAAATTTAATTCTTTGATGATGTTGTTCAAATGAAAATCAAAATTTTTGTCAACCACTTCATATATTTTTTCAAGTGGAAATTTTTCAGTTCCAAAGGTTTCAATATTGATTGAGAGAGGTTTATCTATTCCAATTCCAAATGATAGTTCAATTTCGCATCTGTCACACAAATTGTTGGCAACAAGATTTTTTGCAACGTATCTTGCAAAATATGCACCGGAACGATCAACTTTTGTGGCATTTTTGCTGGAAAAACATCCGCCACCAACTTTGGCAATTCCTCCATATGTGTCAACAACAATTTTTCTGCCAACACATCCGCTGTCGCTGAAACTTCCCCAAATTGTGAATCTTCCGCTTGGATTGATGATGTATTTTGTTCCTTTGGAAACATATTGTTGATAGTTTTGCAGAACTGGTTCAACAACATTTTTCATGATTTTTTCTTGAATGTTTTTGCAATCTTGACTGTGACTGACGCTGATCAGAATGTTGTCGATGTAAGATGGTTTGTCATCTTCATAGCACACGGAAACTTGTGATTTCGCATCGGCAAAAAACTCATTTGTTGTTTTTCTATAGTCGTCATATTTTTTCATAAGTTTGTGAGCAAGAAGAATTGTCAGTGGCATAAATTCTTCAGTTTCGTTCGTGGCATAACCAAAAACAATTCCTTGATCGTTTGCACACAGACTTTTTTTGACAACAGCATCATTGATGTCTGGACTTTGCTCTGATATTTCCACAACAAACTCAAAAGGCTCTGTGTAGCCAATTTCTTTAAGCATTTGTTTTGAAATCTCGACATAGTCGATTTTTGCCTTTGTTGTGGCTTCGCCACAAATGAACAATTTGTTGTTTTTGATTGCACATTCGACCGCCATTTGTGAGTTTTTGTCTTGTCTTAATGCTTCGTCCAAAAAGGAATCGGCAATCACATCACAGGTTTTGTCTGGGTGTCCAATGTTTACGCTTTCACTTGTTAAAATTTTTTTCATATTTTCCCCTTTTAACCATATTATCAAAAAAGCCCATCGACTGATGGGCAAATTCACAAGAACTATCCCATCGTTTCAAGCTTTAGCACCTTGCTGTAAAAGCAGGTTGCTGTGTGGTCATAGGGCTTGTCCCTCGCACACTCTTTATGGTATTGCCATAATACAATATATGCATTGAAATGTCAAATAAAAAATAGTAAAGAATGTTTTTTTATAAATTTTGTTCTTATTTTTTCCCTTAATTTCTTGATTTTTGTCAAAAAAAATAGTTATTATGAGATAAAGGAGAAGATTATGAAGAAAATTAAACAATTTTTTGCGGATTTCAAAAAATTTATAAGTCGCGGTAATATCGTTGATATGGCAATTGGTGTTATTGTTGCAAGTGCATTTACAGCAATTGTGACAGCACTTACAAACAAAATCATTATGCCATGCATAAATTGGTTATTGTCTTTGGGTGGCGCAGGACTTGATTCTGCATATACATTTTTGAAAAAAGCATATTTGGAAGATGGTGTGACGATTGATCTTGCAAACAGCATCTACATTGATTGGGGAGCATTTATCACCGCAATATTAAACTTTATCTTGATTGCTCTTGTTCTGTTTATAGTTTTAAAAATAATGATGAATGCACAAGGATTTTGGAAAAAGAGCGTTAAAGAGCGTCCAACAAAGGAAGAAAGAAAAGTGTTGAAAGAGCAAGGTGTAAACATGAAAGATCATCATGCAGTAATTCAAGCAACTGCTGAACTTCGTGAGAAAAACAAACCAGCACCAGTTCCACCAAAGCCAACACAAGAAGAATTGTTGACGGACATTTTGTTAGAATTAAAAAAACAAAATTCTGAAAAAGAAAAGATTGAAGACAATAAGAAAGACTAAAACAGCATGCGTTTGAGAAAATAATCATTTTTTTATAACTTTTTGCATAAAATTTTATAAATCCCTTGACAAAAAGAAATTGTATTTGTGTTAATAAAAACAAGGAGGAAAGAATGAAAAGAATTAATACTATGGTGGCCACCATAATGGGAACTGTGGCAAACGCATATCAACTTGTTGTCAATCTCATCAGTGCTTTTGCAATTTTTGGTTTACTTGCTGATATATCTTCAGGTACATCAATGGCAGGAGTGTTGCCAACAATTTTGTTGATACTTTTGTTTGTGGCTGTCATTGTTGTTGCATTTATTTTGACTTGCATAATTTTTAAGTATATGAATGCGGCACCAGAGACATACAAATCAAAAAAAGGTCTTATAATTGCTGCTATTGTTTTCAATTTCTTGGTTGTATTATTGTTATGTATTGGCGGTTTCGAAGGTGCAATTTTTGGCATCATAATGAATGTTTTGTCAATACTTTTGCTTGTTGCAACAAATGTTCTTTTGATTGTTGACATGTGCTTGGAAAAGAAGCGTGTTGCAGAAATGAACAAAAAAGATGATTCAATTCCAGCTGAGGCACCAGAAGTTGCAGAAGCAGTTAAGGTTGCTGAAGAAAAAGAACAACCAAATCTTGAAGACAAGAAAAATGAGGAAAAGAAATAAAAAGAGAAGATGAAAAATCTTCTTTTTTTATTTTATATTATTTTTTTTAATATGATAAAAATTTTACTTTTGTTTTTTTTCTAGGTTATAATATGCTTATAACATATTAGGGAGGCGTTATGACAGCAAAAACAAGCAAAAAAGGGGCAATGATTTTTGCAATAATAATATTTTTGGCAACAATTGGACTTGTGCTATATTTTGTTTTGGCAGATCGTGGATACACAAAATTGGAAGATATTGATCTAAGTGAATATTCGCTTACAGAAATTGAAGTTGATGATGTTTATTTAAATGCACCAGATGTTAGTGGAAAGATGATTTTCAAAAACAAGGATGGCGAAGAAAAGAAAGCAAGATTGTCAGAAGCGAACATTTCTGGCTTTGATAGTGACACGATAGGAAATTTTGAAATGACGGTCAAAGTTGGAAGTCAACAACAAACAGTTGCATATTCTGTGATATATAAAGATGTTCTTATTGACAATGTTGAAACAATTGCTTTAAGTGTGAATGATCCTTTTGAATTAGATTATATTTTGGTTCCTTGCACAGATTATAATGATAGAGTGGTTGCAAACATTCCATTAAGCGAAATTTTTGAAGTTGGTGACTTTGATGTTGATTATGTGACTGATTATGCAATGATGGCAAGTTCTGACTATCAAGGAAAAAATTTGACGATAGATTACACAGTTGGATATATTGGTTACGGCAATTCTTATGCCGGTGTTTCTAGAGTTAATGACGGCGGAACTTTGTATGAGTTGGCAAACTTATATATGTTTGCAAATGAACAATACAACGGAAGCGGAGAATTAGAAATTTACTATGGAACAAACAGTGGAGACACTTTCTTGGACGCAGATTGGGCGATCATTTCCTTTGACTGGGAGGTTGACTATTTGAATGACAACAAGTTGGAAATCACATTTGAAGGTGGACAAAAAGGATCCTATGATACAACAACACACACTCTTGAAATTGATGCTGATTTATTTGACACAAGTTTCACACTTTCATTTGAGCTGAAAATGTTGAGATATTAAAAAAACATGCAAATGCATGTTTTTTTGTTTTTTGGTGGAGATGATGAGATTCGAACTCATGACCCCCTGCTTGCAAGGCAGGTGCTCTAGCCAACTGAGCCACACCCCCATATGCCCTAAAATATTATCATATTTCAGAGCAGTTGTCAACAAATTTTTAAAAATTTTTGTTCATCAATTATTTCCAATCATAGAAAAAGAAATTTTAAACTTGAAATTCTGAAACGCGAACATTGTTGAGTTTTCTTTGTTCTTCAATAAGATTAGAAAAAGTTTCTCTAACTTGGAATGGGTTCTTTACATTTCTCAACACAAAAGTAGGGTTGCTTTCATCGTTGCTCAGCAAAATCACATTTCCAGTGTTGAAGATTTTTCCTGCGAGTGATTGATGAAGAGAAATATCATAAATTCTATATAAGTTAATTTCATTGACTGAAGAATACAAAAGACCAATGTTTGAAAACACTTTGACCCATTGACCAGGTTTCTTTACAAGGTAATACCTAGTGAATGACAAAGGCATTCCGCACCATCTTTTTCTGTCTTTCCATATAAGTTCTGTTCCTTCACCAAACTTTCTTTCTACGTTCATATTTTTTCTCCTTATCAGAATTATATCTTTATTTTACTATAAAAAAAAGAAAAAGTAAACAATAATTATGAAAAATTTGGTTTCAAACAAAAAAAAGAAGCTCTCAAGTTTGAGAACTTCTTAAAACTTTTGGCAATTATTTGCAGTTGTTGCAACCACCACAGTTTGAAAGCAAAATTAAGAACAAAAGAGTTCCGCAGTCAATGCAGATTTCTCCGCCTTTCATTCCGCCAAAACCGCAACCACAGTTTTGTAAAAGCAAAAGTAAGAAGATAAGTGAACAGCAGTCCATTCCGCAACCGCCACAATCTCTGCCTACATCGCCACAATTAGAGCCTCCAAAAAAGTTCATTTGTGCCTCCTATTAATTTATCTTTATGTACGACTTTTGTGTGCTTTAAGTTTTTGTTGCACATTACAATGTATTAAAATCATTCTAAAAATGTTAATTATATATAAAGTTATTTATGCATAATTTTTTAAAAAAAGTTTAAAATATTTTGAGGGTGGTGGATAAATTTTTTGAAAATCTTTGAAAAAGATTTGACAAAATCCCCCCCCCCGCATGATAAACTCATATTGAATTTAATAAGGAGGGAAATAATGAAAAGTTTAAGCATGAAAAAAGTGATGTCAATTTTTGCTTGCATGGTCATGGTTCTCGTTGGAGGTGTTCTTCTTGCTTCTTGCGGAAAGACAAATGATGATGTTGTTGCAACTTCAACAGAAAAAGTTGTTGATTTTGGTGGAAGAACTGATTGGAAAAATGCCGAAGATTTCAAACTTAAATATCTTGGAGACAACAACTACAAAGCTGAAGGTTCAGCCGCAATTATGTCAGCAGAACAAGGAACAGCTTGGGGTTGTGACGAAGGATCCATGTATGTTATTTTGAGCATAAAAATGGAAACAGGAGCAACTCTTGTTACAGGTTGGAGATCTTCAGCAGATGAAGAATTTGGTGAAGGAGAAGGCAGTGACAAGGATTATGACGGAACAGAAGGAGTAAAAGAATTTGTTTTGGGACTTTCTAATGGCGAAACTCCAACTCACACAGAAAATCCTGTTTGGAGATGTGAAGTTACAAATCCTGTTGAAGAAGGCGAAACTCCAACAACAATTGTTTACACAATTGATTTCTCTGCACTCTATGAATAAGACGAGAATTTCAAAAGACATGTTGGTTTGACATGTCTTTTTTTATTAAATTAACTTTGAAAATCTTTGAAAAAGATTTGACAAAATCCCCCCCCCCGCATGATAAATTCATATTAAATTCAATAAGGAGAGGAATAATGAAAAGTTTAAGCATGAAAAAAAGTGATGTCAATTTTTGCTTGCATGGTCATGGTTCTTGTTGGAGGCGTTCTTCTTGCTTCTTGTGGGTCTAGTGTCGAGAAAGATGTGACAAAGCTTTTTGATAATGGTGTTGTTGATCAAGCTGGGTACTCTGAAAATGTTGAAGAAGGGACTTTGAACAATGTTTCAATAATTTTCAGACAAGAACCAAGCGAAATGAAAGTTACTTATGAAAAGAAAGAAGTTTCAATGGAAAAGACAACAATTGAAGATTATGATGGTGTGGATTCTGGTGTGACCGCATATCAATATCTCTATTCTTTTGAAACACCTGTTGACAAAGAAGGGTATGATGCAAATCCAATTACAATTCGTTGCGTAGTTGGGGATACAACTTATGAATTCACTCTCACAACAGATTTGACAGAAAGAATGCTTGGAATGTAACAAAAAAGTCTAGAAATAGACTTTTTTTGTTTTTTATCAAGATTGAAAATTAATTGTTTTTTTTAAGATTTTATGATATCCTTAAACAAGGAGGAGAATATGAAAAAATTGTTAACAATCATGGCATGCTTAATGTTCGTGATGGTTGGTGGATTTGTTTTGTCTGCTTGTGGAAACGGGGAAAATATCTCAAACAATGATTTTGTTGATTATATATCACAAGACAATGTGGTTTCCGAATTTTCTGGTTATGAATTAAGTGTCAAGTTTGGAAATTCAAAAATTAATGCAACAATCGCTTCTGAAGGCGATTCTCTCAACGCAAAAATTGAATATCCAAATGTTGCAGGCATTGTAAGTCCAGGAACGATTTATGTCAAAGACAGCTTGGTTTATTTCACCACTGCGGAAAACAAATATTATATGGAATTGGATTCATACAACGAATCAATGCAAAATATCAATGAACTTTTGATATACAAGGGCGATTTGACAGATGTAATAATTTCTTTTGTTGAAGAAACTACAGATGACAATTTAACGATTGTAAAGAAAACAAGTGGAAACAAGACCACTTTCAGTTTAAGTTCAACATTAACTGTGGAAGAAATTAAAACAACCAACACTTTTGAAGTTGTTTATGTTGACAATGTGTTGAACAGTCTTTCCACAAAAACAGTCACAAACAATGTGACGGTGACAGATATTTCTCTCAAAGCCTTCGCTGGCAACATTGAATTTCCTGATTTTTCTGAATATAAGAAATTTTCAATTAGCGAAGAAGTAGATTTGGACACTGTCTATGGATACATTAACTCTTTAAATTGTAATTGGGCATCATATGAAGTTGTAGATGCAATTTCTCAAAATGTTTCCTATGATGCAAAAATTTCAATTGAAAATGGCAATCTCAGCGCAGAAATTATTGCTGAAGATGGCAAAAAAGTTTATGTGCAAGACGGAAAACTTTATTTTGACAATGGAACGGAAAAAGTTTGGACAACATTTGATGGGCTTGACAATGTGAATTTGGACGACGAAACCTTTGGAAGGGCTTACGAACTTATCCAAAGTGCAGTTGTTGTTAAAAATGATGCAAATTACATTTTTAATTCAGAGCAATTGCTTGGGGATCTCAAATATTTTGAAGAAGCAATTTCTTCAGGCATGGTTCAAGCAACATTTGATATGACTCAAGACGGAAATAAGACAACTTTTGTTGCGACCATGACAGCGTCGGGAATGACGTCATCAAGAACTTTTGTGTTTGACAGTGAAAGGTTGCTGGAATATTCTGCTGAAACAAATGGACAAAGATCTTCTTATGTTTATTCAGCATTTACATTTGACTTCCCAAATTTTGGTGATTATGTTGAAGTTGCATAATGTTTGATTCCTTTGAATTTATAAAAAAATAAAAGAGCATTTGAAAATGCTCTTTTTTATTTGTTTTTGTATTTTTTCTTGAATTTTTGTTGCCAGCCCCATATCGACATAACCAAACTGTGTGGAAAAAGTTTAACAAGCGGAAGTTGGGCTTTTGATTTGAAGCCATACAAGACAACTTCTTTTCTTTTTGTTGCACCTTTCATTGCACGTTTGATGACTTTTGTTGGATCATACATTGTTGCAAAGTGTGTTATCACTGCATCTTTTGCATTTGTTTTTGTTGCTCTGTCGAAGAATGCTGTTTTTGTCCAATATGGGCAAAGGCAAGTGACACTTATTTTCTTTGATTTAAGTTCACGGTTCAACGCTCTGGCATAAGACAAAACATACGCTTTGCTTGCTCCATAAACCGCCATATAAGGTGTTGGCTGAAAGGCTGCCATTGATGCAATTTCAACAATTCTTCCGCCTGCTTGCATAAATGGAAGGACAATAAGAGTCAGATGTGTCAATGCTTTGCAGTTCAAATCAATCATGCCAAGTTGTGCAGAAACGGAAATTTCGTCATATCTTCCAAACTTTGCGTATCCACTTGCGTTGATGAGCCACTCGACAACGACACCTTCAGTTTTCAAACTTTCTTCCAGCACCTTAAAACTTTCTTCTTTTGTTAAATCCAAGTCAAAAAACTTGAAAGGTGTTTTGAGTTCTTCATGCATTTTTTCAACATCATCTGTTCTGAGAGCGACTCCCCAAATTTCATCAAGTCCAAGCTTGTCAATTTCAAAGCAAAAGCGTTTGCCCATTCCAGATGACGCGCCTGTGACTATTGCAATTTTTTTCATGTTTTCAACCTCCGATAATACTTTAAGTCTGTGAAATTTTCTTAACATAATCATTTTATCACTTTTGCTTGATTTTAAGCAAAGAAAAACATAGAAATTTCGGTTTATTTCTTTGGTTCGTTGACTTTTGAAAAATATTTTTGCTATAATCAAAATGAATAATTCTATAACTTAGATTAAAAGGGGTTTGAATGGAACAAAACATAATCACTTTCTCTGGAAACAATCAAAAGTTGTTTTCAAGACACGTAATTGAAAATTTGGACCCAAAACTGACACTTATTGTGCCAGAAACACATAACGCAATTTTGATTAAAGATGGGCAAATGCTTCAAACCTTGTCATCTGGGAAATATCTGATCAGCAAATTTATAGACATGAAAACCGAACTTGATTCGTCTTTGGAAATTTTGTTTATGTCAAAAACGGCAAAGCTTAAACTTCTTTGGGGAACTCCGCAAAAATTGTTGATGTATGACAATCTCTTGCAGGAAAATTACAGAGTTGGAATGAGTGGTGATTTTGAGGTTCAGATAGGCGACCCAAGAAAGTGCTATCTCTATCTTGTTGGTGCTGCGGAAGATTTGACTTCAGATGCTCTTCAAGAAAGGTTAATGTCAAATGTGGTTTCAGTTCTTGAAACTGTGGTTGTGGACTATGTTGAAACAAACAAAGTGCTTTTCAATCAGATTTCACTTTGCAAAAAAGAAATTTCAGCAAAAGTGCTTAGCAAACTGAGTCAAAAACTCATGAATGAATACGGCATTGCGGTTTTTTCTTTCAATATTGCAAACATTATTATTGAAAGTGAAGACTATGAAAAATTGGATAAAGCATACAAACAAATCAAAAAAACTGACGATTTTGTTTGCAGACAATGCGGAGCAGTGTTGAAAGAAGATGACAAATTTTGTTCTGTGTGTGGCAAGCGTGTTGAAATGTCGAAAAAATGTCCAAAATGTTTTGCAGAAAATTCTGATGATGCAAAGTTTTGCTCAAATTGTGGAAGTAAACTTTCAAATGAGGAGGAAGTATGATAGCGTTTTATATTATAATTTTGTTGGCAGTTGTTGGCATTGCAGTGTTCTACATCTGCAAGGAATATGTCAAGAAACCAGAAAAAGAAGAAGGCAGTCGTGGAATTGTCAGAAACAAAAAGAGTATTGAAAAAATGGTTGCAAATGTTGAAAGCATCATTGTTTATGCAAATGGCAATGACGAACTTTGCAATCGTCTTGTTGAAGTTAAGGACAACATCAGATTTTTCAATCCAACAACCAATTCAAAGGTTTTGCTTACTGACACAAAGATTGCAAACAAACTTGATGATTTGAAGATTATGGTTGCGAAGGACAACACTCAAGAAACTTGTTTCAGAGTGCTTGAAGAAATTGAAGCATACATAGTTCAACGAAAGAAGGACGAAATTGAAGAATGAAAAGAACTTACCAAACCTCTGTTGATTTGCCAGAAAGCGAGCACAAAAAAACTTTGGACGAACTCAAACTTGGATATTTGAATTTGAGTGATGGAATGTTTGAGCAGGCGAAATTGAATTTCTTGTTGGCTTTGCAGTATGACAGCAAATGTGCCGATGCTTATTGGGGACTGATGCTTTGCAAATTTCAGATAAAAAACGAAGATGAACTGTATTCTGATCCTGTGACTTACAAAAGTGTTCTCTATCTTCCGGAGTGCGAAAAAGCTCTTGAGTTTGCAGAAGAGAATCAACGAAAACAATTTGACGGTTTGCTTGAAAGAATTTATCAAGTCAATGAAGGCGACAATTATTGATGGAAAAATTAAAGTAATCAAACACAAAAGGAGCAATTATGTGGTGGCCATTTAGAAGAAACAAATTTAAAAATCTCAACAGAGAGGACCTTGTCAATTCTATTTGTGAACTTGAAAGGCAAGAAAGAACTGCGGAAGCGGAAGTTTATCAAAAGATTAAAGAAATTGACGCTTTGGTGGAGAAAGGAAAAAAGGAAAAGAACAAAGAGTTGCAACTTTTCTATGCAAAAAAAATCAGTCATTTGAATGAAGAGAAACAAACTTGCATGGAAAGAGGAATGTATCTTTTGTACAACATAAGACTCATGAACAAACTCAAGGAAGCCTATGACAGCAACACCTTCTTCAAGACACAAACAAAAGTTCCTCTCAGCGAATTGTTGCAAGACCAAAAGAGATTGGCAAAGTTTTTGAATAAGGCTCTTGAAACGAGAATTTCCTCAGAAGATGTGCTTACGAGTGCAGACGAACTTTTCAACGAAGTGCAAGCGGCTTATGATGTCAGTCAGCCAATTTATGGAATTGGAAAGAGCGAAGAAGAAATTTTGAGTATGTTTGAGAAAGAAAATCAATTGAACGATGAGCAAGAACTGATGGAAGAGAAGCAACCATCAGAGCCAATAAAAAAGAAAAAAATGAAAATGGAGGAATAAAAAAATGGCTTGGTTTAAATCAAAACAACAAAAAGAAATTGAAAAGAAGATGCTTATCAAAAGGACAATCAATTCCATGAATAAGCAAATCAATCGCTTGGAAGAACAAAAACAAGTGTTTATTGATGCTGCAAAGAGAGCAAAACTCAAGGGGCTTGATGCTCAATTCAATCTTGCATTAAGCGGATATAAAATGACTCTTCAACAACAGAAGAGAGCACAAGAAATGCTTTTAAACTTTGAGATCACTGCTCAAATGAAAGATGTGACAATGATGACTTCAGAGTTTTTGCGTGGAATGAGTGACATAAGCAAGGAAATGACAAAACTTGCAGATGCAAAAGAATTTGCAAAGATTCAGGCTCAATTTGAAGAAGCGATGGCTGCGGTTGAGACTCAAACAGATCAAATGGACAATTTCATGGAAATGAGTCAAGAAACTTTCTATAATCAAGGACGTGACAAGAGCGGAAAGCAAATGTCTGATGAAGAATTTGAAAAATTCATTATGGAACAAGCTTCTCAAGATGAATTGTCAAGCGAAAACATTGACAAAGAAATGGAAGAAGTCAGAAAGAAAATTGAAGCAGAAAGCGACAGCGAAAAATAATGCTTTGGAGGGATTGTAGAGCATGATGCAATATTACATTGACCAAGGATCCTCAACAATCAAGGTTTATTCCTTTGATGGAACGATTTTGAAACTTGTTGAAGAACATTCAATTTATTTGAAAAATGGGTTTAGCAAAGAAAAAGGAATCACTGAGGATAATCTTGAGTTGCTCTATGGCTACTATGCTCAAATAACAAAAAAGTATCATTTTAACTTTGAATCTACATACATTTTTGCAACAGGGATTTTTAGAGAAATTCCAGCAGAACAAAAATTTATGTTGGTTAAAGAATTTAATAAAAAATTTGACCTTTATTTCAATGTAATCAGTCATGGTATTGAAAATTATTACATTGGAAAGGCTATGGAAAGTGATTACAATGGCAAAAAAGTTATGGTCATCAACATGGGTGGAAAAACGACCGAACTTGTCACATTTGAAAACAACAAAATCACACAAAGACATAATTTGAAAGTTGGAGTCGCTGACTTGTTGAACAAATTTCCAAACTCAAATGACAAATATTCAACAGCAAGAATTGAAGATATGGTTGATTTTGTCAAGGAAAGAATTAAAAACGAAAAATTTGATACCGATTATGATTGTGCAATTTTTACAGGCGGAGAACTTCGTTTTGAAAAATTGACAAAATATGAGCTGGAAGATAACGACTTGTTCTTTGACAATATTCATGACAAAAAAGTTAGTTTTGAGAACTTTGTCAAAGGGAATGAAAAAATATTCTATCAAATGACACTTGATGAACTCTATGCCTTAATGCCGCAAAATCCAAAATGGATGGATGGTGCAAGGGCGGGTGCAGTTTTGCCTCAGGCTATTTTTGAAAAAGCAAAAATCAAAACAATTATCCCTTCAGATATGAATTTGATTAATGGGGTGATTAAAGACATCTAATTTGATTTGAGAGGGTTATATGAAAGAAACAAATATGAATGTTTTGTCTGACACTTTCAATCTTTATATGCAAAAAGGAAAGGAAGCAAAAGAGAAAGGAAACATAACACTGGCAAAAAGAAATTTTTTGCTGGCCAGTGAAACCATGATGCAGATGGCGAAGCAAAGTCAGGGCAAACTTAAAGAAGTTCGCATGGATAGAGCACGCAGACTTGTTGAAATCTCTGACAATCTACGCAAAAAACCAGAAAAAATCAACAAAAAAACTGATCAAACAGAAGACGAAGAAGATGATGATTTGAAAAAATGGCAGACGGCAGAAATTCCAAAAATCAAATTTAGTGATGTTGCAGGATTGGAAGATGTCAAAAAGGCTATTACAATCAGAATGATCAATCCAATCAAATATCCTGACAAATACAAAATGTATGGAAAGAAAACAGGCGGTGGTGTCTTGTTGTATGGTCCTCCGGGAACAGGAAAAACTATGATTGCAAAAGCCATTGCAAATGAGGTTGGTGCAAAGTTTTATGCAGTGAAAGGGTCGGACATTGTCAGCAAATGGGTTGGCGACAGTGAGAAAAACATCAACTCTCTTTTTCAAGAAGCAAACAAACAAGACAGAGCAATCATCTTTATTGATGAAATGGACAGTCTTATTGGCAGACGTGGGCTTGACACGCACAACGACAAGCGTGTCAACGAATTTTTGCAACAAATCGATGGTTTTGCTGGAAGAAATCCAAATCTGCTTCTTTTGGGGGCGACCAACAGACCTTGGGATATTGACAGTGCGGCAATGCGTTCTGGGAGATTTTCTCAGAAGATATATTTGCCACTTCCAGATGCTCCAGCAAGAAAATTTATGATTGAAAAGAACATGAAAGGTGTTCCTGTTGCCAAAGATTTTGACATTGACAGAATTGTTAAGCAAACAGAGATGTATAGTGGTGCAGACATTGAAGAACTTTGTGACAGAGCCAAAGATGAACCACTTCTTAAGGCAATTGCCACAGATAGTGTGATTTTGGTTACAAACAAAGATTTTGATGATGTCTTGGAAAAAATGCCACCAAGTGTGACAGAAAAAGAACTTAAGCAATTTGAAGAATATAACAACGAAATTAACAGTTACATAAAAAACAAAAAAGATAAGAAATAAAGGGTTTTAAGTGAGAGAACGTGTTTGTAAGAATTGTGGAGGAAGACAATATAAAGTTGTAGGGCAGAACATGGTCAAATGTATGTTCTGTGGGACTCTCTATGTCGACGAACAAGCTTCAAAAGAGGAAGAAGTTCTCACGGTCGGGGCCTACGAAAAACTCAGAGATTGCCAGTTTGACCAGGCGAAAGAAGAATTTGACAAAATTTTGTCGCTATATCCAATGTCATTTGAAGGACATTATGGAAAAGTGCAAGCAAAATACAAAATTGTTTTTTACACAAACAAAAGAGGGACATCAAAACGACCTCGCTTTTTTGGTGATGAAATACATTCCATTTTGGAAGATGAAGATTTCAAGTTGGCGGTTAAAAATGCTCCATCAGAAGTGGCAAAAACATATAATGATCAAGCAAAAAGAATTGAAAAAATCAGAAAATCTTTTTTGGAAGAATCAAGCAAAAAACACTATGACATCATTGCTTGTGCATTGAATTTTGACAAAAATGAAGAAAACTTGATTTCAAAAACAATTGAAGAACTCAAAAAGCAAAACCTTGAAGTTTATTTTGTTCAAGACCTTCCACAAAAAGAGAGAGAAGAAGACACATTTCAAGCCTTGCAAATGGCAAAGGCTTTCATCTTTTTTGCAAATGACAAAAAGGGATATAATGCAGGCGAAATTAAAAACTTGTATGACAGATATCTTTATTTTGCTTCACAAAAAAAGAAAACAAAAAGCAGTTTGATTGTTGCTTTGGATTCTGCAAATGTTTCAGTTTCTGATGTTCCAAAAGAATTGATTGCTTGCAAGAGTGTTGTTGATATGGCACAAACTTCATTCTTGCAAGACATTCAAGTCAAAGTTAAAAAGGAAATGGAAAATTCTGTCCAGAAACTTGCAAAGATTGACACTGTTAAAATTGAGAAAGTTGAGCCACAAAGAAAAGCTTATGTTGACATTGAGAGCATCAGTCCAAGTGAACTTGGACATTATCATGTTGACAACATTGAACTTAGTGATGCAAACAAAATCAAATGGATTTTCTTGACTTTGAAAAATGGAGATTTTGCTTCTGCTTCAGATTTGATTTCCAAAGGTTTGGAAAAAGATGCAAACAATTCTGAATTGCTCTTTGCTCAACTTATGGCAGAGAACAACATCAAAACTCAGGAAGAATTTTTCCAAAACATTGCAAATTTCAGGGATAAAGAGAAAATTGATAAGATTTTGACCTATGCATCCAAAGACTTTGCCGAGTATTTTGTTGATAGTTGGGAAAATCTCATTATCAAACTTGATAGCGAAGAATATTACAATGCTTTTCTTTTGTATTTGGCGCAATATAGTTCTCCAAATCGTGACAATTTTGTGGAAAAAGCAGAAAACAAAGCGGTTGAAAGTCTGAATGAGGAATTGATTGATAAAGTTCTGAAATGCTTCAAAAGTGATGAAATTGAGCGTTTTGTGGAATTTTATTTCATGCTTGCTCAAAAAAGCGATGACCAAAAATATTACCAAAAGATATTGGATATTGACGAAGGGCACGAACCAAGCAACATCGCACTTTTGTTGCAACATTTTAAGACTGACGAAGACAAACTTGAATATCGTGACAGAGAGAAGATTGAAGCTGTTTTCAAATATTTGAGTGAGAGCACAAGAGCACAGTTTGTTTCTTCTGTTGTCAATATGATTTTGCCAATTGCGTTCTATGATTTGGACAAGGCAGAGGCACAATTAGATTTCTATCTTTCCTATGTGTCTGAAAATGCCAAATTGGTGGAAATCTTAAGAATCATCACCAATACTTTCCAAGAGCAAGGGTTTTTCAAACAGGCAGAGAAATATCTTTCAATAGCAATTTCCAAGGACAATTCAAATGGGGAGTTGTACTGGCAACTTATCAAGGTTAAGGCACATTGCAAGACAGACAACGAACTCATTATGTCAAATGTCAAAATTTCACAAATGCCAGAATGGGAAACATTGTTAAGTTTGTCAAATGAAGAACAGACTGAAAGATACGCGGAAATCACCAGCAAAATGAATTTATATTCTGGTGAGAAAATGGCATTTAGAGAAGATATGCCGGACAAAATGCATTTGATTCAAGATTTGAAAGAGTTTGTTTCAAGAAACGAAAAAATTCTCTTGGAGATGGAAAAGCAAGAAGGTGAAAGAGTTTTGAAAGGTGTGAAATATTATCGTCTCCAACTTAAACCTTTTGAAAGTTACATCGAAAAAATTGAGAATATGTCCGACTTTAAGGAATATCAAGACATTTTCTCAAAACTCAACATGAGACTGGAAGCATTGAATTTGACGCTCAGTTCTTCTGTCAATGTGATTGACTTGCTCAACAAAGATGAAGGATTGAAAACCATTCTTCAAGATGAAAAAACAAAAGAAAAACGCAGAACAAAGCAAATCAAAGACATTCGCAAAGACAAGTTTTTGAAAAAATTTTTGTATATATTTTTGGAGTTGTTTCCACTTTTGTTTACCACCTTGTTGTTGATTGTCTTGGTTTTTGCACCAAAGGAAGTCTATCTTTATTTCAGTCAAGAATTTTTGATTGTATTGGTTATTTTATCCACAATCATTGGAGCGGTCAATCTGATTGTGTTTATTAATATCAGGCACAAACTTTCCAAAAAATGGAACATCGCCAACATTGCACTGTTTTCCATTGCAGGACTGAATTTGATTTTGATGTGCTGTGGGCTCTATTTCTTCCCAGTTACAATGAACATCAATTCGGCAAAAGAAATGCAAGTTTTGCTTAAAAATGCTTCATATTCCAATTTCAAGTTGACAAAAGATATTGACATGAAAGACATCTCATGGACGTCTGTCAATTTCAGTGGAACATTGGATGGCGACGGACATTCGATAACAAACTTGCAGTTCAATGAAAAACAAGACAGACTTGGATTGTTTAAGCGCAACAGTGGAGAGATAAAAAATCTCAACATTTATTTGGCAGAAAAGTCCTATTCAGATATATTCAAATTTGGGGCAATTGCAAGATCAAATCATGGATTGATTGAAAATTGCTCTGTTTATGGAACAGTGGTTCTTAATTTCAATGAAAATGCAACTATTGGTGGAATTTGTGGAACTATGTCAGGTGGAAGAGTTTTGAATTGCACGACAAACTTGACAATTACAATCAATATTGAACAAGCAACTTTGAAATATGGTGGGCTTGTCGGAGAAATTGGAAATGGTTCAAGTCAAACAACAGTGAATAAATCTACAAACAATGCCAATGTTGTGATAAATTCAAATGGTTCTGAAAACATTTATGCTGGTGGACTTGTTGGAATGCTCAGACACTTTGATGCTGAAAATATAAACATTTCACAAAATGCAAGCAATATGAGTTTGAGCGTGAATGGAAATGGTGGAAGGGTTGTTGCTGGTGGACTTGTTGGACAGGGTTACAGCAGCAGCAAAAACAATTATGCCACTGGAAAAATTGACACATCAAATTTTGTTGGAAGTGGTTATGTTGGCGGTTTGTATGGTCAATATGAAAATTCCACTTTATCTGACAGCATCAAAACAAGTTATTCGGTCGTTCAACTCAATGTTGGTGACTCCATCAAAGTTGGTGGACTTGTTGGTGGTCTTGGAGGGAAAGTTTCTTCAAGTTTCACAAATTTGACAATTGACTTTGCAGGAGAAATAAAGTTTTCTTCAGCACAGGCAGACAACTGCTTGAAGTTGACAACAAAATTCTATGATGAAAGATTGGGATTTGATGAAAACATTTGGAATATCACTGGTTCGGCTTATCCAACTTTTAAATAACAAAACAAAAAGTGACAAGATGTTTTGATTGTCACTTTTTTATAAACTTTCAAAAATCAGTTGACTTTTTTCACAGAAAAGCATATAAATAGTTAGTATGCTAACAATCGGAGGAAAAAGTCGTGTTTTCGATCATTTTATCTTTGAAATCTTTGCATCACACTATGATGAGAAGATTTGAAAAAGAATCAAAAGATTTTGATGCAACAGGTGGACAATTGATGGTTTTGAAATTTCTTTATGACCACGAAGATGAAGATATTTATCAAAAAGACATAGAGAGATTTATTGATGTCAGAGGTTCAACTGCAACGGTCATTTTGCAATCCCTGACAAAGAAAGGATACATCAAGAGAGTGGCTTGTTCAAAAGATGGAAGACTGAAAAAAATTGTTTTGTGTGAAAAGGCCAAGAAAGTTATTGTAGATTTTGAACAGAGAATGGCAAAACTTGAAATTGAGATTGAAAATGGTTTGTCTATGCAGGACAAAGAAAACTTTTCCTTGATTGTGGACAAAATCAAACACAACATTGAATATAAAGAAAACTAAATAAGGCGAGGAAGTATGAATATTTTAAAATTATTTAAAAATTTGAAATGGGTTGATTATTTGTTTATTGGCATTGTATGTGGACTTATTGTTTTGCAAGTTTGGCTTGATTTGGAACTTCCATCTTACACTGAAAACATTATGTTGGAACTTGCGAAACTTCAAGAAGGTTTGGAAGCAGAGTTGTCTGTCATTTTGGTTAATGGCGGATACATGCTTGCATGTGCTTTTGGAAGTTTGGCAAGTGCAATTTGCGTTGGTTTCTGCACAGCCAATCTTTCATCTCGTCTCGCATACAATTTGAGGGGAAAGATTTATAACAAAATTCAAGGCTTTTCTCTTGCTGAAATCAACAGATTTTCAACAGCAAGTTTGATCACGAGAACAACCAACGATGTTACTCAAGTTCAAGTTTTTCTTGCATTGGGAACACAAGCAATCATCAAGGCACCAGTTCTTGCAATTTGGTCTGTTTTGGAAATTTTGTCAAAAGGTTGGCAGTGGTCAACGGCGCTTGCAGTTGCAATTGGTTTCTTACTTTTGATGGTTATAATCATTATCACCGTTGCAATTCCAAAATTTAAGAAAATTCAAACAATGACTGACGATATCAACCGTGTCACAGATGAAAACTTGACGGGTATCAGAGTTGTTCGTGCATCAAATGCGGAAGATTTCCAAAATAACAAGTTTGAAAACTATAATGACAAATTGACAAAAACACAACTTTTTGTCAACAGAGTTATGGGAATTATGAATCCTGGGATGAACTTGTTGATGAGTGGACTTTCTTTGGCAATTTACTGGATTGGTGCTTATATTGTTGACAATCCAATAATGCTTGCAAACATGACGACATTTATGCAATACGGAATTCAGGTCATTGCAGCTTTCATGCTTTTGATTATGATTTTCATATTGATGCCAAGAGCCCTTGTTTCAGCCAAGAGAATAAATGAAGTTTTGGATACAAAAAATTCAATTATATCAGGAGAATTTAAGGACATCAATTCAAACCGTTCTGCTTCTGTTGTTTTTGACCATGTTTCTTTCAAATATCCAGATGCTGATGAATATGTTTTGAAGAACATCAGTTTTGAAGCAAAAGAAGGAGAAACTGTTGCGTTTATTGGTTCGACAGGAAGCGGGAAAAGCACCCTTATCAATCTTATTCCAAGACTTTATGATGCAACCGAAGGAAAAGTTTTGATTGATGGTGTTGATGTTAAGCAATATGATTTGGAAAGTTTAAACCGAAAGATTGGTTATGTTCCTCAAAGAGGAGTGTTGTTCAGTGGAACGGTCAAATCAAATGTCAATTTTGGTGATAACAATGCAGATGATGACACAGTGAAAGAATCTATCAAGATTGCACAGGCATCCAACTTTGTTTCTAGAATGGAAAAAGGTGTTGACAGTCGAATTGCGCAAGGCGGAACAAATGTGTCTGGTGGTCAAAAGCAAAGATTGTCAATTGCTCGTGCTGTTGCAAGAAAACCTGAGATATTCATTTTTGACGACAGTTTTTCAGCATTGGACTATAAGACTGACAAAAAACTTAGAGCAGCACTAAAAAAGCATACGGGGAAAGTTACCAAATTCATCGTTGCACAAAGAATTGGAACAATCAAAGATGCAGACAAAATCATAGTTTTGGACAGTGGGAATATGGTTGGAATGGGAACTCACGAGGAACTTTTGAAAAAATGTTCTGTTTACAAGGAAATAGCCTTATCACAACTGTCAGAGGAGGAACTGTAATATGCCTGGAATGATGAATATGAATAAAAATAATGCTGTTGAAAAAGCAGAGAAAGGAACTTTTTTGAAGTCTCTTGGGAAACTTCTCAAATTCTGTAAAAAATATTGGGGCTGGATTATTCTTTCAATCATATTTGGAGCAATTGCTGTTGTTTTTCAAATTATTGGGCCGAACAAAATTGGTGATATTGCCAACATAATTACGGGAAGTTTTGCTACAGGCATTGATGTTGGTGCAGTCACAGAAATTGCAATATTTTTGGTTTGCATTTATGTTGCTGGAGCAATTTTGTCTTATTTCCAGCATTTCATAACGGCAACAGTAACACAAAACACTGTAAAAAGGCTTAGACAAAACATATCTAAAAAGATTAATAAATTGCCTTTAAATTATTTTGATACACATCTTCATGGAGATGTTTTGAGCAGGGTTACAAATGATGTGGACACCATTGGTCAAAACCTGAACCAAAGCATTGGGGGATTGGTGTCCAACATAATTATGTTTATTGGCGTTTTGATTATGATGTTTGTCATTGATTGGATTATGGCATTTACGGTTGTTGGGACAACAATTATTGGTTTTTTGTTTTCATTGATTTTTATGACAAAATCTCAAAAATATTTCATTCAAAACCAAAAGAACTTGGGGGATCTCAACGCTCACATTGAAGAAACCTATTCAGGACACAATGTAGTTCAACTTTTCAATGCAAAGGAAAGTACAGGAAAAGAGTTTGCAAAAGTCAACAAAAAACTTTTTAACACTGGCTGGAAATCACAATTTATTTCTGGTGTTATGATGCCAATCATGCACTTTGTTGGAAATCTTGGGTATGTTGCAGTTTGTGTTGTTGGTGCGGTTTTGGCTGCAAATAGAGGAATTGAATATTATGGAACAATCGTTCAGTTTATGATTTATGTCAGATTGTTCACAAACCCACTTTCACAAATTGCACAGAGTTTGACAAGTTTGCAGTCCGCTTCAGCAGCATGTGGAAGAGTGTTTGAATTCTTGGAAGAAAAAGAACTTTCAGATGAAAGTGACAAAACCATGGTTTTGGAAAATGTCAAGGGAAATGTTGAATTTGACCATGTCAAATTTGGGTATAACACAAACAAAATCATCATCAAGGACTTTTCTGCAAATATTTATGCAGGGCAAAAGATAGCAATTGTTGGGCCGACTGGTGCAGGAAAAACAACACTTGTCAATTTGCTGATGAGGTTTTATGAAATAAGTTCTGGCGACATAAAAATTGATGGAGTATCTACTAAGGATATCACAAGAGAGAATGTTCATGACTTATTTGGAATGGTTCTTCAAGATACTTGGTTGTTTGAGGGAACGATAAAAGAAAATTTGAGATACAACAATCCAAATGTTACAGATGAACAAATCATTGAAGCATGCAAACATGTTGGGGTTGACCATTTCATTCAAACTTTGTCGAAGGGATATGACACAGTCATTGATGATTCGGTCAATCTTTCAGCAGGACAAAAACAACTGCTTACAATTGCAAGAACCATGATTGCAAATAAACCTATGATCATTCTTGATGAAGCCACAAGTTCAGTTGATACAAGAACAGAAATTTTGCTTCAACAAGCCATGGATAAAGCAATGGAAGGAAGAACATCGTTTATCATTGCTCACAGACTGTCAACAATCAAAAATGCCGATTTGATTTTGGTATTGAAAGATGGAGACATTATTGAAAAGGGCAATCATAAGGAATTGTTGGAGAAAGGGGGTTTCTATGCTGATCTTTACAACAGCCAATTTGAAGAAGTTTAATTAATGAAGAATAAATAGAAAAGATTTTCGCATAATACAAACAAAATTGGAGGTTGCCTTATGATGAAAATTCTTTTCTTTTTTATGGGGGTACCAATGATGATTATGTCTTTTTTTGAGGCGATTGATGTGTTGCCTTATGTAACAAGTTACAACCTTATGGTTGATGGGAAAGTTGTTGAATTGTCAAAAACGGAAGTGCAGGGTTTGCAAGAACAAGTGGTCAGTCTTTTTGAAGGTTCTCACACAATGCCAGCATTTGGCGTTGTTTTTAATGATATGTATCAAGAAGATATTAAAAATGGTTATTTTGTTTCTTTAAAATTTGACTGTCCGATTCAAATAAACAATCTGCCGTTTGATGAGTTGGTTTTCAAAGTTGACAAAGATTTTCATGGTTTCAATCTCATGAGAGGAGAAAATGGGATTTTTCAAGGCCGTTGTATTTACATTGATTTACAGGATAAAACGATGGCAAACCTTTTCGAATACATTGAAAATTTGGATAGCATTAAAAACATATCTTTAGATGAACCAGTTGAAGATATACAAGAAGAGATAGAGCAGGCACCGACAGAAGATTTTTCTGATGACACAAATAAGAATGACGAAATGGAAAACAATTATGTTGATTGAGAAAAATTATTAAAAAATAATTAATTTCTTAAAAATACTTATATAAAAGGTTTCAAAATTTATTTTTTGAAATCTTTTTATTTATCATGCCAAAATAATTGACAACGAAAAGGTTTATGTAATACAATATTTAGGAATAAATAAAAGTTGAAAACACAATATGTTGTGTTTCTGAATGAAATTTTACAATATATAGACAAAGGAGAATTAAGGTTATGGAAAAAGTAGAATTTGAAGCATGGAAAGGATTTAAGGGTGACAAATGGAAAGAAACAATTGATGTTTCAGATTTTATTTTGAACAATTATAAGGAATATAGGGGCGATGACAGTTTCTTGTGCGGGATCTCCAACAAGACAAAAAAGGTTTGGGAAAAATGCGAGAAATTGCTTGCAAAAGAAGCAAAAGTTGGACTTCTTGATGTGGAAACAAAAGCTGTTTCTGGGATTAACACCTTCAAGCCTGGATATATAGACAAAAGGAATGAGGTTATTGTTGGACTTCAGACAGACAAACCATTAAAGAGAATTGTCAACCTTTATGGTGGGACAAGAATGGCTGAGAAGGCGCTTGCTGCATACAAAAGAGAACTTGACCCAACAATCAAAAAACATTTCTGGGAATATAGAAAAACTCACAATGATGGCGTTTTTGATGCATACACTCCAGAAATCAGAAAAGCAAGAAAAGCAGGTTTGATCACTGGACTTCCAGATGCTTACGGAAGAGGAAGAATCATTGGAGATTATCGTCGTGTCGCCCTTTACGGAATTGATTTTCTGATTGAAGAAAAGAAAAAAGACAAAGAAAAAATTGATGTTTCAAGTGAAGAAAACATTCGTTTGAGAGAAGAAGTTGCAGAACAAATCAAAGCACTTGAAGAAATCAAAAAAATGGCAATGGGATATGGCTTTGACATTAGCAAGCCTGCAACAACAGCACAGGAGGCTGTTCAATGGCTGTATTTTGGATATCTTGCGAGCGTTAAAGAAAACAATGGTGCTGCAATGAGTTTGGGAAGAACATCAACATTCCTTGACATTTTCATTGAAAGAGACATGAAAAAAGGACTTTTGACAGAAGAACAGGCTCAAGAGTTGATTGACCAATTCATCATCAAACTTCGTCTTGTAAGACACTTAAGAACTCCAGATTACGATGAGATTTTTGCTGGTGATCCAACTTGGGTAACCGAAAGTGTTGGTGGCATGGCTGACGATGAAAAGAGTCTGGTAACAAAAAATTCTTTCAGATATTTACAAACATTGATAAACCTCAATCCTTCACCAGAACCAAATTTGACTGTTCTTTGGTCAGAGAAGTTGCCTAACAATTTCAAAAAATTCTGTGCAAAGATTTCAATTTTGACTGATGCAATTCAATATGAAGGCGATGATGTCATGAGAGAAATTTATGGCAATGATTATGCAATTGCTTGCTGTGTTTCCGCAATGAAAGTTGGAAAACAGATGCAATTTTTTGGTGCAAGATGCAACTTGGCAAAAGCATTGCTCTATTCTCTCAATGGTGGTTATGATGAAAAGTCTGGTGCTTTGGTTGTTGAAGGACTTTCCAAGAACACAGAAAAAGTTTTGACCTTTGATAAAGTTTTCAAAAACTATCAAAAAACTTTGGATAAAGTTGCAAAGACATATGTTGATGCAATGAACATTATTCACTATATGCACGACAAATATGCTTATGAAAGAGGACAAATGGCACTTCATGACACTTGGGTGGAAAGACTTATGGCATTTGGTGCTGCTGGTTTTTCTGTTGTTGTTGACTCTTTGTCTGCAATCAAGTTTGCAAAAGTTAAACCAATCAAAGATGAAAATGGATTGATTGTTGATTTTGAAGTTGAAGGCGATTTCCCTAAGTTTGGGAATGATGATGACCGAGTTGATGAACTTGGCGTTCAAGTGGTTGAATATTTCTTTGGATGTTTGAAAAAACACAAATTGTATAGAGATGCAAAACACACTCTTTCACTTTTGACAATCACATCAAATGTTATGTATGGAAAGAAGACTGGGGCAACTCCAGACGGAAGAAAAGCGGGAGAGCCTTTTGCACCTGGAGCAAATCCAATGCATGAAAGAGATTGTTCTGGTGCTTTGGCATCTTTGAATTCTGTTGCAAAGATTCCTTATTGTGACTGCTGCCAAGATGGAATTTCAAACACATTCTCAATTGTTCCTGATGCACTTGGTCATGATGAAAAATCAAGAATCAACAATTTGGTTAACATTCTTGACGGATATTTCGTTCAAAAGGCACAACATTTGAATGTTAATGTTTTAAACAGAGAACTTTTGATTGATGCGATGAACAATCCTTGGAAATATCCAAATTTGACAATCAGAGTTTCTGGTTATGCAGTAAACTTCAACAGATTGTCCAAGGCACATCAACAAGAAGTCATTTCAAGAACATTTCATGAGGCAAGATGAAAAACAAAATGGGGAAAACTGTTATTGAAAAGTTAAAGAAAATAATTTCCAAAGATTATAAAGTTTTGTTGTTTGATTTTGATGGAACATTATTAAACAGCGAACCAAAACATTTTTTGGCACACAAAAAAACGATAGAAGAAATTTTTCCAAAAGAAAAGTTTACTTTTGAACAATTTAAAAAATTTATTGGGCATAATGATGAAGAAATTTATGGGTATATATCTCAATTTAGCAACATAGATGTTAAAGAAAAAATAGACATAAAAAAAAGATATAGTTTAGAGTTGTTAAAAGAAGATGATGTGAAAATTTTCGATTATTTTGATGAGATAGTTAAAAATTTTAAAAATTTGGAATTTGTAATTGTTTCAAATCAAGATGAACATATTATTACTGAAGTTCTTAAAATAAAAGGAATTTATGATTGTTTTTCAAAAATTGTTTCCATGCCTCAAGTAAGAATAAACAAACTTGATTATCTAAGAGATTTAAAACAAAACACTGGATATGAAATTTCACAAGCGATGTTGTTTGAAGATTCGGCGAGAGTTGTCAATTATTGTCACGATTTGGGATATAAAACGATAGCTGTGATAAACAATTACAATAAAAATGATGATTTTAAAGCAGATTTAACAATTGATTGCACAGATGGAGAAAAATAACATGTTGGGAAATATTTCAAGTTTTGAAACAATGGGGTTGGTTGACGGCCCTGGTGTGAGATTTGTTGTCTTTTTGCAGGGGTGTCCACTTAGATGTGCTTATTGTCACAATCCAGAAATGTGGAATCCGAAAGAAGAAAAAATTCAAATGACACCAGAAGAACTAGTGAAAAAAATTAAAAGATACAGAGTTTATTTCAAAGATGGTGGTGGGGTGACCATTTCTGGTGGAGAGCCATTATTGCAGGCAAAATTTGTTACTGAAGTTTTCAAGTTGTGCAAACAAGAGGGAATTCATACATGTTTGGATACTTCTGGCTATGGCGATGATTATGATGAACTCTTGGATTATTGTGATTTGATTATTCTTGATGTTAAAGAACTGAATCCTGATAAATATAAGAATTTGGTTGGAAAAGAGATTGACAAATTTTCAAAATTCTTGAAAGCTTGCCAAGAAAAAAACAAAAAGATGTGGTTTAGACAGGTTATTGTTCCGGGATATAACGACACAAAAGAGAGCGTTTTGGCGTTAAAAGAATTTGCTGATAAATTTTCAAATATTGAAAAAATTGAATTGTTACCTTATCACACCATGGCGATTAAAAAATACAAGGAATTGGGAATTCCTTACAGGCTTTCCGAAGTGCCTGCAATGGACAAAAAGAAGTGTAAAGATTTGGAGAAATATTTGAATTAAGACTTGCGAAAAGCAGGTCTTTTTTGTTTTAAAAAGATTCGAATTGACAAAAATTTTTCTGATGGACTGGATATTGTTTGCTTTTTGCGGTTTTTATTTCATTAAGGGATATTTCAAGGGATTTATCTCTATGGTTTTTTCGTTGGTGGGAATGTTTGCAATGTTTGTCATTGCTTGGAAACTTACGGCGTTTTTTTCTAGCTATGCTCAAAGTTGGTTTGGTGATGGCATTTACGGAATGTTAAAAACGGGGATTGATGAAATTATGGCTGGGGAATTTGCTTCCATGGAAGAATTTAGGACTGCTCTTATGCAAACAAGTTATGGCTCGCTTTTTGGATTATTTTTAACCAATTTGATTGGAAATGTTTCTTTTGATGGGAGTCTGACTGCTGGCCAAATTCTTGCTCCTTCACTTTCTGGGTTATTGATTAAGGTTATCACTTTTTTGGTTATATTTCTGATTTTGATATTTTTGCTTAAAATTTTGAGATTTTTATTAAATAAAACGATTAAAATGCTTGGTTTTCAAAGTGGAAATAAAATTTTGGGTGGTTTTGTTGGCGCAATAAAGGGGTTGATTATGTTTGGAATTGTTTATGTCGTTCTTGTTGCGATTTCAAATTTTACTCTTAATGAAGGTCTCTTGAGTTTTGTTCAAAGCGGGAATGTTTCTAAATTTTTATATGATAATTTGATAATAAAAATAATCAACCTGTTTTATTAGGTCGATTATCGCTAATTTTTATAGTTTTCTATACTTTTTAAATAATTGTTCAACACAGATGTCTCTTCTGTCTCTGTTTGTTCGTCTTCAGGAAGTTGCGAAATAATGTCATCATTTTTATCGTTTGTGTCATCGGTTTTGTTTTTAAGATTTATCATTATGCCAATTTGGACAATGATGGCAATGATTAAGATTGCGATCAAAACGATGCAAGTTATTTGAAATACGCTAAGTTTTTTCCACCATTTTTGTTTTTCTTCCATTGTGCTTTTCCTTGAACTTATTGTAACACTTTATCACTGGTTTGGCAAGAAAATTTTTAACTATAAATCTTTGCAAAATGAAAGAAATTGTAAAAGCGGCAATTGAAAAAAATCTAAATTCACCATAATTAATTTTTAAATTTGTGAAAAAACATATAAAAAATGTTAAAAAAACTGCAAAAAATAATAAAATTTGTGAAATTATTTTATTTCGCCTAAAATAAACGCATAAAATATTTTTTAAATCAAATAAAAATCCGCTTAAAAATCCACTTAAAGAAAGAAATAAAAATATTATTGGTTGTGATAAAGATTCATATAGCATTATTTGAATAACCTTTTAATTAAATTTGTTTTTTCTTGTTTTGTTGTGTATTTGATTGAGTTTATGTTCCCAGAAAAAACCACTTCTTTGTTGTCTAAATCAAGTTTTGTGACTTCAATATTTGTTCCAGTAATGACGATGTTGCAATCTCCAACTTCAACAACCGCTTGATTGCTGGTTGACGAAAGAACTTTTGTTGCGCCATTGACTGTTACCTTTTTTCTATCTTCTATGCAAATATTTTCCATATAGTCTCCTTTTTGTTTGTCTTACATTGATTAATTTTTGTATAATAAGATATGCTTAAAAAAGATATAATAGTCGAAAAAGATAAAAAATTGGTCAATCTCTTGCAGGATTATGGCTTTTCTTTTGCTGATGTCAACAAAATGTTGAGAAACAAAGATGTAAAAATCAATGGAAAGGCAATTCGAGATAATGTTGTGGTTCATGCGGGTGAACCTGTGACATTTTATTATTCCGCGGATATGCTGGAGAAGAAATATGAGATCTTGTTTGAAGATGATGATGTTTATGTCATCTATAAGTCGGCAGGCATAGAGGTTGAGGGCGAAAGGGGATTGGAAAATGTTCTTCCAAACGCCATTGCAGTTCATCGATTGGACAGAAACACAGAAGGCGTAATGATTTTTGCAAAAAATCAAATGGCGGAGAAAAAACTTGTTGATGCATTCAAAAATCATAAGGTTCATAAATTCTATATTGCAGAAGTTGTTGGAAAATTTGATGTTGAGAATCAAATTTTTAAAGGTTTTTTGGTTAAAGATAGTGAAAATTCCAATGTAAAGATTTTCAATCAAAAAGTAAAAAATTCAGTTCAGATTGAAACAAAAGTGAGAACAATCAAATCTGGGGTGGAAAGCAGTTTGGTTGAAGTGGAACTTATTACAGGAAAAACGCATCAAATTCGTGCACATTTGGCATTTTTAGGTCATGCGATTGTGGGTGATGGGAAATATGGAAGAAATGAAATTAACAAAAAATTTAAACAAAACAGGCAAAAACTGGCATGCTTCAGACTGAAATTTGATTTTGTTGATTTGAAAGGATTGAATTTCAAAGAGTTTGTTAAAAAACCAAAATGGACGGAATATTGATTGTCACAATTTGATTTTTTTGCATAAAGAAAGAGTATGAAAGAAACTCTTTTGAAAGTTAACTCATATTATGAGGGATTAATTCAGAATTTTTATGCGGGTGCAAAAGGTTGTTTTTCTGCCTTTATGCACTTTTTTTATCAATATAATCAAAGCGTGGTTTTTGCAAGTCAATACAGTGATAGCCTGAAAAATTTGTATGAAAAGGAATTGGAAAACTGCAATATTCTTTGTGAGTTGTTGTTGAGAATGGGTGGAGACAACAAATTTTACTCCAGTTCGAGAAAGTTTTTGTCGGGATATAATGTTGATTATGTTAAAAATTTTGACAAAATCTTTTTGTATGACATAGAGCTGTTGGAAATCAATGTGATTGAAGTCAAAAGTATGATTGCAAAGATTGAAAACAAAATCATCAGAGAAAAACTTAAAATTGTTTTGGACAATAAAAAAGAAAGTTTGAAAAATTTAAAAGAAAATTATTTCAAAAATAATTTAATTGATTAAAAAATATCAAAAATTTAATAAAAATATTAAAAAATATTGATTTTTTGATGCATTTTTTAATATTTTTGATTTTTTAATTATATTTTTTAATTGTTTTAATTACTCATAAATTACGATTCTTTGCATGTTTTTTTGAAAATTAATTTGAGAAAAAATTAAATAAAATCATTTTTAATTTAGAAATGACTTTTTATTATATAAATAATTATTTATATAAATTCATTTTTTCTTTGTTTTTTATTTGATAAATTTTATTGATAAGTGGTAAAATAATTTTGAAGATTTAGATAGACTTAACGGCAGAGAAATTTTTAGAGAGGTTTTCTTTATGAAAAAATTTAGCATTGTGTTGGTGTCAGTTATGACAATTTTGCTGAGCAGCGTACTTATGGCTTGCTCATTGAAAAAAGCCGAAGCCTCATTTTCACAAAATGAGATTGTTGTTTCATTGGGCGAAGATGTTTCACTGGACAACTATCTGAATGTTGTTGGCGCAGATAAAAGTGAAATCTCATACCGCTTTTCAAACTCTTCCATTGTCAAATTGAGTGGAATGGTGGCAATTGCTCAAAATTCTGGAAAAACCTTTGTCTATGCCACATATCAAAACAACAACTTGGCTTCAATGCAAATTGTTGTTAAGAAAAATTTCTCCGCACCTACAGATTTTGCTTTGAGTGAAACGGGACTTATGACATGGGGAAGTGTTTCTGGATATTTTGAAAACGAAAAAAATCCAACAGTTGCTCAAAGTTATGTTGTGGAAGGAACGCTCACTACATATTTGGCAAATGAGCCAGAAACAGTTGATGAAGTTGTGCCAATCAAAGAAACTGTTTCAACAAACAGTTTTCAATTGACCGACTATGGAGTTTACAGCTTGACAGTTTCTGCTCAAGGAACAGGCTATTTTGACAACAGCTCAGCATCACAAGTGCAGACTTTGTATTATGGATATATGGACGAGTTGACAGAAGAAGATTTGTCTTGGAATGCTGTCGATGGAACCTTGTCTTGGAGTGCAGTCGCTGGTGCAAAATATAAAGTTAAGATGGACGATGTTCTTCTTGATGATTTTCAAACTTCAACGACAAAAGATTTGTCGGCATATTTTGATTCTGCTGATGCGGGCACTCATTCAATTTCTGTTTTGGTTTATGATGAAGTTGGACAGAAAATTGCGATGGAAAGTGAAGAATTGGAAATTGTTAAACTTGATGTTCCAACTGCAAATTATGTTTTTTCAGCAAATGAAGGTGGACTTCTTGAAATTAAATCCGACTCTCAAGTCCAAAAGTATCAAGTTTCTTTGAAAAACACCGAAACTGAAGATGTTTCAACAATGAATTTTGATAATTCGGGCGTCGACATAAAAACAAATTTGAATGGTCTTGCTTCGGGCGTTTATGAGGTTGGCGTTTCTGCAGTTAATGAGAGTGGGCTTTTCTATGCAAGCGACACCTTTGCTCTTGGAAAGATATATAAAATGCCGGCATTGAATTTTGTTGGTGTTGGAGAAAATGAAATTGACGGAACAACTTTTAATGCGAGAGTTTCAACAACATCAAGTTTGATTGAAAGCAATGTCTTGGTTCTTGGACTTGGAAGCAATGTTGTTATTGAGGGGTTGACTGTCGATGAAACTTCAAAGAATATTTCGATTGAAATTCTTCAATCGGGAAAATATGATTTGGCGGTTTATAATTCTGCAAAATCTGAGACTAACCAAATTGCTGGAGAAGATGTTTATGTGATCAATTCAGATTTAAGTGCTCAGTTGAAAGTCATTAAAGTCTCTGCTTTCGATGCTGAATCAGGGATTACACACAGTTATGTTGAAGAAAAATCAGTTTTGACATTTGAAGCTGTCGAAAATGCTACTGACTTTGATTTATATTTCTGGAATGGCACAGACTTTGAAATTGTTGATGGTGAGAAATATTCACTTGAGACAGTGGAAAACAGTGTGTCATTCAAGTTTACTGACAAAATTGAAACTTTGTTTGAAGCAAGTTCTGATGAAGGTGTTGATGTTTACAGATTTAAGGTTGTTGCAAAGACTGATGACGATAACCTTGCAATCAAATCTTCACTGACAAAAACTTTGACACTGCTCTCTGCTCCAATTTCTGCTGGTAGTGGAAATTCAACAAACAAAACATACACTTGGAATTCTGTTAACAATGCAGATGGTTACAGATTGGAAATTTATGAAATAGATAAAGACACTTATGATGCCAATCAAGACGAAATTTCAATTGATGTTGAAGAGCTTTCTAAACAAGAAGAAACCACCGTTGATGCAAGTTACACTTTCTCAAAAGTTGGGTATTATTATGTGAGAGTGTTTGCGGTTTCGAACAAAGCGAATGAATACATCTCATCAGTGGACTGTCTGGAAGAAGTTTTCTACATTGCAGAACAACTTGTCAATGGAACAGTTCAGTTTGGTTATGATGCAAGTTATGTGAACCACAGTGGTTTCACTGCAAGCACTGGTTATTTTGTTAAAATTGCCAATGCCGAAAACATCAGCAGTTATGAATTGACCGTTGGAAGCACAAAAGACGACACTTTCAAAATTTCTGAAGAAGAATTCAGCATCTATTTGCTCTCTGAGGATTTTGCTCAAGGGGACACTGCTGTCAACATTTCTGTGATTGGACATGCTGATGACGAAACGCTTTATGTTGCAAGCGAACCTACGAATTTGTCCATTGAAAGACTTGGTGCTGTTGCTTTTGAAAATTTGTCGATTGACGAACTTACATCAACTTTGACAATCAATGAAAAAACTGGTGCCACAGGTGCAAAGATTTGGGAAAGTGACAGCAATTTTGTTGACAAGACTGATGGCACTTATCCAGTGTTTAACATCTCTAAACTCAACAACTTTGCCTTGACATTCACATTATATGGAACCAAACTTTCGGGAAACATTTATCAAGAAACAAACGGGAAAATCTATCTTGACAGCGTTGCTTCAACACTTAACTTTACTCGTTTGCAAGCACCAAGCAATTTCAAATTCTATGATGGAAATCTCACGTTTGAACACGCAGCGATCTCTGGAACAAAATATTATGTTTTGGACTTGAATTGCACAACTCCTTCCGGACCTGTTGCTCTCAGTGTCAAATTTGACAGAACTGTTGTTGCAGTTTATGAAGGAACAAGTGTTCAGTTGGGGTTGCAATCAAACTTCATTTCCTATTCTGGAAGCACAGTTACAATCAAACTTAATGATTTGATTGAGGCTTTGAAAACAAATGAACAAATCTCAGGAATTTATAACCAAGCAACAGAAATTAAGTTTTCGGTTTATGCATATCAAACTTTGAGTGACAGTTCTGTTATCACATTGTCTTCACCTTACGCAAGTGTGTATGGCGACTCAGCAAGCACAGAACTTTCTGTTGAAAAAATGGGTGCGACAAAACTTTCGTTCTCAAACACAGCAACAGATTACACACTTTCTTGGGAAGAAGTTGATGCAAATGCATCTGTAGCATCAGAAACCACCTATCAAATTTATATGGATGATTCTACTTACGGTTCTGAACTTTCTGGGACATTGTCTTACAGTATGTCAAGTTCAGGTTTTGAAGAATCAAGATATTACAAATTTTATGTTAAAGTTTCCAATCCATATTATTTGGAATCAAGCAACTCAAACACAATTTCCATTTACAAATTGAAGAGTTTGACTCAGTTGACACTGACAAATGATGCAAAATTAAGTTATGCAGTTTCAACTTCTGAGCAAGATTTTTATGATTATGTTGAAGTTAAAACCTCATCAACAGATCAGAACAAAACAGGTCAAATTGAAATCACAGAAAATGGTTCCTATACTTTGAAAGTGGTTGGGAAAAAGATTGAAAATGAAAATTCGACTGTATATTATATTGATAGCAACACGACCACTTGGACTTTGGCTGAGATGAACACAATCAAGCCAGAAAATGACACAGTGACATTCTCAAACAATTTGCTTTCATGGAATGCGTTTGGTGACAACGCTGGCCTTGGAAGTTTGAGTTATATCATCATTTTCAAAGATGAAGCCGGGAAAGCTGCAACTTACAGAACAGCAGAAACAAGCGTTAACCTATCAACAAATTCCGACCTTTACGAGGTAATTTCAAACCTTTCAGCAGGGAATATAGAAATTAGTGTTTCAGCTTATTTGGATAGTTATAGCGTTTCTGCTGGTGGCACAATTTATTATGCCAAAGATGTTGAACTTATCAATGGAAACACAGAAAACAACCATTATTTGTATCAATCAGATAGTGTCATCAAAAAACTTACAACACCTGAAGTTACTGAAGTGAAGTATGTTTATGAAGGTTTGCAAAACGCACAATTCCCAAACATTCAAATTTCATTTGTTGGAAACTATGGAAACAGTGGAAGATTCAGCATTTATATCAACGATAATGACACGCCAGTGCTTACAAGCAACATTTCTTTGGCAGATGGAAAATATACATTCACATTGACCAGAGAAAACTATAACAACAACATCATGCCTGGTGAAAAGATGACCGTCAAGATCATGGCTTTGAGCGACACAGACATTCCTTCTTCTGAAGGCAGTGTTGATATTGTCAGAGTGGTTGACCTTAAGAGTTTGGCTTTTGATGCTGTTGGAGAAAAATATAATCAAAATCTTGTTATCAATTTTGACGCCGAACATCTTGAATACACCGCAGGTGGCGTGATTTTGCAAGTGACATATCAAGAAAATGGTGGAGAAGTTAAAACGGAATATTTGGAAGTTTCAGTTGGGAGTCTTTCTGAAGAATTGTCTTATGATATGACTTCATTCTTTGAACAATATCTCTCAAAGGGTGGTTCAATCAAGGTTTCTGGTTACATCAACAATTATGCCGATGATACAAACAAAATCTATTATCTTGCAACACCTACAGTTGTTGAAAGTTCAACATATAATGTGTTGAATCAAGTTGAAAGTGTGACAAAGGAAGAAGGCGGATTCTCAATTGATGCGTCACTTAATAATTTGTCAACAATATATGTTGTTGAGTATGGTTCAACAAGATTTGAAGTTGTCGCTGACGAAGGGAAGTTCTATTTTGAATTCCCAAACAGCTGGCAGAATGACAGTTATGATTTGAAGATCTTTGCGTCAGAAAATGGTTATGTCAATTCCGTTGCCAACACAATCAACTTTGTCCTTAACAGAATCGACAGAGTGACAAGTGTGACTATGGAAAGAGATGATGCAGATATGTCTGAAGTTGTTTTGTCTTGGGATTCTGTTTCAAATGCAAGTGGATATATCTTGAAAATGTATGCTCAATCTGACACTGAAAGAACAAATTTGCTTTACAGTTTCAATACAGTTGACTATCATGCAGAAAAAGGTGATCAAATGAATCCGGTCAATGGAAAAGTTTCTTATTCATTGTCTGAGATTTTTGGAGAAAACTATCAAGACTTGATAGCTTTTGGGAAACTAACTGCTTTTGATTTGCTGTCAGATATTGATGTTGTCTTTGACCTTGTTACCATCGGTGGAAATGGTCTTAACAATTCATTCTCATTTGTCTTCAATGCAACAATAAAAGGTAACGGAATTCAAACGACAGATATAAGTGTGGATTCCTTTGGAAGCATTGTGTTTGTAAGCGAAACCGGGGTTACATATTTATATAGATTTGTCGATGCTTCTGGAGCGACAGAGTTGCAAACATGGAAAGCAATTGAAGCAACTGCTGGCACGACAAAACTTGATGCTTCAAGTGTTATTTCAACTGGGACATTGTTTAATGTGGAAATCATCGCAGTTGGAAGCGCAGTTGAAGAACCTGCTTCATCAGCAGATTACACATTCATTCTTGACTCAATGCCTTTGACAACAGTTGGAAATGATTTGACATTTGTTGTCAACGATGAGATTTATGAAGTTGGATATCATGAATTGTTGCCTTCAAGTTTGGCATTCACAATGACACCAAACAGTTTCACAAATCTTTTTGCAGGACTCAGCGAAGATGCAATCTTAACCGAAAGTGTTGTAAGTTTTGTTCCAACTGAGGCCTTCACAAGTGAAGAAGAGATGAAATACATTTATTCATATTCTTTCATGGAACTTTTGAGCAAACTCAAAGAAAGTGGATATGAATTGAGCGTGAATGAAAACTTCAAAATTTATTTCTGGTCATATAGAGAAACAAGTGATGTTTCGGGAAGTTATATCATTTCAAAACCATACACATTCACATTTAGTTATGTGGCAGAAACTCAATTTAAAGAGATAACGAAAGTTGGTGATTTGGGAGAAGATTCTGTTTATCCTGAAGATTATGCAAATTCTTTTGCTTTGTTCAATAATGTTGATGTCGACGACAGTTTGCAAACATTAGGCTTCTTCGTCAGAGTGACGCAACTTGCAACTGAAGAAGGAGAAGAAGGTGGCGAAGGAGAAACATTCTCAACCATTAAATTCTTGACAAAAGAGCAAGTTACAGGAAACACTTATTTTGCAGATCAATCAGTGTTCTCAATCAATTTGACAGAGATTTTTGAACAAGAAGATTTGAAAACACTCACTGGCACATTCCTTGTTGAATTTTCAAAGATTCAGGTGGAAATTTCTGGTTCTGGCACAGATAAAACATACAAATTTGTTTTGTCAGATTGGTTGTCAGCAAGTGGGGATAAAACATTCGAATTTGAAAGATTGCCATCAGTCAGAACATTGACATTATCCGCTGGAAATTTGTATTGGAGTCCAAATGGTGACAAAGCCACGAAATATTATGTATACTTCATTCAAGACTTAAATGGCGAAGAACTTGGTGAAAAATACAACTATTTTGCAACAACAAACACATATTACAATGCTTCAAGTTTTGTTGGAACAGAAAGTGCTTATTATTTGGCTGTTCAGAGCATTTCTGAAGATCCTTTCATGTTGCCTTCAAGCAGAGTGTTCATAACAGATGCTTCGGCTGGGCTTGATACACCAATTTTGGTTTATAAAAATCAAATCAATGTTCCTTTGCAATTGGCAGACGGAAAATTGTTCTTTGACTGGGATGCAAACGGAGATTTCTACAAATTGATTACCAGCAACAATTCTTATGCAGAAATCGCAACAGCATTGTCAACGACAGTTTTCACAAGTCCATTTACTTTCACATTGCAAGATTTGGTTAACAATAACATCACTTTGCGAATCAGATTTACATCTCTTGAAAGTGGCTCGGAAGGTGTCAGAAAAGTTTTTGACATCAATGCAAGATATTTGCTTGCAAGTTTGACAGATTTTGCGACAGAAAACAGTTTTGATATTTTGAATAGGCTTAATGATATCTATTCAAATGCGGGATCTTCTTCTGTTCAAGAACTTATTTCCAAGTTTAGAGAATCGGTTGTTGTCAATGGAAGTTTTGGTATTGCAAATGCACAAAAACTGTTTGATGATTTGTTTGAGTCTGTTCAAATGGGAAGTTATAAAATTGAATATTGTTTGTTGGGAAGCAGTAAGACCTTGAACTCTTCTTGGTACAATTTCTCAAACAGCAATGGGGAAAATGTTTTGTATGTCAATGGAGAACCTTCTGTTAGAGCGACAAAGATTGAAAGCACAACTGACAAATCAATAAATTCATATCAAATTTTGGTTAAGAAGAGTCAAGTTTATGACTACACTTCTGGATCATACTCTTTGAGGACAGCAGAAAACTATAACATGAAAATTTATGATGATGCTGGAAATCAATTTGTCTTTGCAATCACAAAGGGCATTTCAAATTGGAGTTTGAGCTATGTTGGAGAAGATGTCCCAGGAAGCGTCACTGTTTATGAAACAAATGCCACTGGAGAAACGACAACTGGTGGAGATTATTTGATGTTCTATCTCAACCACAACAGCGGAGATTCGATTTTGGGAAGATTTGGAGATGTTGTTGGCTCTGGTAAAACATACAAAATGCAAATTTATGCTGTTGGAACTGACTATTCTGCTTCAAGTAAGTCAGAGTTCTTCAGTTTGACATTGCTTGGATTTAACAATACATTTGCAATTGCCGACGGAGAATTTGTTTGGGGATCTGTAAACAACAGAAAAACTAGTGTTATATATAAGAAAAATACGAGCTCAGAAGAAACTGTTGAAGAAATTGATGGAAACATGGCAAATTCAAGATTTTCTTTGGCCGGGCTTGGATATGGATTGTATGACTACATTAAGTTTGTTTTGTTTGGAGAAGTCAGAGATAAATCAATCTTTGTCGACAGCGAGATCTATCAAGTGAATAATGTTTATAAACTTGCAACTCCAACTTTGACAAATGATTTTGGTTACATTGCAATCGACGACTCCGCAAACATCGGTATGCTTGGTGTTGACAGTGCAACTGATCCGTCATTGAAAAATTGCTATTCCGATGGAAGTTTGTACAATTATGTGCTTTACAACACTGACGAATCTTTGAACATTAAGTTCTCAGATGCAAACAGTGCAAGTGAAATTTTGTATTATGAAACAGGAATCACAGGAATGGATTTAACAAATCCAGACTATGAATACAAAAACACAGAAGAAACTGCAAGTGAATTCTTTGTGGCAAGTTTGGGAACAACTGCAGCACTCAACATTGAAGATGATGACAGTTTGTATTATCTCAAACATATCTATTGCAAAGATGTTACAACTGGAGAATCCAGCGACAAGAGTGTCGCTTTGAAGAGTGAAGTTGCAAGCATCAAAGCGTCTATGATGGACACTGTTCAAAATGTAATCATTGAAAATGGTATCTTGAAATGGGGTGAAGTGACAGGTAAGTCTGGTGACACTTCTCTCACAGTTCCGTCAACGGGTGGAGCTGATGTGGTTTATAAAATCACAATTGTTCAATATAAGGAATCAAACACCGAAGAAGGTGAAACAGAAACAAATGTTGGCACTGAATATTATTACTATACAACTGACACATCTTTTGATTTTACAATCATAAATGAAGATCAAATAGTTGCAACTGATGAAAAGACATATCTTAAAGCAACCGTTCAAGCATTGGCACTGAATGTCACAGATCGTGTTCCAATGGGCGATTATGTGACCTTGGTTGAAGGTGGATATGCTTATGGCAATTTGCAATATGATGGCACAGGAACTTACATTTTGATGGGCAATGGTGCAATCTTGAGAAGTATTGATCGTTTGAATCCTGTTGATACAGATTCATTTGAAATTGTTGATGGTTCACTTTATTGGACATACACAACAAGTTCAAGCATAACTGATGAAAAGATGTTCTTTGAACAATATTCATTTGTGGTAACGGACAATAATGGAAACGAAATTTCTGGTTCATTTGTTGTAGATTCAGTTAAGATTGACGAGCCAACTGCAACAAGTGTGTTCAAGATTAAGTTTGTTGAAGATCCTGGTGCAATGCCAGACGGAAAACAAATCTTGTATGTTTATGTGACACAAGGTTCAGAAAACAATGGATTGTTTATCAAATCATTTGCGAGAACAGTGGAAGTTACAAAACTTAGGACAATAACTTCAGAAGATTTCATCATCACTTCAGACAGTGGTCTTGAAACTTTGGATTTTGAGTCATATTTTGCAGATTCAAATTCAAACAACATAGTTGCTGAAATCAAAATTATGAGTGCTGGAGAAATTGTTGAAACAAAGACAATTACATTCAACAGGGATCAATATAGATTGTACATCTTGAGAGATGAGGAAGATGCAGGGTTGATTACATCTTATCCAGACAAATATGTAAATCAATACATTGTTATTTCTGAAGACCAAACAGCAACGCTCACATTCAAGGTTAACAATCTTGCAACAGCAAATGTATTGTACAGTGATGTAAGTGAAGAATTTGTCCTTCAACGTTCAAACTGGGGTGAGGACAGCAAGATTGTTTGGGACGACGAAACGCAAACATTCTCATGGACTTATAATGGATATTATTCATTTAAAACTTCGACCGTTGCACAACAAGTCAGAGATGCAAATGTTTTGATTGAAACCACGGTTCTTTATAATGATACGACCTTGCATGAGGCTTCTGAAATCACACTGGAAACGGGTGAAGAAGTCACTGTGGAAAGTGTGCTTGAGAATTGTGCACAAATTCTTTATTTGGGAGAGCGTTATTACATAAGTTTGGAAAGTTATGAAAATCAAAGAGTTGTTGTTCAAGAAGAAACATTCGGCACAAGCACATTGTTCAAAATTGTGGCAAATGAGGGCGAGAAAACATTAATCACATTTGATGGCAGAATCAACTATTTGGTTGACACAACTGCAATTGTCGAACCTGTTTACATTGTTGAAGTGACATATGGAGAAGAACCAAATCAAATTGTAAGGACATACACAACCACAAAAACTACATTCACTCCTTCAATCATCACAGACCAAGTAAGACTGAAAATCAGCATCAAACTTGGAAGCACAAACATTCAGTCAAAAGAATTGGTTTACACCAGTGATGATATGGTCGATTATGTTGCTTTCAATTTGTTTGAAAGTGGAAATGGAACTCAAGATTCACCATACCGCATTATCAATGTTGAACAATTTAAGAATTTGGCAAAGCGTATGAAAAAGGACGAAGCGCTTGTTAACTACACTGAAAATGGAATGAATATCGAAGAGGAAGAACAATATTACTTCTCTTTGGAAACCAGCATTGTTTTAAGTGAAAGTGGGGACGAGGAGAGTTACATTTCTGGTGTTCTCTTTACAGGGGAATTTGACGGAATTATTGAAGGTAACAACAACACAATCACATACATCTCAAGCGGAACTTCAAGATTAAGTCAGGGTATCTTGGTTTCTGAAGGTTTTGTTCTTGGACCAGGAACAGAAACTTCAACAACCTTTAACTACGGAACATCATTGTTTGAAACATTGACACAAACCTCTTCAATAAGCAATCTCAACATCAATGTGACCTATGGAACGGCAAACACAATCATTAGAAATCATTCTTTGATGGCAGGTTTGGCAATTACAAACAATGGAAAACTTGACAATGTCAATCTTGTTGGCTTCACAAACAACTTTGTTGGTTATGTTGCACCAAACACAAGAATAATGATGGTTTACAGTGGTTTAGTTTCGAAAAATGAAGGTAGCGCTGCAACAATTTCAAACAGTGGTGTTTCAACTTCAATGATTTTGAACGACGGAAATCAATCTCAAGTCATGTTCCTAAGCGGAATTGCGTTCATGAATTTTGCAACGATAGAAGATTGTTCTGTTGGCGGAAACGAAGATGAGAACTATTCAATCTATATCACTTGTCAAAAAGCAACAGACACTGTTCAAGTTGCAGGTGTTGTGATCACAAATTCCACATCAGGAACTTTGAGAAATTGTTCAAACTATTTCGACATAACAGTTGAATGTACACAACAACAAAATCAGGCATCAGTTTATATCGCAGGTGTTGCTGACTATGGTAAGGGAACTTTGGAAGGTGTTTACAACTATGGAAACATTTCCACTCAGAATATTGGTTCAAGCAACTTGCACAAAGGCGACATAATTGTTGGGTAACTTTCTGATTTTGTAGAATAATAGAAATTTAAAAAGAGTATAAATAGAATGTGAAAAAATCAATTTATACTCTTTTTTTATTACTGGTTTGTTTGCTTAGTTTTGGTGGTTGTGGACAGTCATCTAAAGTGGACAATTCCTTAATTTTTGAGACAAATGCTTTCAGAATTGTCAGACAAGCAACCAACGATGGAAAGATTGCATTGTCTTATATTTTTCCATTAAATTCTTCCTATTTGTCTTCACTTGGGTTTGAAGAAGATGAAATCAAAACATATAGGTTTTATTTGACAACTTATGTCAATGCTTTGGCACAAAGCAACAGAGAAAAAGAAACTGAAGGAACGGCTGTTGGTGTGTGTTCGTATTATACTGATGTTGATGGCATTGGTTTTTCTATTCAATTTGAAAATTTGGAAGCACAGAAGAAATTTTTTGGTGTGGAAGACGATGAACAAGCCGGTTCTTCTTCAGGACGAAAGACAAGTGGTTTTTTCATCAAAAAATTGGAGATGACGACGACCTTTCCAGTTTCTTCTTCAAAATCTGCAGGCGATTTGAAAATGATTTGTTCTATGGCAATTTCGTCTTGGTGCAATAACAGCAACATTTCGGACATTCAAAAAAAAGAGATTTTGAAAAGTTTGGACGAGACTGTTTACATCTATGATTTTGCGACACAAGAGAAAGGATTGAAATCGGAACTTATGTATCAAGATGAATATTTCTATCACAACTTTTTTGTCAAAACATTGGAGGATATAGAGCAAGATAACAACATAGTTTTTTGGATAACTTATGCCAATCGTCCAGTTTGGTATGCTTTTGCATTATTATTAGTTTTGTTTGGAGTTGGGACGAGTCTTGCAATATTGCGAATTAAAAAGGGAAAAAGATCCAAATGACAATTAAAAAGCAGTTGCAATAACAACAATCAGCACCAACAAACCAAATATTCCCAAAATCTTCCAAAGAGCATAGCCGGTCATGGACAGACTTGCTTTTCTTTGGGTCTTTGATTTTAGCAAGGAAGACAGAACATCTTGATCTTCATTGGTCAAGATTTTTCCCTTCAAACATTCATTAATGATTTTTTCTGCCTTTTGAGGATCAATGATGTATCCCATGCCAGAACTGTCAGAGGAATATTCAGTTGCTTCTCTGGAAATTCGTGTTGAAATTTCATTTGCAATTTTTTCTAACTCTTTATCGGTATAATTTCTCATATAACCTCTCTTGAGTAAATTTTAACATAGTGTTGTTGCTTTATGTCAATCATTTTTGCAAAAACATCTAAAAAAAACTATTACAAATATTGAATTTTGTCCATAACAAATGTGGTTGTGGGCAAAATTTTTTCTTATAAAATATTGAGTTTTGCGTGAAAAAGTGTTATACTATATAAGTTATAGATATTAGAGAGAAGGAAAAAGAGAAAATGGTAAACGAAGGAATTAGAAATGTTGCAATTATTGCCCATGTTGACCACGGCAAAACATCATTGGTCAACGAAATGCTCAAACAAGGGCATGTATTCAGAGAAAACCAAGTCGTTGAAGATAGAGTTATGGACAGCAATGCACTTGAAAGAGAAAGAGGTATCACAATTTTGTCAAAGAACACCTCTTGCTTTTATAATGGCATAAAAATCAATGTCATCGACACACCGGGACACGCCGATTTTGGTGGAGAAGTTGAAAGAGTCTTAAAGATGGTTGATGGTGTGCTTTTGGTTGTTGATGCATTTGAAGGACCTATGCCTCAGACAAGATTTGTCCTTGAAAAAGCTTTGGCATTGAAACTTAAGGTTGTTGTTGTCATCAATAAAATTGACAGACCTGATGCAAGAATTAAGGAAGTTATTGATGAAGTTTTGGAACTTTTCTTGGAACTTGACGCCGATGAAGATCAATTGAACTCACCATTTGTTTTTGCTTCTGCAAGACAGGGCATTTCATCAACAAATCCAGATGTTCTTGGAACAGACATGAAACCTTTGTTTGAAACAATCATCAAACACATTCCAGCTCCAGAGGGAGAAATTGACAAACCTTTGAAAATGTTGGTTTCTTCTGCAGAACACAATGATTATGTTGGGAAATTGGCGGTTGGAAAGATTGACCGTGGAGAAATCAAAGTTGGACAAAATGTTGTTGTTTGCAACTATCATGATGCAACAAAGAAAGTCAGATCCAAAATTGTAAGTTTGTATGTTTATGAAGGACTTAAAAGAGTTCCTGTTGAAAAAGCAAGTTTTGGAGAAATTGTCTGTGTTGCTGGGCTTGAAGACGTGACTATTGGTGACACAATTTGTGATGAAAAAGAAATTGAACCGATTGAGTTTGTCAAGATTGCAGAACCAAGTGTTGAAATGACATTCATGGTCAATGACAGCCCTTTTGCTGGAAGAGAAGGGAAATTTGTGACTTCAAGACATTTGAGAGATAGACTCTATAAGGAAGCGGTTAAAGACCTTTCTCTCAGAGTTGAGGATGGAGACACGGCTGAAAAGTTTAAGGTTCGTGGAAGAGGAGAAATGCATCTTTCAATTTTGATTGAAAACATGCGTAGAGATGGTTATGAATTTCAAGTTAGTCAGCCAAAAGTTTTGATCAAAGAAATCAATGGCGTTAAATGTGAACCTATTGACAGACTTTATCTTGACGTTCCAGAAGATTGCGTGGGAACAGTTATGAACAAAATGGGTGTCAGAAAAGGTGATCTTCAAAATATGACACCACATGGAAGTCGTATGAGAATGGAATTTTTGATTCCATCAAGAGGTTTGTTTGGTTTCAAATCAGAATATTTGACTGATACACGAGGCGAAGGAATTATTAATTCAATCTTCTATGATTATGAACCATATAAAGGAGAAATCAACAGAAGAGATTATGGCTCGTTGATTGCTCATGAAGAAGGCAAATCTATTGTCTATGGGCTTTACAATGCTCAAGAAAGAGGCGAATTGTTCATTGGACCAGGCGTGCCAGTTTATGCTGGAATGGTTGTTGGTTCAAACCCAAAAGGTGGAGATATTGTTGTCAATGTCTGCAAAACAAAACACCTTTCAAACTGCCGTGCCTCAGGTTCTGATGATGCTTTGAGACTTACACCACCAAGAGTTATGAGTTTGGAAGATTGTATTGAGTTCTTGGGAGATGATGAATATTTGGAAGTTACACCAAAATCAATCAGAATCAGAAAAATCATTCTTGATCACAACTTGAGACTCAGAGAAAGAGGAAAAATGTTGCGTGGAGAAATTTAAGAGACTTAATGTCTCTTTTTTTCTTGTAATTCTTTTGGAGTTTAAATTTATAAATTGACAAACGATTGCAATATTGTTATACTTTAACTATTAAAGGATAGAAATGAGAAGCACAGAAAAACAAGAACTTAAACGAAAACTAAAAAGATTGGGACTTTTTATGCTCATCGTTTTTTTGCCGATTATGATTGTTTGCATTTTGATGGTTTGGGGGAACGTGCCTCAATGGTTGAACATTATGGTTCTTGTCATTCTTCTTTTCATTCTTTATTTTCTTTTTGCTTGGCTTTGCACCAAACTCGATAAGAAAAAGGAAGAACGTATCAGCAAAAAGAAAGACCCGTTTTCTGACTAGTGGAGGGTTATATGGCCGATTATAAAATTTTACCAAACAGTTTGGAAGCAGAACAAGCATTGCTTGGTTGTATTTTGTTGGATAATGATGCTCAGTCTGATATTTTTTCCAAATTAAACGTGGAAGATTTCTATTCTGAAGCACATCGCAACATCTATGACTCTATGATGAAGGTATACAACAAGAGCATTCCTGTCGACTTCGTCACACTCACAAACCAGTTGGAAGTTGAGAAAAAGTTGGAAACAATTGGCGGAATTGATTACATCACATATCTCACCAATGTTGTTCCTTCTGCGGCAAACTTTCAACATTATCTCAATATTGTCAAAAATAGCTCTGTGAGAAGACATTTGATTTCTGAAGCACAAGAAATCATTAAGTCTGCTTTTGACAGTGAAGATGGCGACAAGGCAATGAGAGAAGCAGAAAAAAGAATTTTTGATTTGTCTCAAAAAGAAACTTCTTCTGATCTTGAACATGTCGGGAAGCCTGGTGGAACTTTGACAACTGTTTTGAAACAGATTTCTGAACTTGCAGAAAACAAAGGTAAAATGAGAGGTATTCCAACAGGATATAAAGATTTTGATGCAATCACGAATGGTTTACAAAAGAGCGATTTGATTTTGCTTGCTGCTCGTCCTGGTGTCGGAAAGACTTCCTTTGCAATGAACATTGCTGTCGATGCTGCTGTCAATGAAGGCAAGAAAGTGGCAATTTTTGCACTTGAAATGTCAAAAGAACAACTTATGCAAAGAGCGTTATCATCACTCGCAAGGGTTAACCTTTCTCATGTTCTTAGAGGGAACATGGATTCAGAAGAATGGAAGAGAATTTGGACGGCAGAAAAGAAACTTGCTCAAAGCGGAATTTATGTCGATGATTCTTCAATGATTACGCCATTTGAATTGATTTCGAAATGTAGAAAACTTAAGATGACAGAAGGATTGGATTTGATTGTCATCGACTATTTGCAGTTGATGACCATGGGAAAATCAAACAGAGAGTCAAGAACTCAAGAAGTCAGCGATTTGACAAGAACTTTGAAAATTGCTGCAAAAGAATTGAATGTCCCAATCATTCTTCTTTCACAACTTTCTCGTGCGGTTGAAGTGCGTGAAGATCACAGACCTGTCCTTTCAGACTTGCGTGAATCTGGTTCTATTGAACAAGATGCCGACATTGTTTTGTTCTTATACAATCCTGAAAAATATAACGATGTTGTCACAGAAGACGAGCCAGGCACGGTTTATCTTTTGGTTGCAAAACACAGAAGTGGTAGCACTGGAGAAGTTAAACTCAAATGGGTTGGAGAATACACAACATATCTCAACCACGATGAAAAAATTCAAATGGAAGAATAGAAGGAGTGAGCATGAAGAAAAAAGGTTTTATCATAGTCTTAATTTTGGCAATTGTAGCTGTTGTTTTGACAATTGTTTTCATCAATTTGTTCAAAGAGAGAGATACGCAAAAACTTGCAAAAAGTTTGAATACAGCAGTTGCTGAAGGTTATTTGTCTGATGAAAGTGAAGAATATTCAACTATTAATGAATATCTGACTTCAATCTATAACAAGCTTACATCATCAAGTGAAAAAGCAGAAGTTAAGAATTATCAAGATTCATATAGGGCTTATGCCGTATATGGAGAATTTATGAACAGACAAATTGTTTTCTCAGAATATACTGAAACATACAAAAATGAACGTAAAAAGATTGAAACCGATTTGAAAAAAGGTCAAAATGCGGCAGAACAAATGGCATCATATATTGTTGAAAACAGAGATGTGACTGGTGGAAGTGACTATTGGCAAGCGAACACTTGGGCAAATTGCAAGGGATACATGAGCGATTTGTTTGCATACACTTCTGATGCATTCAACCGTCTGGGAGATGTTTATGCTGCATCTGTCACATCACCATTGATGAACAACGCTTTAACGACTCTTGTTTTCAATACAGCAGAAGAACTTTCAGTAGATGTTTCTGAAAAATTGACACAAGATTCAAGTTGTGGACAAACACTCTATAATTTTATTAACAATTATCTTGCTCAAAGCAAAGAAGGAGTTATTTTGAATTTTAACTATAATGCAGATCAACAAAACACAGTTAAGATAATCAGCGAAAAAGGTAATGGTTGGGAAGCATTATACACTCAATTCCTTCAAGGAAACATTGGTTAATAGGAGGGTGATATGAAATTTAAGAAAATAATGGCAGGGTTGACTTTGTGCTGTTGCTCGCTTTTTGCATTGCTTGGCCTTGGTGGTTGTGGCGGTGTTACATTGTCAACAATTCAAGAAAACTTCGACAAGTTAGATGCAACCTACAAGGAATATTCTTCTGTTTTCACACAGGGTGTGGTTGACAATATAGATACAAATTATTTGATTAAGTATGGAACAATTGTTGACGGATACGTGACAGAACAAAAGGAAGGATATGTTGAACTGTTGGATATATATAATTCAACTTTGGTGATTTCAAGCGATTATATTGACAATAACAAGGAATATATAAAAAACTTAGACGAAAAAAATCTTTCAAAAGAATCAAAAACTGCACTTAAAGATTTGAATGAAAGTCTGGTTGAATACACTGACACAATTTCAGATTTTGTTAGAGCGAGAAAAACATTTGTAGATTATTTTGAAGAATTCAATGGACAATTATCGGAAGAATCTAGCAGTGCATATCTTCGTAAATTCAAAAAATCATACGGAGAACTTGTAAGCAAAAACATTGAACTTTCAATGAATTTGGCAAGCACGATTGAAACAACAGAAATTTTTGATTTGTTGAAGAAGACAACTCCAACCGAAAATGATACAAAGATTATGAAAGAATATATCAGAGCAAAGATGTTGCCTATCTTCAGTGAGTTCAAGATCACAGAACTTGAGAACAATCTCAACTGGCAAGGTCAGGCAGAAACTGAAACAAAAGACAGAATTGACAATTTGCTTGCTTCATTGGAGAGCAAATTTGCAACATATAAGGCAAGATTTGTAGGTTCAAATGAAAATGTCAGCACATTGACTTCAGAAGAGATGAATCAACTTTTTGATTATGTAGAAAATTTCCTTGCTGAAACAGACGCATATATGCAAGCATTAAAAGGATTGAACATTAGTGTTTTGGCTGTTGATTATGACAACAATATGGAAAAATATTTGGAAAAAAATCCTTTGGCAGAAACATATCTCGAAAAAATGGAACAATTCATTGGAACAACATTGACAAATTTCATGGATCAAGTTGTTAATATTATCTATTAATTGAAGCAAATTTAAACTCACTTAGGGTGGGTTTAATTGTTATAATAATGTTAGGAGAATGATTATGTATTATAAAAAATTGGCTGAACTGCTTTTTGCAGACAACAAAATGACTGTTGAAGAAATCGAAAAAAAATATCCAAAAAGACAGTTGCCAGAAGGTGCTTATGTGACAAGATTTGCACCAAGCCCTACTGGTTATATGCATTTGGGTGGATTTTTTCAAGCTTTGATTGATTATAACATTGCAAAGCGTAGCAATGGTGTTTTCTATTTGAGAATTGAAGACACTGACAACAAAAGAGAAGTTTCTGGTGCTAGTTCAATTATCATGAACATCTTGAATGAATATGGATTGACTCCTGATGAATATCAACTCAAGGGTGGAATCACTGTTGGTGATTATGGTCCTTATTATCAAAGTGAACGTCAAGAAATTTACAAGGCGTATGCAAAAAAATTGGTTTCTGAGGGTAAGGCTTTTCCATGCTTTTGTAAAAAGACTGAAGGTTTGGGAGATGTTAAGGAAAAGAGAGAAAAGAAATTCTCTGTTGGAATCAATGAAGATAAAGATCCTTGCAGAAACTTGACTTTTGAGCAAATTGAGCAATATTTGAAAGAAGGTAAAAAATTTGCAATTCGTTTGAAAACACAAGGAGACGGAACGAAAAAAATCATGTTCCATGATGGCTCTAAGGGTGATGTTGAAATCATCGAAAACTGCTCTGATGCCATTTTGCTCAAGAATGATTTGATGCCAACATATCATTTTGCTCATGCCATTGATGACACCCTTATGGGCACAACAGTTGTTGTACGTGGAGAAGAATGGTTGCCTTCATACCCATTGCATAAAGAAATTTTTGATGCGTTGGGATACAAACAACCACAATACATTCACACTCCTTTGATTTATAAATTTAATGAAAAGGGAAACAAAATCAAAATCTCCAAGCGAAAACATCCAGAAGCAGATATGAGATTTTTTGACAAAGAAGGTTATGATAAACAGGCAATCATTGAATATTTGATGAATTTGATAAATTCGAATTTTGAAATCTGGCGTTCAAAAAACAAAAACGCTGATATTATGGAATTCCCTTTTGATGGGTTTAACATAACTGCAAACACACCAATTTTTGACTTTGTCAAACTGAATGATGTTTCAAAAGAAATCATTTCTCATTATACTGCTGAGGAATGTTATGCACAATTGCTTGCTTGGGCGAGAGAATATTCTTTGGAAAATGTGGATTATTTGGTTAAAGATAAAGACTACGTGACCAAAGTTTTGAACATAGACAGAGAAAAATCAAAACCTAGAAAAGATATTTATAAATGGAGTATGTTTTTTGATTTGTTTGATTATATGTTCAGTGCTCCAAAGAAATATGAAATTGAAGAGAAACGCAGAAAAGATTTTGAGCAAGTTCTGAGAGAATATAAAAAATACATCAACTTGTCTTCAAAAGAAGTATGGTTTGAAAACATCAAAAAAATGGCTGAAAAGTTGGGTTATGCCGTTGACAACAAAGCATACAAAGCAAATTCTGAAATGTTTAAAGGCAATGTTGCAACCGTTTGTGAATATATCAGAATTGCAATCACTGGACATAAGAATTCTCCAGACTTGTTTGAAATTATGACTTTGCTTGGAGAAAAACAAGTTATCGAAAGAATTTCAGAATTTGCATAATTATAAAAATTTCAAAAAAATATAATATTTTTCAAATTTTTATTAATTAATTTTGATTATTTATAATTTATTAATTATTTTTTCAAAAAAATATTAAAATAGAGCAAAAATTTCTACAATTGCGTGAATTACGCACAAATAAACTATTAAAATTAATTAAAAATTAACTTTTTCTTAATTATTTATTAAATTTTTAATAAAAAATATTGTTTTTTAATTAATTTATTAAAAAATTGATTTTGGAGAAAATAAAATGGAAAAAATAATATTGACAGGAGATAGACCCACAGGCAATTTGCATATTGGACATTATGTTGGTTCAATTGCAAACAGATTGAAATTGCAAAACGTCAATGACTATGATAAGTTCTATATCATGATTGCAGACACTCAAGCGTTGACTGATAATGCAAATAATGTTGACAAGGTGAAAAATAACATCATTCAAGTTGCAATTGATTATTTGTCTGCTGGGATTGATCCTGAGAAGGTTAACATTTTCATTCAGTCTCAAGTTCCAGAACTTGCAGAAATGACTATGTATTTCATGAATTTGGTGACTGTTGCAAGGTTGAACAGAAATCCGACTGTTAAAGATGAAATCAAACAAAGAGGTTTTCAAAATTCCATGCCTGTTGGATTTTTGTGTTATCCAATAAGTCAAGCATCGGATATTTTGGCTTTCAACACTTCTCTTGTTCCTGTTGGTGAGGACCAATTGCCAATGATTGAACAGACAAGAGAAATTGTTAGAAGTTTTCACAATGCTTATGGAAAAGAAATTTTCACAATGCCAGAACCATTGTTGCCAGGCAACAAGGCTTGCAGAAGACTTTCTGGAACAGACGGCAACTTGAAAATGAGCAAGTCTGCCGGAAATTGTATCTATTTGAAGGACGATCCTGAAGTTGTTAAACAAAAGATAATGAATGCATATACAGACCCTAATCATATTAAGATTTCTGATCCGGGACAAGTTGAGGGGAATGTTGTTTTTTCTTATCTTGATGCATTTTCAACTGATGAATCGTTCAGAAAATACCTTTCGGAATACAAAAATTTGGACGAATTAAAGGCTCACTATAGAAAAGGTGGGTTGGGAGATGTGAAAATCAAGTTGTTTTTGAACAATGTTTTGCAAGAATTGCTGGAACCAATCAGAAACAAAAGAAAGGAACTTGAAAAAGACATAGATTCAATTTATCAAATGCTTTTTGAAAATGGTAAAAAAGCAAGAGAAGTTGCGTCCGAAACCTTAAGCAAGATGAAAGATGCTATGGGAATCAACTATTCAAAATTTTTGAACAAATAAAAAACATTAAAAAATACGCAAAAAAACAAGAAAAAATTGAAAAAATGCGTATTTTTTTATTATTTTTGCTTTCAAAATAAAATTTTTTATTATTTTAAATTAATGATGCATTAATTATTTCTTTTGAAAAACCTTTTTCTATGTAAATTTAGGTTTAAAAATGACATTAATATATATATTAAAATTATAATTTTTCAAAGAAAATATTTGCTTAGATAGACAATATTTTTGTATAATAATTATAGATTTAGGTCTTTGCTAAATCAAGGAGAAATTGTATATGAAAAGAAAGTCAATTTTTTTTACCTTGTTTGTTTTGATCTTTGGGTTTTGTGGAACCCTAAGTTATTTCAATTATGATTCGGGAGTAACTAGTGCAGTCAGTCAAGACGCAAGCGTTTGGGATGGTGATTATGTTTCAAGCGAGAGCAATCTGACAGAAAGTGATTGGTTTAATGAAAACGGAAATGATTATTACATCAGAAGTGCCGCTGGACTTTCTTATTTTGCATACAGTGTCAATCATGGGACAAGCTTTAGAGATAAAAGAATTTATCTCGAAACCGATATTGATTTAAACAATCAAGAGTGGACACCTATTGGCAATGGCGAAAATAATTTTCAAGGTTTGTTTCAAGGACAGGGCTATGCAATTTACAACTTGAAGATAAGCAAAGACAATTCTGGTTATGTTGGATTTTTTGGAAGTTTGACTGATTATTCTCGTGTTGACAATTTGCATCTTAAAAATGTAGATGTAAGTGTTACAGTTTCTTCTTCCGCAAGTGATTATTACATTGGAACGATGGTTGGAAATTTCAACAATACTGGCAATACGGACAGAACTTACACCAACTCATACATAACAAATTGCTCAGTTGAAGGGGACATTACTGTGATTTCAACTGTATCAGGGAAAAATTATTACATAGGCGGACTTGCTGGTTGCATCAAAAATGCGACAGTGAGAACTTCCAGCAGTGAAGTTGACATCACAACAACATCATTGAGGGCGACAAACTTGAGAGTTGGTGGGTTGGCTGGTGAGGTGCAATTTTTGACACTTGCAGATTTTCATTACGATGGAAGCATCGATGTGACGTCTACAACCACTTATGGCTATTTGGGTGGATTGATTGGTTTGGCTATTGGGAAAGACGCATCCAACTTGACCACAATTTCAAACGCTTATAGTTTTGGAGATATGGTTTTAAACAATACTGGCAGCAGTTTTTATGTTGGTGGTTTGATTGGGAGAGTTGAAAATGCTTACTTTACGATAAATAATATATATCATTTCGGTGACATAGAGTCCAACATAAGTTCAAGTGGAACAAATTATGTCGGAGGCTTGATTGGACATTTGCAAAGTGCAAGTTCAGTTTACACAAAAGTCTTTGATGGTTTTTATGTTGGAGATATTAGCGGAAGGAATGTAACAATAAATTATCTCTATTCAATCAACAGCAATCTTGGGACATCTCAAATTCCTAATGTCGACGGATTGTATTATGATGTTGACCAAAAAGATGCAAGTGCGTCAGATGTTTCCAGTCAGATAGTAAACTTGGATGATATTGCTAAGACTAGAGATTTTTATGGAAATGAAAGATATTGGACATCTGAGACATCTTGGGATTTTTCTTCGACAACATCTGGTTGGGGAATTTCTTCTGGAATCAACGAAGGATATCCATATTTGATTTTGACACACAATTTGGGAAATGCTAACAACGATTCGGATTATTCAGAAGAATCACCTTTGGAGGGAAATGGGACTGCAACTTCTCCATATTTGATCAAATCTGCAGGTGATTTGGGTTACGTTTCTTTCAATTTTGAAGCAGGAGCATATTATTCTCTTCAGAATGATATCGACTTGACTGGCAGAACTTGGCAACCAATTGGAACAACAGATTCTGCATTTAGTGGTGTGTTTGATGGAAATGGATACACAATTTATGGAATGACTTGCTCTTTGCAAGAACAATTCAGTTACCATGGTTTGTTTGGGGTAACTGAAAATGCAGTCATTAAAAACTTAAATATTAGAAACGTCCAATATATCAATCAAGGAAGTGAAGGAGCTGGTTATGTTGGAACGATGGTTGCGTATGCTAAAGGTGATACATATTTGATTAACTGCACTGACAATGAATATGGTCAAACAGGGACAATGTCTGATGGAAGCAAGGTTTATGCTGTTGGCCGTGTTGAAAGCGCAAAGTCTGTTTATGTTTTCTATGGAAAATCATCAATCAACTTGATGGGAAATTTGATTCCAAATGGTGAATTCTATGGAAATATTGATCTTTCTGGAACAAAATCAACAAGCGTTAATGAATCGGCAAAAATTTATTATGGATATGATATTGAGATTGATGGAAACGGTGGAACTTTCTATGATTCAACCAAGACTGCTTATGCTGGGAAATATCATTTGTTAGTATTGCCACAAGGAGAGGAAAATAGAACAAATCCAAACTTCACTGGAGAGGCTGAAAGTGATGTTATAGATATTTCAGAGATTGATTCAACTTACGGCAAGGCTCTTCCTCAACTTTCACATTTGTTTGGGAAAACAGATACAATCATCAAAAGAGGACATAGAGCGCAAAACTATGTCTATAAATCAAATTCCGAAAACATGTTTTCAGATTCTCTTACTGAAAAGTTTGTAGAGTCCGCTGATACTAAAAATACAACTATTAAAAACAACATTAACTCTTATAATTTCAAATATTATGTTAAAAATGAAAAAGGCGAGTTTGTGAAAGCAATCACTTATGATGAAAATGAAACATATTATGAATTTGATACAAGTGCGGGGGCAGTGTTGACGATAAATTATTCTTCATCGCCTTTACTTGGGCTTGAAGTTGCTTGGCAAGTGTATGGATATGACCCTAGCAATCCTAGCGTTGTAGACAAGGACAATGCATTTCAGGTCATTGTGATTTATAATGGATATGAAAAAACCAATTTTTATGCTGAAGAAGGTCATACATCAACCACCTATCATCAAAACTCTGAGGTTAAACTGGATGAGAATGGATTGGTTTACAAAACTTTCTATATGGAGTATGACTCTTTCCTTTCAGACTACCCAGAAATTTTTGAAATACCAGAATATATTGATTCGACAGGAAAAACAAAACTGTTAAGAAATGGGGATTTTGAAATTGCTGGCGTTTATGAATATTACAATGACACAAATTCATTGTTCAAAAACGAAATTTTAAATTCTGCACCTTCCGAAAGTGAAGATGACGACAATCTTTATGCGTCAACAACATTGGTAAATTCAGTTTTGTCAAATGCTGATTATGAAGACAGCCAAGGAATCTATTATGCAAATCTTTACACTGAATGGAAAGGTGTAGAAAAAGATGCCGAGGATATGTATAAGTTGACAATAGATTTCTCTACTGTTGGAACTTTTGCGGGAAAATTTGAGATTGCTGATGCGATTGAATCTGTCGTTTTGTCATACCATGGAAATACTCCAAATCCTTCTGAAGTGAAAGGGGTGGTTGAAAATAACTCTGTAACTTTCTATTTTGACACAATGTATAGTGATAGAATTGACAATTGGTTGCAAATTGATGTCAAACTGAAGGTTGGTTATACTTCTGAAAATTTTGTTTTAAATAGTGACGAATATAATGAATCAATTGATTTGAATTTTGGAGAATTATCAGCAGAACCGGTGAATAATGTAGAAGGTTATACTTATTCATATAACGAATCTGTTTATACATATGGCAGAAGAATTCAATTTAGAAATTTGTGTCAGGACTACACTTTGAATCTCACAATAAGAAGAGCACAAGTTTCAAATGATATAAGTATTGGAGAAGGTGTTTATTTTGGTCTTTCTCCAATGGTTGCGGGCTGGACGAACGTTTCAATGTTTGATTTTCAATCAAATTCTTTTGTCAACTTGCAATCAATGATCGACGAACAATTGAAAGATGAAAATCTTGATACAGTGAGAGACAGTTATCTTTCTTCCACAAACACTTCAACAGAAAATCAATATGTAGGTTATGACTTTGTTGATAAAAGAGTTATGACTTCAAACGAAATTTATGATTCGTTTGAAATCTCTGCAAACTTCTTTGATAAAGATGGAGAATTTGAGTCTGAAGGGAATTTACTTGAATTTGGACGTGTGTTGTTTAGATATGATTTCCAAAATGGAGAATCAAGATATTTCATCTATGAAGGCAGAGAGGAAACAAGTGATGAAGAGGGGCAAAGAGTCACAAGATTGGTTATCTACTTGTATGAAATCAACTACTCGGCAGGTTTCAATAAAGACACATTAACAGCAGAAGTGGTGACAGATGAATTGGTTAGTCTTGTATATAAAAATGCCTATGAATATATTCTTAACTATTATACAAACTCTACTTTTGCTTTTGTTTTCACAACAGATACAAATTCAACTGAATTTGACGATGTCACAAATGTTACGAATGATGGTTCTTTGACAGAAAGGGGTTCATCTGAACTTAGAGAAATAAAGCACAACGAAAATGTTGAGTGGTCGGAATCAGAGAAACATTTGACAAAAATTTCTATGACATTTGAAGATATGATCTATCTTGTTAATTCTTCCAATCAGGAAATAACCCTTATAAAGGTTGCGACGGTTTATACAAAGGCATTGTTCAGTTTCAAAGTTAAATATTTGGATGCTGATGGTAATTTGGTTGACTTTACATCAAAAGAAGGAGAACCTCAAATTGCAAACAAGCCAACACTTTCTAGAACTAGCGGGGTCTATTCTGTTACATCTTCAGGAGAAGAAATTGAACTTACGATTACATCAACAAGATATTACAGATTCTTTGCAAACAGAGGAAGTCAGAACGAAACAAACAATGAAGACAAAGGTAATGTTGTTCTTTACAATCAAGAAGACCATCGTGATGGTCAAATCTCGGTTGTTGACACAACAAGCACATTTAATATTCAAATTAATGTTTCAAATGCAAACATTTATTCCGCTCAAGGTCTTGATGAAGATGATGCTAAAAGAATGAATGAAGCTTATGAAGATTCGTTTAATTCTTATAATGGTTTGTATCTTAACAACTCATTGACAAGTTCTACAGATTTGATTTCAATAGAGAAAGGCTATTGGACGACTGATGCAAATGAGCAGTTTATTTATCAAGATGATGTTTATAAAATTAAATTCAAATATCAAACTTCTGACAATGATTATGGTCTTCAACCAGGATATTACGAAACGATCATTGTTTGCACAGATGTTCTTTACAATATGGACTATGCAACTAAATATGTTGATGCTGATATCAGTGTTGATGAACTTAAAGCAGGGAATATTGAACTCGTTGATGAAGTGAATTCTGAAATATCTACATCAATTTCTGTTAATGGTGAAACTTATGTTGCAAAAAATCCTACGATTAAATATCAAGACAGTGTGACCATTGAGACATATATGACAAACAAACTTTCTTATGAATTCTGGGGCTGGTTCATCAAGGGGTCAAATTATTCAAAATACATTGAAAAAGATGCCTCTCTTCCAACATCACCTATTCAAGGGAATTTGGCATCTTGGAACTTTGATTATTACAGTCAATTCTTTGTTACAAGGGGAATGAATAACATAAATAAAAATGGTTCTGGAGAAGCAGATTATTCTGAGAATAATCCATACAACATCACAATTTATGCTGTTTACATGAAGAAACAGACCACCATTACTCTTTCAAGTCAGGCTATTGTTTATGAAGAAAACGGAACAACCACAGAGGGAAGATATAGTGCTGGAAGTTTGGGATTGAATTTTTCTATACAACTTGACGAAAAATTTAAAGATGAAAATGGCTCGTCTATGACTAGCAGTATTCTTTACCAATATTTGTCAGCAGACCAATCTACAGGGGAGAATATCACAGGGCTCACAAATTTCAAATTTGTCATGAGTGGGGACAATGCAAATGGATATTATCTCTCAGGATATAGGCTTTATAAACAAAATGGAGAAGTGGCAACGGATATTGCTGGGGAAAACATTGAATCTGTTGGCAATAAGGGTGTTGATGTGTCAATACCAAGTGATTACGGAATCGACTTATATGCCAAGATTAAAGAACTTGTTGAAGCTGGACAGACCAGTTTAAAATATGAATTTACAATTATTCCAATCATAAGACAAAAGACAGCCACTGTCACATTCCATTCTGGAACAGGAGAAGGTAATCCTGGAGATGGAAAGAAGGGCGAAGTCTTTAATGTTGATGGTGAAAACAGCACAAACACATACTTCACAACAACGGAAATTTATTTTGGCAGAATTTTATATCTTGATGTTGAGTTGACCGGTTATTTGAACGGTTCAGACACGGCAGAAGAGATTGTTGTTGACGACTTGTTCAATTCAAGAACGGGATATTCAAGACTGTCAAATAATTATTGGACATCTTCCACTGGAAACACATTGAATGGTTCTTTGTTGGAATTGTCAACAACATATTTTAATGCAGTTGACACTTTTGCTGATATTCATTTCTATAGAATATGGAAAGCGAACACTTACACAATCACATTTATGCCAAATGGCGGAACTTTCCTTGGGATTGATTCAATTACAATCACGACTACTTATGACTCGAAAGTCATTGTTTATAATTCAAGTTCAATGAATTCATCTCAACTTGGAAACATTACAAACATCACAAATGTAAGCAGAATTGGTTATCAAGATGTTGGCTGGAGTTTGACAGACGACAATGATACTGCAGGGCAACTTGTTTTTGACGAGGATTTGGGTCTTGTTTTAGGTCAAGAATATTCTTTGTTTGATGCTGACGGGAACTACATCAATGCAGGCAATGCAACAGTCTATGCTGTTTGGGTGGAAAGTCCTTATACAATCAAGGTTATGTTGAATGGCGCAAACAGTTACACAATGCAAAGTCAAAAAACGGACATTCAAGCAGATGAACAAAAAGAATTTGGAATTGAGTTTAACATTAGATATGGTGACACATTTGAAAACTTGTTTGTTGGTGATGGTGAAGAAAACAAAATAAAAATCGGCGAAATTGTCCCAGTCAGAGAAGGTTATTCATTCGCTGGAATCTATGCCGTGAGTGGTTCAAGAAGAGAACTTATCACTGATGCCACAGTGTTTACGACAAGCATTTTGTCTTGTTCACAAACAATGACCGAGGACATTGTTTTGACCTTGTATGCAAGTTGGGTTTTTGACACATCTTATCTTTCTTTGACTTTGACTTCAAACATCTTGCCAGAGTTGACTTATAATGCTGGACAACAAACAGTTTATTTGGCAGATTATTTCAAACTTGGACATGAAGAAACCGGTTATGTTGTCAATTTGGACGAAAATGGACGAGATATGTCAATTGGACTTTCTCCAAACATGAACTCTTCAATTTTGTTGACATTAACATCAAGCACGGCGACTGTGGATAATTCTCGAGATATGTCATTTAAGGTTAGAAATGTTGGAAGTTATAGTGTCAATTTGAACATTACTGTTTCTGATGCTTCAACATATTTAAACCTTGGCAACGTTTTTGAAATTAATTATCAATTTACAATTTCGGTTCGAGAAGCAGACATCAGCACAACGATTACTGATGATGTTTATTTGGAAAACATTAAGCGAATCATGGAACCATTTTCAACGGAAGAATTCAACGCAAAATTGGATAGTTGCTCATCTCTTGACGCTTTGACAACTTTGATGCAAAGTGAAGATGCAACAATTGTTGGAGAAGCAGGCGAAGAACTTAATATGCAGGTTTATAAGTATATAATGGTTAAGTACTATATGCTTTTAGACTCTAACGATGGGACAAATCACAGAACATATAAAGAATGGACGTATGCAGATTATTTGGCATTTATGGCAGAGGAAAACAATGCGTCTAATGCAGAAAACATTGTATCAAATCTTTACTATTTTGATTTCTATGACTACACAATCACAGACAACAATATGGAAATTGCTGGCTATGACAATTTGGGAATAGTTTCCGATGCAGTCCAAAATGTTGGTTTGGAAATTGGAATTGATAAAGTTGTCATTTCGTCTGGCTCTGTTTCAACAATGAATCCTAAGAATGTCTATGAAATGAGAGTATATTTGAGAAATGTTGTTTCAAGTGTTGACAGCCTTGCAAATTACATTGTTCAATATGATTCAAATGGTGATGCTTATATCACAGCGGGAACGGCATATTTGTTGCCACAAGTCTTTGAAATTCAAAATCTTGAAGAGACAAAATCAGCATATTTTGATTCTAGCATTGAGAATAAAGAAGTTGAATGGGCAGGAAATAGGGAAAGTGTTGAATATGATGGTAAAACATATTATTTGATTGAAAACAATCTTTACATTTCTGCAGGTCTTTATACTTCTTCAAATGGAGATTTGTTGACCGACACTGTTTATTCATACACTGATAACACAAATTATTTGTATTTTGACGATGTTTCAATTCTTTTGCAATCAACGGTTGATGGTTCAATCTCATATACAAATGTTTCTTCTTATTTCAAACTTACACTTGGAGAAGATGATGTCTTCACAATTCTGAACACAAATGGTGTGGCTAATGTCACTGTAACAGCGAAATATTTGACGAATGATGACGGAATGATTTCTTTTGAAACAGTCGAAGACATTATGGCGTCTGAACTTTTGAGAATTACACGTGTTTACTATAATATCAGTGGAACAGAAGAAAGTGTTTATGATGCAGATGGACTTGATGTAGGATCTTATTCTTCTGGTGGAGTGCTTGTTTATGAAATAACAGAAAACAACTCTAATAATGTTTCAATCTTCCTTAGTCCAACAGTCACAAAGGTTGTGTTTACTTCAGTTTCGTTGGATATAACAGATTATGTAAGTCTTTATAAGTGGGCAGATTCTCCTGTCTATAATGTTGACGGAACAATGGACAATCAGGGAAGCATGACTTTGGACATGAGCACGATTGAAACTTCGGAAGATGGTTTGAATGAGATTTATTATTACGCAATCTACACCGATTTGGTGCTTGTGAAATACAACTTAAATTTCCCAAGCAGTTACAATCCAAGTTCAAGCGGAACTGCAACAATGAAACTTGGTGTTTCAACAGCAAGTGACTTGGCAATTCCAAGTGAAAACGGATTTATTATTTCCAGCCTTAAAGCAAAAACTCCAACCGGAGAAACTCTTGATTACACAGAAATCTTTACTGGTGCGGACAATGGCTCTGGGAAGACTTATGTGGGAATCACACCGGAAACCAAACACGCAATCGTGACTCTGGAAGCAAAATGGGAAGTGGAAGAAATTGAATATACTCAAATTTTGGAGGAATACAAAACTGCCGTAAATTCTTTTACATCTTTAACTGTCGATGAAATTGTTGCAATTTATAACAGCAACACAAACCTTTATGAATATAGTTATGTTTGGTATTTCAATGACAACCAGGTTGCGACCGGACAAATTATGAGACTTGCAGGACAAGGAAGTTATGAAGAAAGTGGAAATTACAAACTTGTCATCACTGCAACATTAAATCCAGAATTCTCTGTTTCTCTTGATGACACCACAAAGACATCAACTCAAATTGAACTTAACTTCACTTTGGAATTTATGAAAAACTTGGTTGATAAGGTGACTTTCCCAGATGCTGAAACAGTTGTCAAAACTTATGATGGGAGAGAACATCTTACAGACTGGAGTGTAAACATTGATTATTATGCTTACAGTTATGTCAGAGACGACTATGAAGAAACAGTCACGACACAACAACTTTACTATGTCACAACCGGCTCCATCTATTTCAAAATTTTCTTCAATGGTGGAGAGATTTACTCAATGAAGAATGCGGGAGAGTATCGAATCACCGTATGCTTTGATGAAGGAATGTTTGATTTGTCCGGCATTGACACATCAAATTTGACTTTCATATACACAATCAATCCATATAGTGTTGATTTGAGTGCATATGATTTCACAGGAGAAAAACAATTCAATGCAGTTGAACCTTCAATGACAAGAGAAGTTTATCTTGCCAACGAAAATGTCTCATTGCAATTGAGAAGAGCAGCCGGCGAAGATGTTGGACAATATGACCTCTACTTTGAGGATGTTCTGCAAAGTTACAAGAAAAATTACAACTTTACTTATGGTGATGTGATTCTGTTTGAAGACGGAGAATTGACCGCTGAGGCAAGCACAACTTCAATCGGAAAATTCAACATCACAACGAGTGGAACTTTGAGATTGTCATACACAGTCACTGCTTTGAATCCAGTGGCTATTGAAGCGGACTATAGTGGACTTGGCTATTCTCTGAAATTGACAGATGATTTCAGATTGCAGATATTCAATGGAAGTGTGATGTTCAAAGAATTTTCACTTAACTTGTTTGATGTTGCAACTGGTGCAAACATCAGTTCTGATGAAATTCTTAACATTTTGAGAAGCAAGATTTCTGATCTTCAACCAAGATTCTTTAACACTCAAAATTATGAAACTGCTTATGACAGCATGACCTATACATATAATTTTGTAATGGGTGACGAGATTTCAAAATATTACACAAACATTGAATTTGACTCTGGTTACACTTTCACAATCAACAAAATCACAATTGATGTTTCCAAGTTTGTGTTTGAAAAAACTTATGATGGGGAAACAACCGTTTATATTGATACAAATGGTTCTGAGATTGATTTGGATACATATAGCGGAGTTTATATAACAGCGGTGTATGCAACTGCTCATGCCGGTTCAAACATCAGAGTTGACTTGACTTTGCAAAGAAAGGATTCAAGTGACAATCTTTCAAACTACTCTCTCACAGCAAGTTATGTGGTTGGAAAAATCAATAAGCTTGACGCGACAATGTCGTTTAGTATGAGTAAAGATGTCTTCACTTATGGAGAAGTTTCTCTGAGCAACATTTCAAGTTTCATAAATGGCTATGTCATTATGAACTCAGAGAATGAACTTGTCACAGATTTGCTTGTCAGTGGATATTACACAATTTCATATAATTTGCCTGCCACAGTGACGACAAATGAAAGAGGATTCATTTATAAAGGCAATTACACAATCAATGTCAATGCAGATTTCCAAGACTTCAATATGACCTTAAACAGACCATCTTTTGAAGTTCAAGCTTTGCAATACACAAGACAAATTTCTGAGAATTATATCCAAATTTCCGTTTTGGACGAAGTGCAAGAATATTATGAAGATGTTCTCACAATTCAATCAACTGGAGATGTTTTGACCTTGAAATTGGTGGCTGAAGGTTTGACACCAGGAGAAACTGCAAGCACCGGAAATTATGATTTGATTTTGGCTGAAACCTCATTCTTGAACGGAAGCATCATAGTTTCTGTCAATGATGACAACAATGGTTTCCAAGTTTTGTTTGCAACAGAAACAGTTTATGTGAAAATTGATGACGCATCAATTTTGACAAACACATACAATGGGCAAACTTTTGTTGTTGCTGGAGATGTTTCAAAGACAATGTCAGTCACAAACGGAGCAACAAACAAGACAAGCACACTTTCCTTCTTCTTGAAAGTTGAAGGACCAGATGGAGAAATTGTTGAACAAGCACTTGGAGATGGAGAAATTTCTTTTGCAAACCTTGCAATCAATTTTGAAAATGGAAGCGGTGAGATTTCAGAAGCGGGAAATTACAAATTGAACATTCTTGCAACCTGCAATGAATATACAAATGTTGTTTTTGCAGAAGATTATTATCTTGCGGTTGAAAAAGTTGAAATTGATGTTTTTCAATTTACGTTTGAAAAGACATATGATGGTTCTGCTTCTTACATAATTTCTGAATTTAATGAAAAAGTTGTCGATGATGTTATCTCAATTTTAGTTCAGTTTGATTCAGCAAATGCTGGAAGTGGAAAGACTGCAAGTTTGTATCTCAGTGGTGCGGATATGAACAATTATGTTCTTTCTGCAGTAAGCGGAACTGGAACAATCAATAAGGCAACTGCAACTGTTGAACTTACAAAGACAGACCTTGTTTATGGCGAAGTTTCTTTGACACAACCTTTGACATATTCAGTCAAAGTAGGCGGCGCAAACTTGTTGCCATCACAATACAACTTAACTCTTGACATTCAACAGGCACAATACAGCAGTGCGGGATATTTGAATGTTGGAACTTACAATGTTGTTATAAGTTCAGAAAATTCAACAAACTATGATTTGGCGTTGAATCCTGTTCAAATCAATGTGAAAGCATATGATTTGACAATTGAATTGAGCGTCAGTGGAGAGATTTCTGTGGAATTTAATTCAACGGAAGCTCAATCTACACAATTCAGTTATCTTTATATGACATCACTTTATGAAAGTGTTGAAATTACTATGACAAGAGCAAGTGGAACTGCAATTGGATATTACAAAGTCTTGAGTGGAACTTCTCTTGACAGCAACTATAATGTTGTTTCTGTTTTGGACACAAGTGACCTTGGAGCATTCAGAATCACTCAAGCGAAAGAAAGATTGTATTTGCTTTTGAGTGACGAACAAACAGTTTCTGCTTCATCAGGTGGCGACACTGCAACAATTGAATATGATGGAAATCTTTATGACAGTGTTTCTGTCGAAGAAAGAAGTGAAGGTTCTGGAGTTTACAGACTTGTGTTTACAAACTCTACAGACTCAGGCAAAAGACAACAATTTGATTTGAATTTCTACACATACGATATGGCAACTTCAACATACAACAAAACCGATGTGACTGTAAGTGGGCTTACAACAAACATTCAATTCTTGTATCCTACAACAGTTAAAAATGTTGGAACATATCAAATCTACGCAAGTGGAACAATCTCTGACAGTTATGAAGTCAAGATGGGTAAAGATGGGGCAATTTACTGCTTCTATTTGAAGATCGAAAAGAAAGAACTTTATTTTTTGAACTCTGAACTTAGCAAAATTTTTGACAACAAAGATGCCATTTTTGAATATGCTGATGCAAGCGAAATATTGAGTGGAATTGTTGATGGCGAAGTGATAGGTTTGAATATGCAATTCACACAAGATGGCGATGTTGTGAAATATGCTGGTGTCAATTATAACGTGGTTGCTGAAATTTTCGGTGACACAGTTTCAAACTATAATTTGAATTTGTCTGATGAAGATGGAACAGCTCTCAATGCCACAATTTATCGTGCTGATATGACTTTCGTGGTCAACTCTCAATCATACACCTATGGCGATGATTTTGAACTTCAATACAAATATCAAACAGATGTTGACCTTACTGACTACGACATGGGAAGATTGAGCATTCAGTTGGTTGCACCTGACACCGCATCATATTATTCAACCAGTGGTGCGTTGAAGGTGGGCGAATATGACATGATTTTGATCTTCAGTGCACAAGATTTCTCTATAAGTGGATATATTGTAGACAATCAGGAACAGGAAGAACTTACGGCAAAATTGACAATTGTTGCAAAAGAACTTCAACTTGTTGCAAAAGACATGAGTTTGCAAGAGGTGTTCACAAAGACCTATGATGCAACAAATGATGTCAAGATTACTGACGATGAGGGCAATCTGTTGTTTGATGTTTCAGGAATAAATCAAGGAGAAGATGGAACTATTGACTCCGTTCGTGTCAACTCTGCATATTATGCAAATGAATATGTTGGCCAAGCAATTCAAATAAGTTTCGAATTGGCAGGTGAGGACAGCGGAAACTATATAATCTCTCCTTGGATGTATGGTGTGATTAAGGCAATCATTATTGGGCTTGAATTTGATTATCATGCAGATGGAAGCGATGTCACATCAAATGTTGACGACAATCAACTTCCAACATTGTCACAGCTTTCATTCCCATTCATGTCAACATCATATTTGACAGCAAACTCTGCTTCAACATCAACAAATTCAGTTAAAAACTTCCCAACATCACTTACAGGAAAGACTGGTTATGCATTTTTGAATTGGACAATGGATTTTGAAAACATCGGCAATGCATCTGTGGAACTTACATATCTCGAAGGACTTGTTCAGAGATTTGGACTTCAAAGTTCTTACGATGGCTCAATTTATTCAGTCGTTGTTGACAATGGAGAAAACACTGTCAGATTCTTGAATGAATTGTTGCTTGATGAAAATGATTTGATGGGATATTATTATAAAAATCATTCCGATTTGAAATTTACATTCAATGCAAATTGGGATACAAACAAATACAGAATCACAATCATGCTTGCAGATGAATCTGGAAACAGTGCAAGTTATGGTCAAGTGGAAATTGATGACGGTGACCCAGATACGGAAAACACCATTGTTACAACAAACTATTTGGGAGATTTTGACTATGACAGTTCTCTCACATTGAAAGCAACAGCAAACGAACACTGCAATTTCTATGGCTTCTACACCTCTGATGGAAGAAGATACACTGGAACGGAACCATTCATTTCAATCACAAGAGATGGTGACGCGGAAGTGTTCACAATCACAAACATCAGACAAGTTTACAATTTGGTTGTCAGATTCACAACACAAAAAGTCAATGTTGTGTTTGATTTGAGTGAATATAATGACGCAGTTGTTGATTCGGACGATTTTGTTGATATTGGTGGCTCTCGTTATCAATGGTCAACTGATTATTTGACATTGCAAGACAAATTCTTGTCAGATTTGCCAGAGGTTCTCAGAGCTGGTTTTGAGGTGGTAAGTTTAAGCACAACGACAACAACTATTCAAAAAGACAATTTTGCGACAACAAAAATTGTATCCTTACTTCCAGATTCGGACGATGAAACGGTGATTCTGACTTTGACGCCAAACTTTGAACCTGTTGGAGTTGTTGTCACTCTTGACTATGGCTATGACAACATAGAGAAAGAGATATCCGTTCCTTATGGACAAGCATATCAAGATGCTGATGATTGGGAAGAAAACCCAACAAGAACAGGATACACATTTGATGGCTGGTATAATTCTGCTGGACAAAGAGTTTATGGTGGAGACATTCTCGCCACAACAGAAGCTCACACTTTGACGGCACATTGGACAATCAACAAATATTCTCTTGAATTGAATTCTCCATTTGCGACAGTTTCAGATGCAAATGTAAACTTTGTGCCTTCAGGTTCAAACTATGTTGCAACTGACATTGAATATAACTTCAAAGTCACATTCAAAGTTATACCAAAAAGCGGTTATGAAATTTCTGCAGCTTGGTCGGAAGGTTTTGAGGTTGTTATCAACTCTGATAAAACTGCAAATGTGACCTTCACAATGCCTGCTGACAATGTGACATATCAATTGCCAGTTGTGGCAATCAAAAACACAATCACAATTCAAGGAGAACACCTTGGTGAAGTTCTTGCCTACGACATAACAGAAGAAGGAGAAACTCCACTTGATGTCACAGACAATCAGGTTGAAATTGAAACTGGAAAGAAATTGAAACTTGTTGTGTCTGCTGAAGTTGGATATGTTGTTCTTGACAACATAAATTTGGAAGGTGGCGAAGGTGTGGTTGTTGACAAAGTTGTTGAAAATGGTGTTATGACAGCAACCTTTGAAGGGATAAACAGCGACTTGGTTGTCACATTCACCACTCAAGAAAGCAAAAATCAGATTACAATTTCTTTTGACGATTCGACGGTTGTTGAATCAATTGAAGTTGACGGAAGGACATACAATTCAGTTGATGAATTGCCAACATTTGAGGCAAGCACAAATTCAATATTCAGTTTCTATGTCAAATTCAAACATGGATACGCACTTGGCTCTTATGAATGTGAAGAATTTGTTGTGAACCATGAATTGATTGAAGATGGGGCTTATGTTGACTATTATTTGTTTGAACTTTCAGGCATAAGCACAGACGGAAGCATTTTGATTAATTCTGCTTTGGCCAAGTTTACACTGGAAATGGAAGTGATTTCATATGACGAAAACAAAGAGCAAGTTGACATTCCTGGAAACATTGCACTCGCAAATGGTTTGACTTCAGTTGAAGCGGAATATAATTCAACTGTCATCATAACCTATCAAGTTGCAGATCTTTATAGTTTTGCAGGTTGGAGCAAGGACGGACAAAACATCTTCAGTTCAGAGGGTCGACTTACATACACAATCACACAAGATGAAACAATCTATGCAATTTTCTCAACTTTGAGATTTGATATTGATTTTGGAACTTATAATTATTACACCATTTATGATGAATACAATGATGCACAAAAGACAGAAACTGTTTACACAGAAATTTCAGGAGGAAGATATTTTGATGCTGACACTGGAAACGAAATTTCCGGAATAGAACTTTACTATGGTTCAAACAAAACCATCACATACAGAGTTCCAACGGGATATATGTATTATGGTTATGGATACAGAAACGGTGAAGACTTTGTTTATCTTGAAATTGAAGAAAAGATTGACAGTGAAGTTGAAATCAATATTTCAAGTTTGTTGTTGAATGAAAACAACACAGAATTAAAGATCTATATTGTTGTGAAAGCCTACAGTTTGAATGTGGAATTTGAAACAAAAATAGACATTGACGGAACAAGAGAACAAGATATTGATGTTGGTTACATTTCCCTTCAAGATTCTGATGGAAATGATGTCAACAGATATGGTTACGTTGACGGAACAAGAGTTCATTACTCTGAAAATGACTTCTCAAATGGTCAAGTTTTGAGCAATAAACACTTTGAAGTTGTGGCATACACAGGCGATGTGATTTATCTCAAAGCAAAGATTTTGAAAGAAGGTTACAAATTCTCGTCAATTGTGGCAAACAGACAAGACATTTTGATTTCAAAGCTTTCAGAGAATGACGAATACATCTTCTTTGAAATCAGCAATTTGGTTGGTGGAGTTGATGATATCTACATCGAAGTCTTGTTTAAACCAGTCATCAATGTGATTAATATGTCCTTCACAAACAACAATCTTAAGGTTGATGGCGGTGCATTCACATTTAACATTTCAGATGACAATAAGAACAAAATTTGGACATCTGGTAGAGAATATTCTTCTGTTGTTGTTTCTGCTTACACGGACAGTTATTTTGAAGTGACCGCATTCATTCGTGCTGGATATTATGTGAACAGTTATGATTTGCAAATTGAAGACAGTGCAAACATCATTGTTTCTGACAGCATTTCTTATGAAGCTCTCAAAGTTACTGATTCGGGATACACAGGAAAGATAACTTTCAAAGTTGCGAACTATCTGGGAGTTTCAAGCATTGTCATTGGAGTTAAGCCTTTGACATACACTGTTGCTCTCATGGAAGACACCAATTTGCTTGCAACCATTGACAATGTAAGTTTCAATTCTGCATTGAATTTGACAGAATATAACGCTTCAAACATTACGATTGTTGATGAAAGAGTTTATTTCTTGAACGGAAAATTGAAAGTTGATTTGCAAAAAGCTCAACACAATTTTGAAGGATACTTCACATATCAAAATGGAGCTGGTGTTCAATACATCAACTCAGAAGGAAATGCAGTAAACACATGGCAAGAAAGTGGATATGTTTTGAACACCCTCACTTCAAAATATGAATTGAGCGAAAATGCAAGCGTTGATCCAGAGACAGGAAAAATCACAATCAAACTTTATCTGTATTGGTCATATCTCAAGACAAGAATAAGTTTTGAATTTGTTCCTGGCATCAACACAAACTACACAGCTCAAGACATGGTAAGTGGTGTGGACTTTTCAAACTCTTGGTTCTATGAAACCGCTCCACTTTATATTGAAGTTTCATTCAATACAGATATTCACATCACAGCTCCAGAGATTGAGGGCTACAAATTCTATAAGTTTGTCATCAGTCAGAAAAATGCAAGCGGAACTTGGCTCACAGATGTGACATCGTTCTCAAGTGATATTCCTTGGTCAACAAACGAATATGATAGAATTGTGGAATGTAACATTCAAGTGATTTATTTCGCGAAAGTTGATGTAACAACATTTGGTGGTGAAGGGACTTACAATATCTATCAAGAATCAAGCGATACACAAGCAAAAGTGTTGTTGCAAGAAGGTTATGTTGACACTTCAAAAGAGTTTTCAATTGAAGCAGTCCCTGGAGAAGGTTATGAATTCTTGCGTTGGACAAATTCAACAACTGGGCAATCAACGTTTGACAAGACAATGACTTTGAAAATTTCTCAAAAGACAAATCTTGTCATGAATCTGCAAGGTCAAACTGTAAAACTGAATTTTGAAGATTATGACACCACATTTGGTCAGATGACTAATGCCACGGTTCAATCTTTGGACAACAGTTATAAGTCATACAGGTTGGGCGGATATAGCGGAGACGACTTCTTGAAAACTCTCACAGAAATTGATGTCAGAGTTGGAGACCAAGTGACCTTTGTGCTCAGTGTTGACTTTGGCTTTGGCATCAAATGGAACAGAACAGACATCACTTTTGTTGAATTTACTGGGAATATGTATTATTTCACAATGACAATTTCATCAGAAAGCGCTGGACAGACTCTGGACATTATTCCAACATTTGAAGATGAGATTTTGGCAATCTATGTTTCAGGCAGTTTTGTTGAAGAAGACATTTCTGACAATGCGATAGACTACAACAATGTTGGCATGGCCGGATATGTGACATATAATGGTCAAAGGATTTCATTTGTAAGTTGCGAGGAAGGTCAAGAAATCAGAATTGTCACAGTGACAAATGATAGATATGAAATCGCAAGCATAACAATCAAAAACTATGACAACACCTTTGACAATATGAACGATTTCTTCACAGAAGAAGGAGTGATTGTTCTTTCAACAGATTTCATGGAACACAACAACATTGTTGGAACTGTTCAGATTTCAATTGAGTATAGACGTTTGCTTTGGAACGAAGAAATGATTTCCGTAGATGCTTTTGAAGGAAAAGGAACTTCAAGAAGTCCTTACCAGATTTCTACAGTTGAAGATTTGATTTTGATGATGCGTTATGTCAACAGCGGAACATTCAATTCTGAAGGAATCAAATACAAAGACTGCTTCTTCATTTTGACATCAGATTTGCAGTTAAATTCAAAATTCTGGACGCCAATTGGAACTTCTGCAAACTCATTTAACGGACATTTCAATTTCAATAATCATAAGATTACTGGAGTATACACGGCATACTTCTACAACCCAGTTTCATACAACGGATTGTTTGGTGTGCTTGGAGCAAATGCAGAAATTGTTGAAAACTCAGATTCTTTGTGGTATGTCTATTTGATTATTGGCTTGGTTGCTCTGCTCATATTGCTTCTTGTAATTTTGATTTTGGTTAACAGAAAACGCAAGAAACAAAGAGAAGAACTTTCAAAAAGGTAATCCAAATATTTTCAACAATAAATCAATATAATAAAGCAAGGAGGCGGTTATGCAATATTTCCTTGCTTTATTTTTTCTTGGTTTGATTCAAGGATTGACCGAATTTTTGCCTGTTTCATCTTCTGGACATCTTGTGCTTTTCAGTCAAATTTTTGGAATTGAAGAGAGTTTGTTCATCAGTATTTTGCTCCATGTTGCAACACTGCTTTCCATTGTTGTTGTGTTCTACAAAGATATTTGGCAGATGATAAGACATCCGCTTTCAAAACAAACGATGATGCTTGTTGTCGCAACCATTCCAACTTGTTTGATTGTGCTTGTGATTATGCCTCTTATCAAGCAATCTTTTGCTGGAGGACTTTTGCCAATATGCTTTTTGAATTCTGCAATTTTGCTGCTTGTTTCTGAGATGCTCTCGAAGAGAAAAACTTGCATGGAAATGAATTACAAAACTGCTTTTTTCATGGGAGTTGCACAAGGTTTTGCAGTTTTTCCAGGAATTTCTCGTTCTGGCACAACGATAAGTGCTGGACTTATGAGCGGTGGACAGAAAGAAGAGGTTGCCAAGTTTTCTTTTTTGATGAGCGTGCCAATTGTTTTTCTTTCTTTGATTATGGAGATTTATGAAATTGTCGTTGGGAAAGTGGCATTGGAGATTCAAGTTTTGCCAACGATTGTGTCTTTTATCACTGCTTTCGTGGTTGGAATTGTTTCAATCAAATTGATGATTAAGCTCACTGTGAAATCAAGTCTCAAATGGTTCTCTGTCTATCTGGTCATCATCGCTGTGGTTTCTGCTTTTATTTTGTGAGTTTAACAAAGAAAATTGTCGAAAAGTAATAGTTGGAATTCTTGAAATCGTAAGATATCGCAGGAGTTGTTTGTGGAAGATAAAAACTATTACAAAAAAAATATAAACCAGTGCTTGTCAGAATTTGACACAAATGTCAGTGGACTAAAGGAAGAACAAGCAAAAGAAAGACTTTTGCAAAGCCAGAAATATCTCATAAAAAGCGAAAAGAAACAGTCTTTTTTCTCAAAGTTTTTTGCACAAATCAAAGAACTTATGGTTTTGGTGCTTTTGATTTCCGGAATAATTTCCATTGTTATTGGTGCAACAGAAAATTCAACAAGTGAAATCATTGATGGTGCCATCATTCTTGGAATTGTTGTTGTCAATGCTCTTTTTGGAGTCTATCAAGAACGAAAAAGTGAAAAAGCCATTGAAAGTCTCAAAGATTTAACTCAGCCAGAAACAAATGTTTTGAGAAATGGAAAAGTTGTCAAAATCAAGACAACGGAACTTGTTTTTGGTGACATCGTTTGCTTGGAAGCGGGAAGCATCGTGCCAGCGGACTTACGACTTATTGAAACTTCCAACATCAAAGTCAATGAATCATCTTTGACAGGAGAAAGTGAGGCGGTTGAAAAATTTGCTGATGTTGTTTACAGCAAAGATATGTCATTGGCCGAAAGGAAAAATATGGTGTTTGCTGGAAGTGTGGTTGAAAATGGACATGCCAAGGGGATTGTTGTCACTCTTGGGACAGAAAGTGAACTTGGAAAGATAGCTGAAAGTTTGAAAGAAACCAAAAAGGAACTAACTCCACTGCAAAAGAGCATACAGGGAGTTGGAAAAGTTTTGACATATCTCATTCTTCTTGTTGCGACTGTCACTTTCATCTTGGAAGCCATTGCAAACCCGTCTGAAATTTTGCAGGCATTTTTGACTGCAGTTGCAATTTCGGTTGCGGCAATTCCGGAAAGTATGCCGGCTGTCATCACAATCATAATGAGTCTTGGCATTGCCAGACTTTCCAAGCAAAAGGCAATCGTCAAAAGAATGCATGCTGTGGAAACTTTGGGTGCGTGTGATGTCATTTGCTCGGACAAAACTGGGACAATCACTCAAAATAAAATGAATGTTGAAGATTTTTTTGTTTTTTTTGATAAAAAAAGTGAAAATTTTGACATTTTTTTAAATTCAATGGTTCTATGCAATGATGCGTCAATTGGAGAAGAAGGATATGTTGGTGGTTCTACGGAAGTTGCGCTTTTGAATTTTGCAAAAAAACATGGAGTGGAGAAGGAGACAGCTGACAAAAAATATCCAAGGATAAACGAAATTTCTTTCAATTCAGACCGCAAGAAAATGACGACTCTCAATTCTGTCAATGGTGAAAAGGTTTGTTTCATGAAAGGTGCATTGGACAGAGTTTTGGAGTGTTGTGATTGTTATCTGAAAGACGAAAAAGTTTTGCCACTAGATGAAAGTGTCAAGAGAAAGATTTTGCATCAAAACAAGAATATGTGTGACAATGCTTTGCGAGTTATCAGTTTTGCATTCAAACAAAATTCTGACAATAACATTGTGGAAGAGCATTTTGTTTTTCTTGGAATTTGTGGACTTCAAGATCCGCCAAGACCTGAAATTGAAGATGCTGTCAAAAAGTGCAGAAAAGCAGGTATGCGTCCTGTTATGATAACTGGAGACTATAAAGATACGGCTTTTGCGATAGCGAAAAAGGTTGGAATTGCCAAAAATGTTGATGATGTCATGTCAGGAGAAGAAATTGAACTCTTGAGTGATGAAGAACTTTCCAAAGTGGTTGAGAAAAAATGTGTGTTTGCCCGTGTCAGCCCAACTCACAAGGTCAGAATTGTGCAGGCACTTAAGCAGAATGGACATATTGTTGCAATGACCGGTGACGGAGTCAACGATGCACCAAGTTTGAAGAAAGCGGATATCGGCATTGGAATGGGAAAAACAGGGACTGATGTTACAAAAGACGTTGCTGACATCATCATCACAGATGACAATTTTGCTACAATCATAGTTGCAGTTGAAGAGGGAAGGAAAATTTATAGCAACATTCAAAAAACGGTCAAATATCTTTTCTCTGCAAACATGGCGGAAATTTTGGCACTTTTCTTTATAACGATCTTGCTTCCAGGAATGACCTTTCTTTTGCCCGTTCAAATTTTGTTTGTCAACATCATCACAGACTCTTTGCCAGCAATTGCTCTTGGTGTCGAGCCTGTTGAAAAAGAAATTATGTCAGAGAAACCGAGAAAGAAAAATGACAATTTGTTTTCAGGTGGAACGGGAGTGAGCATTATGGTTTTGGGGGCAATTCAAACAATTTTGACAATGGCTGCATATTTGTTTGGACTTCTCATGCACAATGAAGCCATTGCCATTACAATGGCGTTTTACACACTCAATCTTATTCAGTTGTTTTTTATGTTTACTGCCAGAACAAAAGAAAGTTGTTTCAAAAGCAATCCTTTCAAAAACAAATTTTTCACCTTTTCTCTTTTGCTTGGGTTCGGCCTCTTGATTTTGATGGCCTGCACGGGATTTGGACAAATTTTGCAACTTGAAAAGTTGAGCACATCTTGCTGGTTTGTTGTCATTTTGTGCTCAGTGTCAATCATTTTTATTGGGGAACTTTATAAATGGCTTGAAAACAAAATCAGAAAGAAAAATTGCATTAGAAAATAATGCAATTTTATTTTTGCATTTTATGAGTGATTATGTTAAAATCATATTATGGATTTGACTGAAATTATAAAAAATCAAGATTATTTCAAAAATTTGATGATTCAAAAAGGAAAAAACACACTGAGCAGTGCAATACTTTTTTTCTGTGAGGACGATGTTACTGCTTCAAAAGTGCTGGTTTTGACTGCACTACTTTTGGAATATTCAACTTTTGAAATGTTCAATGAAAAAAGTTCGGAATTTATTAAAATTGAAAAAAATGTTGATTTAGATGTCAAAATATATCCAAAAAATAACGAGAAATTGTTGGTTGCAGATTCCAATGAGATTGTTGCAGAAGCATATGTCAAGCCTGTCAATTTGCCAAACAAAATTTTCATAATAAAAAATTTTGATGTTTCAACTGAAGAAGCACAAAACAAACTTTTGAAAATTTTGGAAGAACCACCAAAGAATGTCTATTTTCTTTTGCACGCGAAAAGTGAAGACAGGGTTTTGCCGACAATAAAAAGTCGTTGTGAAAAAATTAAAATTTCTCCACTTGATGAAGAAACAATTGAAAAATATTCTGACAACGCTTTGGCAAACATTTTGGGTGGCGGATACATTGGCAAAACACAGTCCCTTGCTCACAATGAAAATTTGAAAGCGGTGACAAATTTCGCAGTGAGTTTGTTGACTGAACTTAAAAACAGCAAACAGGTCATCTTGTTCTCAAAAAAAATTCTAGAATTTAAGGACGATCTGAATTTGATTTTGGAGGTTATGTCAATTTGCATTGAAGATATAATCAAAATCAAATGTGAAAGCGAAAATCTTTGCAAACTCAAACCTTATGGCATGGAATTGAAAGATGTTGAGCCAGAATTTTCTGTCGAAGCGCTTTGTGAGATTTCAAGATTGATTTCCGCTTTGAGAGAAAAATTGGAGTTTAACGCAAATTTGACAGTTTCTGTCGATAATTTCTTGTTGAAAATGCTGGAGGTTAAATATTTATGCAAATAGAAGTTGTGGGAGTAAAATTTAAGAACGGCAATCACATTTATTCATTTGACCCAAATGGACTCAAATTGAAAAATGGTGATTATGTTTTGGTGGACACTGAAAAAGGAACAGACCTTGGTGTTATTGTGAAAGAGAAAGAGAGCATAGACCCAACAAAATTGCTCTCTCCATTGAAAAAAGTTCTTCAAATTGCAACAAAAGAAATGGTGGAAAAAGCAGAAAAATATGATAAAGAAGCAGAAAAACTTTATTCAACCGTGAAAAAGATTGTCAAAGAATTTGGTCTTGAAATGAAAGTTGTCAAGGTCGAAGCAAGTTATGACAACAGCAGATACATCGTAAACTTTACTGCAGAAAATCGTGTTGATTTCAGAGAACTTGTCAAAAAACTTGCAGAAACTTTGAAAAAAAGAGTGGAATTGAGACAAATTGGCAGTCGTGATGAAGTAAGAATGCTTGGTGGTTTTGGACCATGTGGAAAAATTTGTTGTTGTGTTCAAAACATGGGAGAATTTGACCATGTTTCAATGAAAATGGCAAAAAATCAAAATCTATCTTTGAATCCTGCGAGTATAAGTGGATTGTGCGGAAAACTCATGTGTTGCATTGCTTATGAAAATCCAGTCTATCAAGAAGCAATCAGACTGATGCCAAAAGTGGGGACAAATGTTTCCACAAAAGATGGGCATGGAACAGTTGTTTTCAATGACTTGTTGAAACGTGAAGTTGAAGTGAAGTTTGTCAATGGTGACGATTTTGAATATAAGACCTATCCACTTGAAGAAGTTAAGTTCAAAAAGGAAGAGAAATGAATTTAGAAAATGGTGAAAGACTGGAAGATTTGCAATGTCATGGGTTGAAAATTATTCAAAATAAAGACCTTTACACTTTCACATCAGACAGCGTGATTTTGGCGAATTTTATTAAGACAAAAGCAAAAGACACTGCTGTTGAAATTGGTGCAGGATGTGGAGTGATTTCTATTCTTGTTCAAGCGAAAAATAAAGTGGAAAAAATTTATGCTTTTGAATTGCAACAGGAAATGCAACAATTGTGCAAGAAAAATTTGGAATTAAATAATTTGAATGACAAAATTACACTCATATGCGATGATGTGAAAAATTTTGAAAAATATATCAAAAAAGAGAGTGTTGACGTTGTTTTTTCAAACCCACCATATTTCAAACCGACGAATTTTGAACAATCTATGATAAAGAAAATTGCAAAAGAAGATGCCACTTTGCCACTTGATATGTTGGTGGAAGTTGCTGGCAGTATGTTGAGATTTGGTGGAACATTTTATTGTTGTTACAGTGCAGAAAGAGTTTGTGAACTTATTACAACTTGTCAAAACAAGAATCTGACTGTCAAAGAATTATTTTTCACAGAAAATGGCAAAGGCGGTGTCAAACTTGCAGTTTTGAGAGCGGTTAAAGGTGGGAAGCAAGGCGTCAAAGTGAGAAGGAATCTTGTTACAAACGACAAAGAAGGGAACTTTCTTGAGATTTTGCAAACAAAAAATATGTAAACAAAAAACCTATTGTTTTTGTGAAAAATTTGTTATATAATTAATTATAGGAGTTAAATTATGGAAAAGAAAAGAAGGCCATTTACTTTGAGTGGTGGAATTGTTAATATAGTGTTTGCTTCTTTAGATATTCTTGCAACGCTTATCGTTTTGTTTGTTATGATAGAATATAGTTCACAGGTTGGACTTGACACAACTTACCTTACTGCGTTGACCGTGACATGTGTTTTTGAATTTGTTTTTGCAATTGTGATAATAATTTTGTCAAGTATTTTGTTGGCGAAATGTTCCTTGCCAGTTGAAAGATTTAATAAATACACTGGTCTTATCATAACATTGTTTGTTTTTGATTGCATTGCAGTGATTGGATCATTGATTAATGCAATAAATGGAAATTATTTTGCGATAGTTGTGTTGCTTGTTTATGCAATGTGTGCAATTTTCATTATGCTTGATTTGTGTGCAAATAAGAAAGAATTGAAAAATCCTGCAACTGAAGAAAACAAAGAAGTTGTAAAAGTTGAGAAGATGGAGAAAAAAGTTGAGGACAACAAAAAGACGCAAGCAGTCCCAGCGCAAAATAATGGCAACACTTCAGTGTCAAAACTTTACCAAACTTTGTCAGAAATTAAAGAAATGAAAGAAAATGAAATCATCACTGAAGATGAATATAAAAAACTGAAAGCAAAATTGATAGACAAATATGAATTTTAAAAAGAAAAAGGATAATGTTTTTTTAGCATTATCCTTTATTTTTATGAATTTCAATCTTCTGCATAATTTGTGAAATAATTTTGAATTAAAACAACAGGAGTTCCTTTGTCACCACTTCCACTTGTCAAGTCTGCAAGAGAACCTAGCAAATCAATATAGCGTCTTGGGGTTGTGCCTTGTGTTTCCATGCTTCCTTTGAGGTTTGCGTTTTTGTTTTTGATTTCTTTTTTCATTGCAGCAATCAATTCTTTGCCATGCAAATCTTTAAATTTGTTATCAGATAAGAATTTAAGCTTCAATTCATTTGGGGTGCCATTCAGTCCTTTTGTGTATGCAGGCGAAACAATTGGATCAGCAAGTTCCCAAATTCCACCAACAGGATCTTTAAAAGCACCATCGCCATAGATCATGACTTCAACGTTTTTCCCTGTTTTATCAAAAATTGTTTTTTGAATTTTTTCAACAATTTCTTGACCATTTTCTGGGAAAAGTTTGACTCTGTCTTCAGTTGATTTGTTTGATCCCAAAAGTCCATATTTGGAGTTGAAACCACTCCCGTCAATACTTTTGTTTAGAATATCACACAAAGTTAAGACATTCTTTCCACCAGCATTTTTTATTAATTTTTGAGTTCTCAGTCTTGTGTGGATGTCAGCACAAATAACATTTTTCGTGTATTTCAAGATGGCTCTTGGATCGTTTGATAGAATGATTTCTGTGTTTTCTCCACCATACTCTTTGTATAGATCAATATAGTTTATTCCTGTGAAGGTGTGAACAGGGTGATTAAATTTTTTATTAAATTCATCTCCTGTGAAAATGTCTTTATAAGGATCAACATCAGACTCATAAAATGTTTCGAGATCAACCAGAGAATTTCCAACTTCATCACTTGGATATGACAGCTGAATGATGAGTTTTTTCACTCCTTTGGCGATTCCCTTAAGAAGCATAGAAAAACGATTACGACTCAAAATTGGAAAAACAAGACCGACAGTTTCGTTTCCAAATTTGTTGTGAACATCTTTTGCTATTTGGTCAATTGTGGCATAATTGCCTTGAGAAATGCCGACAACTGCTTCAGTGACGGCAATGACATCTTTGTCGTTCAAAGTTATGTTTTCTGTGTTTACTGCGTTCAAAACACTGTCGCAAACAATTTTTACTAAATCATCTCCTTCTTTTATAATTGGTGTTCTTACACCTCTTGAAATAGTTCCAAAAACTTTCATAAAATTCTCCCTTATCAATAATAGGAGTTTTTCTTCTTGTGGTCAAATAAATTAAGGATAATTATGAAAAATTTAAACCTTTCACATCACTTTGCAGATTAAACAAGCCAAAATTGTGCCGACCAATGAGCATAGCAGAGCGACAGGTATGGCATATAACAATTTTTTGACTTTGGTTTGAGAGATATAGACGGTGGCAACATAGAAGATCGTTTCACTGCAGCCCATAATTACACAAGCACAGCGTGAGATGTAACTGTCCGCGCCATAAGTTGAGAAGATGTTTTCCAAAATACCATAACTGCCACTTCCAGTGAATGGACGGAGTAATACGAGTTCGCAAAGTTCTGTCGGAATTCCAAGAGCATTGAAAATTGGGGATAACATTTGTGCCAGGAAATTTGTTATTCCGCTTACTTTCAAAAGTGCGACAGCAATCAAGATAGATGCAATAAAAGGAAAAATGTCAACAACCAATTTGATGGCACCTTTTGCACCTTTAACAAAGGTGTCATAGGTGTTTATTCGTTTGTATAGACAATAGGCAAAAAGAAGCAAAAACAAGATTGGCAAAATGTAATTGCTCATGATTTTGCCCTAGCCTTTTTTCGTTTGAATTTGTCAATTGTGTGAACCAAAATGATTCCAAGAAGAGTTGTGCAAAATGTCACTATCAGTGTTGGAAGAATGATGTCAGATGGATTTTCTGACCCAGCACTTGCGCGCAAACCAATCACAGTTGTTGGAAGAAGTTGAATTGAAGTTGCATTTATTACGACAAGCATTATCATAGCAAAATTTGCTTTTCCGCTTTTGTCATCAAGGGCTTGCATGGCTTTGATACCCATTGGAGTTGCTGCGTTTCCAAGTCCAAGCATATTTGCAGAAACATTCAATGCAATGATTTTTTGTGTTTCAGCATTATCAACTTTGAAAATTTTTTTGATGAGTGGGCGAAGTAGTTTCGCAAGTTTTTCTCCAAGTCCGCTTGCTTCAACCATTTCCAAAAGTCCCAACCAGACTGCATAGACAGCACAGAGTTCAATGCATAAAGACAGTGCATCAGCCGAAGCATCAATCATTTCTGACAACACTGCACTTGGGTTTGTTATGAGAAGCACAAGAATGCTCAAAAACATCATGACATACCAGAAAATATTCATATAAGAAATTTATGCGAAATTTCTCGAAAAAAGAATAAAAATCAAATATTTTATTAAGTACTGTGATTTAATCAAAAGCTTTAAGGAAAAACGAGGACATACTTGACTTATTTTTGTGATTTTGATAGACTTTTTCTATGGAATTTGTTGATGTACATGCACATATCTTGGATGAATGTTTCAAAGAAGATGTTGAAGAAGTTGTCAAAAGAGCAAAAGAAAAGGGAGTAAGAAAAATCATCTGCTCTGCTTATGACATGCAGTCATCAGAAAATGCAATTGGTCTTGCATATAGATTTGCAAATGTGTATGCAACAGTTGGCGTCCATCCAGAAAATGTTGATGGCGTTGATTTTGAACGAGCAAAACAACATTTAATTGATCTTGCAAGCGAGAAAAAAGTTGTTGGGATTGGCGAAATTGGACTTGACTATCACTTCACTGTTGAGAATAAATACCTTCAAAAGATGATCTTTGAAAAACAAATTGAATTGGCAAACGAAGTGGGATTGCCTGTTGTTGTGCACAGTCGTGACGCGATGGGGGACACCATTGAAATTTTGAAAAAAACAAAGGTTAGAAAAGAAAGTTTGATGCATTGTTACAGTGGAAGTTTTGAAAGTGCAAAAATTTTGATGAATCTTGGATTTTCCTTCTCTTTTGGTGGTGTTGTGACTTTCAAAAACGCAAAAAACGTTGTTGAAGTTGTGAAAAATTTGCCAATGGACAGAATTTTGCTTGAGACAGATTGCCCATACATGACTCCAGTTCCTTTTAGGGGGCAAAGAAATGAACCCAAAAATGTCGTTTATGTTGCCGACGAAATTGCAAGAATTAAAGGGATAAGCATTGAAGAGGTGGCAGTAATCACAACAGAAAATGCAAGAAGGGTGTTTGGAATATGAAAGATTTTGTTTTCAAAAAGAAGTTTGGACAGAACTTTATAAGTGATAAAAACTTGTTGAATGCGATTGTGTCGGACGCAAACATATATGCGGATGATGAGGTTTTGGAAATAGGTCCAGGAGCGGGAAGTTTGACGCAGGTTTTATCAGAAAAAGCAAAAAAAGTTGTGGCATACGAAATAGACAAAGATTTGCAAGAACATCTCTTGGGGATGAATCTAAAAAATGTTGACTTTGTCTTTGAAGATTTCATGAAAGCCAGTATGGAAGATGTTGAGAAAAAGTTTGCGAACAGTTACAAAGTCGTTGCAAACCTGCCTTATTACATCACAACACTGATAATTTTCAAATTGCTGGAAGAAGGAGAAAAAGTTTCTTCTTTGACAATCATGGTTCAAAAAGAAGTTGCAGAAAGAATTTGCGCTGATTTTGGTGGAAAGGACTATGGAATTTTGACGGTTATGACATGGCTTTACGGAACACCAAAAATCACAAGAATAATAGGACGACAAATGTTTTATCCAGAGCCGAATGTCGATTCCGCTCTTTTGCACATTGAAATTGACAGAGAAAAATTTAAAGATATTGACAAAAAAGAGTTTTTGAAATTCATTAAGGCATGTTTTTCAATGCGAAGAAAGACAATTCTAAACAATCTTTCATCTGTTTATGACAAAAACAAACTCAAGGCAAAATTTCTTGAAGAAGTTCTAAGAAAAAGGCCAGAGCAATTTTCACTGAACGAATTTGTTGAACTTTTCAAAAGTTGTAAAGAACTTTAATAGACTCACAAATATTTGTCTCAATTAATATAAAATTATATATGGCGTGTAAAGAAGAAGAGCTTATTTTGCTTGCGACATCAATTGCGATGGAACTTGCTCGTGGACTTGAACTTGACGAATTGGAAGATTTGAGAAACTTGGTAAATCAGGTGTCTTGCTCATTGACCACGCTTATTAACAGCAAATATAATGTGTTGAAAAGAAAAAAATAACCAACTGTTTCCAGTTGGTTGTTTTTTATTGCTCTGCTTCAACACTTACAGTAAATTTTGCGGAGATTTCAGGATAAACTTTTGCAACAACACTGTAATTTCCAGTCATTTTGATTGGTTCCTTTAAATCAATTTTCTTTTTATCAATTTGAATGGAAAGTTTTGCAAGTTCATCAGAAATTTCTTTGCTTGTGATTGAACCAAAAGTTTTTCCATTGCTTCCACATTTGATTTTGAGATTAATGGTTTTTCCTTCTATCTTTTTGGCAAGTTCTTTTGCAGCAGCAATTTCTTGAGCTTTATGAAATTTTGCTGCTTCATTTTGATTTTGATTTTCATTTAATGCACTTCTGTCTGCAAGTTTTGCAAGATTATTCTTAAACAAAAAGTTTTTTGCATATCCATCGGCAACTTCCTTGATCTCACCTTTTTTGCCTGTGCCTCTGACATCTTTAAGTAATACAACTTTCATATTTCACCTCTTTAATTTAAGTTTACTATATTGTGGTTTGTTTTGTCAACAAATGGAAATACTAACAGTTGGAGGAATTATGGATATTAGATGCAGAAAAACAAGTTGCAAGTATAACGACAAATATACATGCAAAGCTAAGGAAATCTTGATTAAGAAAAATGTGGAGTGTGCAAAATATGAAAAAGGAAATAAGCCTGCAGTTGACAAAACAAAATGGCTTTTTTCTGACAAACCACCAGTCTATGCTCCACAAAGAGATTCTGCAACAATAGGGATTGGATGCAATGCACATTGCCTGTTTAATGATAATGGAAAATGTGTGGCAAATGGCATAACTCTTAATGACATTGAGAATAAGCCTTTGTGTGTGACATTTTTAAGGAAATAGTAAATTTCCCTTGCAAGAAGAATTTTGAAAATGTCTTGCAAATGAAAAATTTGTATAGTATAATAAGAATATGAGAAAGAAGACAAAAGAAGCAACTTTCGGTGTCGTAGAAGGGCAAGGAGCAAATGTTAATGATCTTGACACCGAAAAAGTTAAAAAGGAATACCAAAGTGTGTTGTTGTATCAAACAAAGCAACGCAACAATTTGTTGGGCGAATTTTTGCCTGATGGAACATACAAAATTTCAGATGCAAAAATTTTAAGTTCGCTCATTTCTGTTCCAAAAAAGTTTGATGACAAAAATAACAACATTGTTTATGCAACAACAAAGATTGATGATGTTGTTTTGAATTTCAAGATAGAATTAAATATGGCTGAAACATATTGCAATGCCAACCTTTCAATCATTGAGATTGAGCAAGGAATAGAAAAAGATATTAAGCACGTAACAAATTTGGACAGTTTTGTTGATGTGTATTCTCCAAAATTTAAAGAAGAAGTGTATTCTCGTTGGAAAGTTTATTTTGACGAAGAAGTTTATGAAAAAGATGATTATTTGAAAAACTATTTAAGAAAACAAAGAGAAGAATTTTTGTTTAATAAAGAGTTGACAGAGATTCTTTCTCAATTGTATATGGTTAGGATGTTGAAACTTTTAGATGGCTGTGGAGAACTGGGCGAGAAAATAAAACTGGAATATAAGATGTTGGTAGAGAAGTTTCTGGAAAAAGATGCAAGCATCATGCAGAACCATACTAGACTTAAAAACATTTTAGATTATGTTATCGCAAAAAATAATGCGATGTCAGAACTTTTGCAAATTCAAGAGGCAAAAACGATTTTTGTGGGCTACAGCACACCAATTCAGAGAGTGAGAGACAAGACGGCTCCACCTCGTGTTACAGAAACGGCTGGACTTCCTAAAAAAGAAGAAAGGAAAGTTGAAAAGAAAAGTTCTCCTGCAAAGAAAAAAGGCAAGGCAAAAGGTGGCGGAGGCAAGAAGCTTAAGCCATTTGTTTATGATTTCAAAAAATTTAAAGCGGAAAATTTGGGAAGTGCTAAAATTTATGATTATGGAAAACCAATTTCAAAGGCTCCTCCAACTGTGGCTCCACCAAAAATATCAACACCAACGCTGGAAACACCAGAGATAACCATGCCACCAAAACCGAATGTCAGGGAGCCGAAAGTTGCTGTTTTGCCAATGGTGAAAGACGAAAAAATGAAAAAAGCAGGAATGATGTTTGGAGAAAGTGAAGAAGAAATAAAAAAGGATAATTTGGAGAAAGAAACTGCTTCAAATTCAAGAGACAATTTTTCTGATGAGCTCACAAGAGTTTAAAAAAAGAAGGTTGATTAACCTTCTTTATTTCTTTATTTCTATTTCTGGTTCTTTCAAAATTCCATTGGCATATGCTGTTCTATTATTTTCATTAACAATGGTTGCCATTGATTCTCCCATTTCTCTAACTTGTTGTCTTAATGCTTCATTGAAATCTGTTGCATCTTTTGTTGTTTTTTTGCTGCTTGTATAAGTTCTATAGGCTTTTTTATATTCTTCTGCGAAATGATTTGCATCAAGTAAGAATACTGGCAAACATTTTATTTTAAGTTGGTTAGCAATTCCGTCTTCATCAATTTGTTTTAACAATGCCTTTCCTGATTTTACAAACAATTTCCATGATTCGGCGTCGGTAAGACATGCATTTTTGTATGCTTTAAAAATATCTTCGTCTCCAAACAAATCAAAGATTGCTCTTTTAAGGTCATTATATTTTTTAGGATCAAAAATATCATCAGTTGCACTTATATCTTGAATTGATAAAGTGTGATTTGAATATGTCTTATATCTTCCTGCCATATCAGTTCTCCTTATATTTTTTATTCAAAGCAATTATATCATGTTAATTTTGATTTGTAAATACCCTTTTTTAATTTTTTTGAATAATTCCTTTTCTATTTAGCACCATAAATCTAAATTTTTGTTTGAGGTTGGTTGTTATGAAAAAAGTGAAAAGTCAAAATCGTTTGGGTGTGAGCGCCTTGATTCTGCTTATCAGTGGATTTGTTTGCAAATCTCTTGGAGCATTGTTTAGATTGCCACTTACAAACCTTATAGGCATTGAAGGGATTGGAATCTTTCAACTCATTATGTCGCTCTATGCTTTTGCATTGGTCCTTACAAGTGGCGGAATAACAAATTCTTTATCTAAGTTAATTAGCGGGGCAAGAGCAAGAGGAGAAAATGCCAAGATAGCCACATATTTGAAAAGGGCATTGTTTGTTGGTGTTGGAATTGGCTTGTTGTTGGGGCTTGTCTTTCTTATCTTTGGAAAATACATCTCCACATTTCAAGGAATTGCAAACAACAAAAGTTATTATCTCTTTATTTTGTTGTTGCCATTAGGTGCAGGACTCAGTGCGTTGAGAGGTTATTTTCAAGGTTATGAAAACATGGTGCCAACCGCTGTCAGTCAAGTCATAGAGCAAGTTTTTAAGTTTGTTTTTGGTTTGCTCTTTTCTTTCTATTTTGGGAAATTTGGTGTGACCGAAGGTGTCTTTGGTGCATTTCTAGGCATTACATTGAGTGAAGTTGTGTCATTGTCGTATCTTTTCATTCTTCAAATATATAAAAACAAAAACACGCAGACACTTCAAAATTTGCAGGAAATTAAGTTTGCAAGAAAAGAATTTGACAAAGCAAATTTTCCGCTTATGTTTTCGGCATCAATTTTGCCCCTTGTCAATGCTTTTGATGGTTTGGTTATTGTTCCAAGACTCATTAAGGCGGGTTTCACGAATGGTCTGGCGACCAAACTTTTTGGATTGCAGGCTGGAATTGTTGGTGCGATTTTGAACTTTCCATTGATTATTTCAATGGCTGTCACAACAACTTTGCTCCCAAACATTTCCTATTTGATTTCAAGGGGAAGCGGAGGGAAGAAAACCATTGAAAAAGGCTTGAAATTGCTGTTGTTTTTGATATTGCCAACAACTTTTGGTGTCGTTGCAATTTCAAAGCAGGCGTTTATGTTGGTTTACAAAGACATGACAGGGGCAATCTTGGATACGGCCTTTGATTTGATGTTGTATGGAGCATTCTCCATCATTTTCACTGCCATTATGCAATATCTCACGATGTTGCTTCAAGCGAATGGAGAATTTAAATTTATATTAGCAATCACAGCTTTGGGTGGGGTTGCAAAAGCAAATTTATCCTTTTTCTTGTCAGCAGTTCCATCAATAAACATTTTTGCACTTGTGCTTGGCAACATTGCATTGTCATCAATTGTTTGTTTGCTTGCATTGTGGAAATTGAAACGATTTGTCAATTTTTCTTTGTCATTCAGCGAGTTGTTCATGTTGATATTTGCCACTTTTGCGATGTTTTTGACAGTTTACACATTTATAAATTGCAACTATTTTCACATCATATTAAACATTCTTTTTGCGGTTGCACTTGGAATGTTGGTGTATTTAGTCTTGACAATACCTTTCATGTTGAGATTGAAAACAAACAAAAGTAAGGTGAGAGCATAAAAAGATGTTTAATTATTCTCTTTTTTGTTCATCATTTTTCTGGAGGTTTGTTATGAATAAAACAGAGTTTGTAAGTCTTATGTCGAAAAAGACCAAAATGCCAAAGACAAAATGTGAATTATTCTTAAATGAGTTCAAATCCATGATTTTGGAAGTTTGTTCAAAAGGAGAGGAAATCAATTTAAGAAATTTTGGAAAGTTTTCTATGCAAGAGAAAAAAGCAAGAAAATTTTTGAATCCACAAACGAAACGATATTACATCTGTCAACCAAAGAAGATGATAAGTTTCAAGGGATACAAAAATTTTAAATATGCTGTGAATGGTTGATTGAAGTTAAGACACGGAAAAATCCGTGTCTTTTATACATATTCAATGGTTTGCATTGTTGTTTCTTTTTGTGGTATGATATTGAAATGATAGTCAAAGGCATTGATTTTTCGGATAATCCGCTTATTCTTGCACCTATGGCTGGAGTCAGTGATGTTGGGTTTAGGGCACTGGCTTCTTCTTTTGGCGCAGATGCAACAGTGACAGAGATGTTGTCGGCAAGAGCAATGGCTCACAATCCAAAAAAGACAGAATTTATGACTCTTACAACAGAGGAAGAAAAGATTTTGATTGCTCAAATTTTTGGACACGAAGAAGATTTCATGCAAAAAGCAATTTCTTCTCCTTTGCTTGAGAAATTTCAAGTGATTGACATAAACATGGGGTGCCCTGCTCCAAAGATTGTCAAAAATGGTGAAGGTGTGGCTTTGATGGACAATATTCCACTTGCAAGCAAAATCATTTCAACTTGCAAAAATTCAACAGGCAAACCACTTTCAGTGAAATTTAGGAAAGGCAACAAGTCTGAAAACTTCCTTGACTTTGCAAAAATGTGTGAAGAATGTGGCGCGGATTATGTGACTTTTCATGCAAGAACGGCATCACAAGGATACAGTGGACATGCTGATTATGATGCAATTGCGAGCGTCAAGGCAAAGCTCAAAATTCCAGTGATTGGAAATGGCGATGTTGTGGACAAAAAAAGTTTTGAAGAGATGAAGGCAACTGGCGTTGATGGAGTTATGATTGGACGTGGGGCAATGGGCAAACCTTGGATTTTTGCTGAGTTGAAAGGAAACAATGTTGAAATTGACAGATTTAAAGTTGTGCAAAGGCACGTTCAAATTTTGCGAGAACATTTTGACGAAAATTGGCTTAAACTTTACATAAGAAAACATCTTCTTTGGTATGCGTCAAATTTGCCAATGTCTGCTTCGTTGCGCTTGAAGCTTGCAACTTGCGAGAATATTGACGAATGCCTGGAAATTCTGAAAAATGCATTTGATTAAATTGTCTAAATTGTTTTGAATTATTTTTCAAATGTAGTAAACTAATATAGAAAATATTTTTATTTAGGGGAGAGAGATGAAGAGAACAATAAGAGATTTAAAAAACATTGAGGGGAAACGCGTTCTTTTGAGATGTGACTTCAATGTGCCTCTTGATAAATACGGAGATATTTTGGACGACACTCGTATCTCTGCGGAATTGCCAACAATCAAATATTTGGTGGAAAAGAATGTCAAACTTATTGTGTGTTCTCATCTTGGCAGACCTAATGGCTATGACAAGTATTTGTCAATGTTTCCTATTGCAGTCTATTTAATGAAACACTTTCCAAACAAAGTTAAGTTTTGCAACAAGGTTGTTGGACCAGAGGTTGACAATGCTGTCGCAAAAATGAAACCGGGCGAAATTATAGTTTTGGAAAATTTGCGTTTTCAAAAAGGTGAAGAGGAGAACTCTCCAGAATTTGTTGCAGCACTTGCTCGTCTTGCAGATATTTATGTTGACGATGCGTTTGGTGTGACTCACAGAAAACACGCTTCAAACTATGGTGTGGCACTCAAACTTCCAAATGCAATTGGTTTCTTGATTGAAAAAGAATTGACTGTTTTCAAAAAAGCGTTTGAACATACAGAGCACCCATTTGTCGCCATTTTTGGAGGGGCAAAGGTTGCGGATAAATTGAATTTGATCAACAATGTGATGGATAAAGCTGACACAATCATTATTGGTGGAGGCATGGCATATACTTTCTTGCAAGCACAGGGATATAACATTGGAGATTCGATTGTGTCTCTTGACCAAATTGACAATGCTGTTGAAATTTTGAAAAGAGCAAAAGAAAAAGGTATAGAAATTTTGTTGCCTGTTGATCATATTGCACTTTCAAAAGATAGAGCCGTTAAAACCTCACAACTTTCAAAGGGTATGGTTGGACTTGATATTGGACCAAAAACAATCAAACTTTTTACTGATGCAATTATGAATGCTAAGCAAATCATTTGGAATGGTCCATTAGGGAAATATGAAGATGCAAGATTTAAGAAAGGAACAATCAAAATTGCCAAAGCTGTGGCAAAAAGTGGGGCATATTCCATCGTCGGAGGCGGTGACAGTGTCAGTGCTGTCAAGGCAAGCGGAGTTGCGGACAAAATCAACCATCTTTCAACAGGTGGCGGAGCAAGTTTGAAACTTATGGAAGGAAAAGTTTTGCCTGCAATTGAAGTGATTGACACATTAAATTGAAATCTTTTCGTCTTGCAAAATCAATAAAGTTAATTATAGGAGAGAGAAATGAAAAAAATAATCATTGGTAATTTCAAAATGAACACCAAGCCAAGTGAACTTAAACCTTATGCGATGTCACTTGCGACAAAAACCAAGGGTTGTAAAAATGAAATTGTGATTTGTCCTCCTTACACACATTTATCTGTTGCTAGAGAGTTTCTTACTGGAAGTGATGTTGCATTTGGAGCACAAAACATTTCAGAAGAAGAAAAAGGTGCCTTCACTGGAGAGATCAGTGCAAGCATGATCAAAGACCTTGGAGCAACCTATGTTATTATTGGACATTCAGAAAGACGTTCAAAATTTAAAGAAACAGACAAACTTATCAACAAAAAAATCAAAACTGCATTGGCAAATGGACTTAAGGTGATTTTGTGCATTGGTGAGAGTTTGCAAACAAGGGAAAGCAAACAGGCATATGCCTTCATCAAAAAACAACTTGATGATGATTTGAAAGGAATTTATGAAAACGAACTTGACAGTGTCATCATTGCTTATGAACCTATTTGGGCAATCGGCACTGGCAAGACAGCAACAAACAAAGATATCACAAAAATGATTGAAACAATCAGAAAAGAAATTGAATATCTTTATTCAGAAAAGGCTGGAAAAGGTGTGACAATCATCTATGGCGGAAGCGTTAACATCAACAACTATAAGAAAATCATTTCAAATGAAGCGGTTAATGGTGTTTTGATTGGTGGCGCTTGCCTTGATGTTGATGCGTTTGCTGTCATTTGCAGAGAGAATTATTAATACGGAGAAAGAATGAATCATATTGCGCTTTACAGAAAATACCGACCAAAAACTTTTGAAGAGGTCATTGGACAAGAACACATAACCAAAACTCTTCAAAATCAGATTGAAAATGACCAGATTGGCCATGCTTATCTTTTTACGGGCACAAGAGGGACTGGAAAGACAAGTGTGGCAAAAATTTTTGCAAAATCTGTAAATTGCCTAAGTCCAGTTCATGGTTCTGCTTGTGGACAATGTGAAAATTGCAAAAGATTGGAACAAGAAAATGACATTAACATAATTGAAATTGATGCTGCTTCAAACAACAAAGTTGATGACATCAGAAACATAAGAGACAAAGTCAAATTCATGCCTGTTGGGGCGAAATATAAGGTTTACATCATTGACGAAGTTCATATGTTGTCGGACAGTGCGTTTAATGCACTTTTGAAAACATTGGAAGAACCACCTTCTTATGTCATTTTCATTTTGGCAACAACGGAAGTGCACAAACTTCCTCAAACAATTCTTTCAAGATGTGTGAGATTTGATTTCAGGTTGGTTTCTGCAGAAATGCTTGCAAAACATTTGGCAAAAATTTTTGACAAAGAAAACATCAAATATGATGAAGAGAGTTTGAAGATCATTGCAAGTGCAGGAGAAGGCAGTGTGAGAGACACTCTCTCTATTGCAGACTCCATCGCTTCTTATTGCCAAGGCAATGTCACAAAAGAGAAAACTTTGAGCGTTTTGGGAACAACGGACCATGATTTGATCATCAATTTCTTCGACAAAATTCAAGAAAAAGATGTTGGTCAAGTTTTGAGTTTGATTGATCGTATCGAAAAAGAAGGAAAAAATTTGGCTGTATTTTCAAAAGATTTGTCCAAACATGCAAGAAATTTGTTGGTGTGCAAATCTTGTGAAAATGCAAATGAAATACTCAATTTGACAGATGATGTGTTTGCAATGTATAAAGAGCAATCACAAAAGTTTGAAGAGAAAGATTTGATTCGATATATGCAAGTTTTCTCAAGTGCTGAGAGTGAACTTAGATACACTCTTTCTGTCAGATTGCTTCTTGAGACAACTTGTCTTACTGCGATGCTGGGTTTTGATGTAAAAAAAAACTGAAAATTGAAAAAGATGTGACAAAGCTTTCTGCAAACAATGTTTGGGGAAAGGTTGTGCTTTATTTGAAAGAGCATAAGAAAGTTGCTTTGCATGTGGCTTGTGGAGACATTACAAATGCAAAGATTGAAGATGGAAAATTGATTATCCGTTCGAGCGATGATTTCTTGATTGATGTTCTTGAAAATGGACGAAAGGAAATTGAAAATGCAATCAGATGGCAAGGGCTAAACCTTAGTTTTGTTGTGGTTAAGTTTGAAAGCGATGAACAAAAAATCAACAAGGACATCAAAAAACTTGAAAATTTCTTTGGAAACAAAGTGGAAATTAATGATTGAAAATAAAGGAGAATGAAATGGGATACGGTTTTGGTGGTTTCGGTGGTGGAAATATGCAGGCTTTGATGCGTCAGGCACAAAAAATGCAAGAAGATATGAAGAGAATTCGTGACGAGATTGACAGCACAGAATATAAGTCATCTGTTGGCGGCGGTATGGTTGAAGTTTGTATGCTTGGAAACAAGACTGTCAAAAGTGTCAAGATCAAACAAGAAGTTGTTGACCCAGACGATGTTGAAATGTTGGAAGACTTGGTCACAAGTGCTGTCAATGATTGTTTAAACAAAATTGCTGAAGACGAAAAGAACAAGTTGCCAAATCTTGGAATGTGACAGTTTGACAACTTTTGAAGGTGTTTATGAGTGAATTTGACGAACCAATTGAAAGATTGATTGAATATTTCAGAGCGTTGCCGGGTGTGGGAAAGAAAACCGCACAACGCTATGCTTTCTATGTGATTGAAAATGACAAAGCAAAAGCAGAAAATTTTGCAAAGGCAATCATTGATGTCAAAGAGAAAGTTAGACTTTGCAGTGTGTGTGGAAATTACAGTTCAAGTGAAGTTTGTCCAATTTGCCAAAAACGAAACAGACAGATTGTTTGTGTTGTTCAAGAGCCAAAGGACATCATTTCTTTGGAAAAGGCGAGAGGGTTTGACGGAGTTTATCATGTGCTCTTTGGGTGCATAAATCCACTTGAAAACAAAGGTCCAAATGACATCCGCATCAAAGAATTGTTGGCAAGAATTGGAAAGGACAATGTCAAAGAAGTCATCATGGCAACAAATCCTGATGTTGAAGGAGAGGCAACAGCGATGTATGTTGCAAAAATTCTCAAACCTATGGGGGTTAAGGTCACAAGACTTGCACAGGGAATTTCCATGGGAAGTGACATTGAATTTGCTGACGAGGTGACATTGAGCAAAGCATTGGCAGACCGAAAAGAAATGTAAGTGGCATTGCCACTTTTTTTGTTAATCATTTTGTGTCCTTTGAGAGATTTGTTAGAATAGATATAATTTATATGAAAAAAGTTAAAGATTATATATATTTAATTACTCATGATTACGATGTTAGAGCCATGTTTTTTGTCTTTAATTCTTTGCTTATTGATTTAGGTTTTATGCTGACATATCTAATCATGTTTCTTTGCAGTCCTTCGCAAAAGAACTGGTATGGAGAACTGGCGATTTATTATTTATTTTTAATTATCGGATATGGTTACATATTTTATAAATATCAAAAATTCAAGAAATTGCCGCAACAAGAAAAGATTCAAGAAGAAAAGAAATTGTTTTTGCCACTTGGAATCATTATGTTTTTCTTGGCACTTGTCGTTTTGACTTTGACATACATTCTTTATTATTACGAAATCGACACAAGTTTGCCAACAAGCATGATTATCGTCCATGGTGCTTATGTGGTTTACGTCTTTGTGAGAGTGATTGTCTCGCTTGTTCTACTTATCAAAAACAGACGCAAGAAGCTTGACAATCATCCACTGTCATTCATTGCAAAACATCTTTCATACATAAGTATTTTGATGTCATTTCTGTTGATGACCAATGCATTTAAAGAAATCAATGGTGCCAGTGCATATTGGAGCAGAATTGTTGTGCTTCGTGGTGAGTTTTTTGGAATTGTCATTCTTTGCTCCGCCATCAATTTTGTTGTAAAAGGGTTTAAGGCAAGAAAATAAGCAATTTGTTTAAAGCAGGAATTGTTTTCTTGCTTTTTTTTGGTCTGTTTGCTATACTTAGATGTATTTTGATTGGAGATTGCTATGAATTTGAAGAACGATATTACAAAAATCATTAAAAAGACCGCAGAAAAATTGAAATATGACGATTTGGATAAAATTGTTGTTTCTTTTTCCAACCGTCCAGAGCTTTGTGACTTTCAAACAAACTATGCAATGTTGATTGCAAAAAAAATGGAAATGAAACCTATTGATGTTGCAAACAAAATTGTTGAGAATGTCGGCGAAAATGTTGACTTTGAGTTTTCTGCTGTTATGCCTGGATTTATCAATGTCAAGGTCAAAGACAAAATGTTGAGCGAGGTTTCAAATTTTGTTTTAAACGATGAAAATCTTGGAATTGAGAAAGTTAAAAATCCAAGATTGGTGTTTTTTGATTATGGAGGAGCAAATGTTGCAAAAGAATTGCACGTTGGGCACTTACGTTCTCCAATTGTTGGTGAAGCATTGAAAAGGGTTCACATGATTTTGGGGGACAAAACTTTGTCCGATGTCCATTTGGGTGACTTTGGTCTTCAGATGGGGCTGACAATTTTGCAATTGAAACTCGATGGCTATCTTGACAAATTTTTTGAACCGGGTGCTGATTTTTTGAACTTAAAGATTGAAAATGTCACACTTGATGTTTTGAATGATGAATATCCAAAAGCAAGCAAGCGCAAAGATGAAGATGCCGAATTTAAGAAAATGGCAGATGACTTTACGCTTTACATTCAACAACACAAAGAACCTTATTACACAATCTATCAAAAGATTAAAGATTTGTCAGTTGCTGAAATAAAAAAGAATTATGACTTGCTTAATGCAACATTTGATTTTTATTATGGTGAAAGTGATGCCTATCCTTTCATTGACCAAACAATCAAAATTTTCACTGACAAACATTTGGCAAGAGAAAGTGAAGGAGCTTTGGTTGTTGATGTTGCAAAAGAAGGCGAGCATATCCCAATTCCAAAAAAGAGTGAAGATGAACCACAGAGATACAAGAATCCTATGCCACCTGCGATCATTAAAAAATATAACGGTGGAGATTTGTATGCGACGACAGACATTGCCACAATTTTGATGAGAAACAGGGACTATTCTCCAGATGAAATTGTCTATATCACAGATAACCGACAGACGACACATTTTAAACAAGTTTTCAGATGTTGCAAACTTGCAGAGATTTCTCCAGAAAAGCAAAAACTGACACACGTTGCTTTTGGAACAATGAATGGAAAAGATGGAAAACCTTTCAAGACTCGTGCTGGTGGAGTTGTTAGACTCAAGGAAGTTGTTGGGCTTTTGATTGACAAAGCTGAGCAAAAACTTGCATCAAATGGAATTGTTGGGAACAGTGAACTTGCACGAAAAATTGGTGTCGGTGCAATGAAATTTGGTGATTTGTCAAATACTGTAGACAAAGATTATGTTTTTGATATTGACAAATTTTTGGCATTTGACGGGAAAACTGGACCATATATTCAATATACAATTGCAAGAATCAATTCAATCTTGTCAAAAGCAAAATTTGCTGAAGGCGAAGTTGAAATTTCTAACCAAGATGAGAGAAACATTGTTTTGGCACTTTTGAAACTTATTTCTTCTTATCAAATTTGTTATGATGCTTATTCAATGAACTCGCTTTGTCTTGCAACTTTTGACTTGGCAAGTGCGTTCTCAACTTTCTATAACAATCACAAAATTCTGACTGAGGAAGATGCTGAAAAGAAAAACAGTATGCTCTCTATTTGTTTGCTTGTGAAGAAAAGTTTGGAAAAAGCTCTTTGGACTCTTGGAATTGAAAGTGTTGAAAAAATGTAAAGTGATTTTCTGTCTGTTAAAACCGCATGGAAAAACCTTTCCATTTGCTGAATTTTGGTCGACAAAAATAAATTGAAAAAAATTAAAAAAAAGTATTTACAAACCAAAAGTTTTGTGCTATGATATGGACAAGTAAGACGAAAAAACACACGGAGGTGTAATTATGATAGACTACAATTCAATTGAAAAAGAAATTAATGTTTTTGTTTCTCCAGAGAAAGTTGGAAGAGCAGTAAAAAGCATGCCAGATATTAGAGTTAAGTTTGAAAAATCTGAAAAAGAAAGAAGTTTGTAATATTACCATATATTAATGAAAGAGAATACTGCAAAATTTTTGCAGTATTTTTTTAATTTTATTTTGTGTTTATGATTTTATATGATAAAATAGGAATGTATAAGTAGATTACTTTGGAGTATTTTATGAAAAAATATCAGTTCCTTTATCCAGCAATTTTTGTTCAAGACGAAGATAATACCTATCAAGTTATGTTCCCAGATCTTGATATTTATACCGACGGAAAAAATTTGTCAGAGGCATATATGTATGCAAAGGGCTTGCTTAAAGCATATTTCACCTATATTTTGAAATATGAGATTGACTATAACAAACCAAGCAAGATAGAATCAATTTTGCCTAATTGCAAAAAGAATGAAACTGTTATGTTTGTTGACGCAATTGTGGAGACGGATGAAAAATAGAAAAAACTAAGACTTCAATCGAAGTCTTTTTTATTTTGTTGCATTTGACAGGAGGTTGTGACGAGCGGACTTGAAAAAAATATTGGCAAACTTAAGTGAAAACACTTGACTTGGACAGAGCATTGTGATATATTATGTCTGACACTTCGAAAGGGTGTTAGTTTTTTTGTTAGGAGAAAGAAATGGCAGCACCAAAACGTAAAATCATTACACTTGAATGTACAGAATGTAAAGAAAGAAATTATTCTACAGAAAAGAATACTTCTGCTAATGCTGAAAGAATTGAAATCAACAAGTTTTGTCCAAGATGTAATAAGAGAACAAAGCATAAAGAAACTAAGTAATTTGTGCTAAGATGAAATTTATATCAAATTTTGGAGGAAATCATGTCTAAAAAGCAAAAACAAATCGAAGCACAAGTTCAAGAAGATGAGTCTGTTAAACAAGACCAGATTTCTGAAGGAGTGGTTGCAAAAGACGACAAAAAGCAAGAAAAGAAATCCAAAGACAAAGTGACAGATAATAAAAAAGACAAGAAAAAGGATAAGAAGAAAAAAGATAAGTCTGGCGGAATTGGAAAGAAGACAAAGGAAACAATTTCTGAACTTAAAAAAGTGACTTGGCCAAGTTTTGGCGAAGTTGTCAAAAAGACAGGAATCGTTATCGCATTTGTTTTGATTTTCGGACTTTTCTTGTATGGTGTTAACACTCTTCTTGGTTGGCTTGTCAGTCTTTTGGTGGGCTAAATTTAGACAAATCAAAATCTTGAAAATACAGTTTAATTAAGGAGTATTGTTATGGAACATTCAAGAGAACCTAAATGGTATGTTCTTCACACATTCTCAGGATATGAAAATGTTGCGAAAGAAAATCTTGAAACAGTTGTGGAAAAGTTTAATCTGCAAGATAGAATTTTTGATATTGTAATTCCTGAGGAAGATGTCATTGAAGAAAAGAATGGCAAGAAAAAATTGGTGACAAGAAAAAGTATGCCTTGCTATTTGCTTGTTAAGATGATTTATGGTGATGACCTTTGGCATAATATCACAAGAACTCGTGGAATCACAGGCTTTGTTGGACCAAAAGGAAGACCTTTGGCTTTGACTGATGAAGAGGTTATGAAACTTAGACTTGAAAAAATCAAAGTTGAAACAGACCTTGAAGTTGGTGACAAAGTTGAAATCATTGAAGGACCACTCGACAAGATGGTTGGGAACATCGTCGCTGTCAATCCAGAAGCAGGTGTTGTCACAGTCACTGTTGAGATGTTCGGCAGAGAAAACAACGTTGAACTTACATTTGAACAAGTTCACAAAATCAATCAATAAGTTTGATATTTTTCGGGTAACCGTTTAATATTGTCCATCACGACATTAAACTGTCAAATTTTGTGGGAGAACCTGTTGCCTGGTTCAATTCACCACATTAGGAGGGAAAAATGGCAAAGAAAGTTAAAGCAGTTGTCAAGTTGCAACTCGAAGCGGGAAAAGCCACACCGGGACCACCAGTTGGTTCATCACTTGGACCTCATGGTATCAACATCGCTGGCTTTACAAAAGAATTTAATGAGAAAACCGCATCTCAAGCTGGGTTTATCATTCCAGTTGTGATCACAATCTATGAAGATAGAAGTTTCACATTTGAATTGAAAACCCCACCAGCAGCAATCCTTATTAAAAAGGCTATTGGTCTTGATAAAGGTTCTGCAAAACCAAACAAAACAAAAGTCGGAAAAATCACAAAAGAGCAGATCAGAAAAATCGCAGAAACAAAAATGCCTGATTTGAATGCTGACTCTATTGAAAGCGCTATGTCTATGATTGCTGGTGCAGCAAGAAGCATGGGCGTTGAAGTTGTGGACTAGAGAGGTGAATTATGAATAGAGGGAAAAGATATTTGAAGAGCCTTGAAAGTTTTGACAAGACTTCTGCTTATGATGTAAGCACAGCAATGGACAACGTTCTTAACACTGCAACAGCTAAGTTTGATGAAACAATTGAACTTCACGTTAAACTTGGTGTTGACGGAAGAAATGCTGATCAACAAGTTCGTGGCGTTGTTGTTCTTCCAAATGGAACAGGTAAAAATGTTAGAGTTCTTGTTATTGCAAGAGGCGACAAGGCTGACGAAGCAACAAAAGCAGGAGCAGACTATGTTGGAGCAGAAGAAATCGTTGCAAAAATCAACGGTGGTTGGCTTGATTTTGATGTTGCAATCACAACTCCAGATATGATGGGTGTGGTTGGTAGAATCGCAAGAATCCTTGGACCTAAAGGTTTGATGCCAAACCCAAAGAGTGGAACTGTTACAACAGATGTTGCTAAGGCAATTAAAGATGTTAAAGCAGGTAAGGTTGAATATAGATTGGACAAAACAAACAATGTTCATGTTATCATTGGAAAGAAAAGTTTTGGAAAAGAAAAATTGATTGAAAACTTTACTGCAATTATGGACGCAATCGTTAAGGCTAAACCTGCCGCTGCCAAAGGACAATATATCAAAGGTGTTACATTGGCAAGTAGCATGGGACCTGGTGTTAAAGTAACTTATACAATTTAAGTTTGATTAAAGCAGGTTAAAGCCTGCTTTATGTCATTTTACATAAAAGGCGGAAGAGAAAAAGATGTTGAATTTGTGTGAAAAACAGAGAAAAATCTTTTTCGACAATAAAAGTGTTTTTATTCTTGCATAGGAATGAAAGTCGTCCGCAAAATATTGATAAATTTTGCATGGGTTCAAATCGGTTTGATGTTGTTAAAATTCTATTGTCTTTGTCTGCAATATTACACAAATCATTTGACTTGTTGGCGAAATTACGATAAAATAGTCCGTAGTTAAATTATATATAGACTATTAAATAGGAGATTTTACTTTATGAAAGTTAAAAGACAAAATCGCTCATTAGGATTCAGAGGTTTAGTGCTTGTTGTTGCTTTTGCACTTGCAATTCTTTGCATGCCATTCAATGGTCTTGTTGCATTGGCACAAATGACACAATACACTGATTATTCTTATATGACAATAGGAAAAGTTGACGAAGAAGTTTCAACAACTGTTGTTAAGGGAGAGACATATCAAATTCCAAATGCTTACATTGGCGGAAGCAAGGATTTTGTTGTTGGTAAAACACAAAGTGGAGAACTTCAAGGAAGTGATGTGACATTGTCTTCCTCAAAAGTTACTGTAAGATACAGTTCTTTGACTCTTGACGAAATCAACAGTGGAGAAGTTGTTGCAGATGAAACAGATATAACAAACAAAGTTGTTGTCACAGCAGATGAAGACAACTATGGTTATTTTGTTGCAAACAAAGTTGGAACATACACAATCACCTATTCTTACACTTATCATTCAACTGCCGGAGATTTCACTAACACTTATGAACTTAAGATTGAAAGCGAAATTTCAAGTGCAACAATCAACTTTGATAGCAATGAAAAGAATTTCATCCCAAGCATAATTGACCTTGCTCTTGCAAAAGAAAACGATAGTTACAAAAACTTGAATCTTCCATTGCCAGAAATTACTGATGAAGATGGCGAAGAAGTTGAAGATGTAAACTATGTAACAAGCAGAGATGCCATCGGAGAAAAAGGTCACTATGTTCTCATTTCTGCAACAGGTGGAATAAGAGGTAAACCTGTTGAAATTTCAGGGGAAGAAGGCAACTACTTCATCGCAGGAAGTGTGTTTGCTGATTCTAACTTCGGTGCTGGCAAATATACAATTAGATATGCATATTACCTTGATGGACAATTTGTTACATCAACAACAAAATCTACTCAAGTTTATTCAGAAAACAACAAATATTACACAGACTACAAACTTCAACTTGAACTTGCATCTGACTGGTCAGACAATGGTCAAACAGGTGTTGAAAGCACATTGCCAGCTGCAACTGGTGTGACATCAAAAGATTCAAAACCAGAAAGTGAAGCAGTTGATGTTTACTACACAGTTAAGGTATATTACAAAGCATCAAATTCTTCAAAGAGTTATGAACTTATCTCTGCAGCAGAATACAACCAAGACCTTGATGGAAACAGCACTGTTGATGAAGATGAAAAGGTTGTAAATAAAGACGGAACTTTGGCTCATCCAACAGCTTTCAAACCTTTGAAAGATGGTTGGTACACATTTGAATATACAATCACTGACTTCTATGGAAACACAGTTTCATCAACAAGAGGTGTTTATGAATTTGCAGATATCAAAGACGAAAAGAGTCCAACTCCTTTGGTTTATGATGCCTCAATTGATGATGAAGAAACAAAATATGAAGATGCTTCTCACAAACTTCAGTCTCGTGCCGTACCAAACAGTGTTGTGATTTATGCTATTGGAATTGACGACAATGTTTCAAAAGCTGACGATGAAGGTGTTGAACTTACAAGAAGAATCATGACAGATGATACAGTTTCTAAACTTACAATTTCTGACTATGACAAATACAATTTGGTATTTAACTACAGAAATACAAGTTCAAATGAAGCTTATACAAACTTGTTGACAAACAACTATCTCATCAGAAAACAAGCAGGAACAATCAATTCAGATGTTGAAATGCTTACTTGGCTTCAAGAAAACAACTATTTGATTGTTGTTGACAATGCAAACTACACAAAAATTTATGAAATCTTCAATGAAGAAAACTTCTTTGAAGGAAAGACAATAAACGGTGAAGCTATTGATTCTGCAACAAAAGCTCTTGAATGGTTTAAGAGTGCAGAAGCTGTGACAGCAGGTTTTGGATATATTGATGTTGACGAAACATTCGGTGCCACAACTGCTGACAATGGTATGGGTTCAGGACAATATTACATTCACTATATCGCAAAAGATGCTGCTGGAAATGAAACAGACATAACAAAGTCAATGTATATTGGTTCTTATGAAGACAATGACATTCCAGAAATCAAATTTGGGACAACACTTGCTGATTCATATTTGCCAAGTGCAACAGTGACATTTGATGTTCCAACAGCTTCAGATAACTATGACACAAATATGCTTGTCAAGACAATGTATCGTTATCTTGACAACGAAGGAAATGTTATCCAAGTTAATGACAAAGATAATACTCCAATTTCAAACAATGATTTAGATGAACTTTGGGGAGATATTGCAGGTGTTAAAGTTGACGGAAAATTGTTGACTGAAACTTATGCAAAATATCACAATTCAACAGCAGAAGCTAATGACGGATATATTGATTTGACAGACACAAGTGCAACATCATATTCAATTGATTTGTCAGAAGCTGGTGCAGAAGCTGTAACTCTTCAAATTGTTGTTTATACTTATGATGACAAGGGCAATGCAAACATCTATGGAGAAACAATCAACATTTCAAACACAGTTGACAACACTCCTCCACAATTCGAAAAAATTGATGTTGATGGCGGTGCTTTCGTTTCAGAATATGAACAAGGACAAGAAATTGAACTTCCAACATTGACTGTTTTGGATGATGCAGTTTCATTTATGAGTTTTGAAGTTAATGTTTACTATATTAATGGCGAAACACAAACCAAGGTTGCGACATATGATTACTCTTCAGAAAGAGAAATCTTGTCACAAAGCGGTGTTGGTAGATACACTGTTAACGCAGGTAAATTTGTTGCTTCATTTGCAGGCGAATACAGAGCAAGCATTGCAGTTAAAGACAGCAACAACAAAACAATCGTTTCATTCGTAAACTACACAGTTAAATCAAGAACAATCATTCAACCACCAGTTATCAGCACTTCTCTTGAAAGCAAGACTGTTGAACTTGATGGTGACAGCAGTTATGATCCAACAGTAGGAATTGAAATTCCAACTCCATCTGTAAGTTATCAAATTCCAAACAGTGTAACTTATGATGTTTATGCTGGAAATGAAGAAGAATATGCAGATATTGATTCAGTTGTTATTGGTGTAAACGAAAACGGAAAGGCAACAAATTGGAGCACAACTCATGGACAACAAGGCTCATTCACACCAGATGCTGTTGGCGAATATCCAATTCAATACACTGTAAATCTTACAGTTTATAATCCAAAGACATTCACATATCAAGAAATGGCATGGAATCCAGAAGCAAATGACGGAAACGGTGCTTATGAAGGTGGATATTTCACATATTCAAACTCTAATGGAAAAACAGCTCAAGTTGTTTTGAACAAAGATGGAATTTTTGAAGTAACTGCCGTTGAAGGTGGGTCTTACACTGTTAAGAAAGATGAAAGTGGAGTTGCAAAGATTTATCAAGGTGATTTGGAATTCTCAAGTACATCAGATACAGTATTTGAAGGTGTTGATGTTTCTGAATGGTTTGATGACTTGGTAAATTACACTTTGAACAGTGATGTTTATACAATCGTTGTTCAAGATTCAGTTGGACCAACAATTGCAGAATACGACTATGTTGACACGATTTCAACAGATGATATTTCAGCAGCTGATGGTTACACATTGAACATTTATGGAATTGAAGCAACTGACAGAAGTGATATCAATGCAGACAAATCTAAGATTGTTTTGTCTTGGAAATTGGCTAACGGAGATACAGGTTCTCAAACATTTGAAAAACAAATGGAAGACACTTCTTACACAATTAAGTCAGGCAGTGGAAACGTTTTGGACGGAACATACACAATCACATACACTGTTTATGACAACAACAACAATTACACAACAAAAGAATACACAATTGCAGTTGGAGACAATGTTGCACCAACATTGACATTTGATGATGAATTTGTTGAAGATAGCTATGAAATTGGTTCTACACTCACTATCGATCCAAGCAAGATTAGCTTTACTGACAATAGAGAGTTCCCAGAAGGAACAGAACCAGAAATCACACTCTTGAACACATCAACAGATGAAGAAGTTGAATATAGACTTGTTGGTGGAATGTATGTGTTTGATTTAGACGAAATCGGAACTTACACATTGACAGTTAAAGTTGAAGATGCTGTTGGAAATACTACAACTGAAACATTCAGCATTGAAGTTACAGCTAGAGCAACAGACACAACAACTATTTACAAGATCATTGGAACAATTTTGATTGTAATTTCTGTTCTTGTTCTTGTTGGTGTAATCGTATACTTCATCGTTTCAAAAGTTAAACTTGATAAAGAACTTAAGAAATAAGAGATAAAAAAAAGACTGATTTAACTCAGTCTTTTTTTATCTTTTAGGGACTGAGAAATCGTGTGGTTATTTAAAAGTTTTGAATATTATTGAGGGAATTTAAGCATTTTATAAAATTATGTATCCATGTTAAGGTGAGATAGGTAGATGTGATATTAAAGATATTTTATCCTATTATTGGAAGAAACTAATAAAGAAATAATTGGCAAATAAAAAAAGAGCATTAAAAAACATGATTTTAGATAAAAACACTGTTATCACTTTAGGAAACATTGAAAAATTATCTTAATGTTTTGCCTTGTATGCATTGAAAGATATTAAAAAAAAATTGAGAGATTGTAAAGTCAGTTAAAGCAAGATATTTGCTATCACAAGCAACTAGATAACTGATTATTCAGGTGCATACGATTTATTCCAAGAATCAAGTTTGTTTCTTTGCAAATTCATTTGACATTCAAAATTATTTTACAAAATATATAATATTTGTTATATTTAATTACAGGAGAAAAAATTTATGTCTATTGAGAATAAAAAAGTTAATGATCATGACAAAACAGATTTAATTTTTTTAGAAGAACTTTACGAAAAAAGTAAAAAAAACGAAGATAATTATTTTGCAAAAATGAGAGAGAAAGCTTTAAATGGGAAATTCATTATTGCAAATACTTATGCTAGCACAAACGATGGAGACGCACTTTATTACAGCCCAAAAGGAGAAGATAATGTAAATATATTTGGGTACGAATATGCAAAAAATTGGCCCGAAACTTTGCCTGAGGCTCTTATTGTTTTGTTTTATAATGCATTTCTCCATCCAAATACGGTGTGTGTTTTTGCAACTAGTGACGGGACAATTTCTGTTATTGACAAACAAATTTATATAACAGACCATGAGCTTATGGATTCAGAGATAGGTTATGATAAAGATTTTATTGAAATCATTTATAATCGAAATTCTATTATTGAAAATGCAAAGATTGTGGATGCAAGCTTGTTAGATTGTGCAAGGCAGTTAATAAAATATATTGATAAAAATAATAGAGTTGGCAGATGGCGAGATCAGATAACAATATTTATTTATTATGAAGCACTATGCATTTTAGTAAAGGCACAAGAAACTCAGTTAAGCAATGATGAAAAAGAAATATTTGAACGAAATAGATTATGGATTAAGAATAGGATCATTAAAATGAAAAATAATCGCATAAAAGTACCTGTTGAGGAAAGAGCTGCTTGTCATACTCAATATTTATGGTAGAGATTGATTTTTTATATCATCGATTAGCTTTTATTAATGAACGAAAAACACAAGTTTACAGATAACGAAGAAGGTCTAAAGATAGCTACGCCTTGTTTTGTATGTAAAAAATTAAGTAATCTATTAAAGTGGAATATTTTTTGAATACAACCTTTAACTTTCATTTATAACTTATGATATATATTTTGTAACATAGCAAAGAAAAAAGAGTATATTTTAAGATAAAACTTAATTTATACTCTTTTCTTTCTCAAAAATACCGTAGTTTCAAAATTGCTTGACTAAATATGCTCTTTTTTGAAATTTTCTATTTGACTGCAATTCTCTTTCTTAATTTGATAATTATGAAGATTACTGCAATTACAACAATAACTGAGATAACAATTGCAATTATTGCTGCGGCATTTAATGGGTCATTTTTAACTACTTTATAGCTGTATAACAAGTTTCCACTTGGAGATACAATTTGAATGTAATAGGTTCCTGCAGTGTCGATGTTTGTTGTGATTTCTCCAGTGCTTTCGCTGTTAATGTCCAATGTGTAGTAGGTAGATTCTCTATCATCAACAACTCTGAGAATTCTGATTGTGCTTTCTCCCATTTCATTGAAGATGTTTGCCTGATTGAATGTCACGCTTATGTTGCTTGTTGTTTCAGTTCCTTCTGCCACTGAAATTCTGATTGGAGCGGTGCCGACTTGAATGTTGACTTTATATGTCCAACTTGTGATTGCAGAAGAATCTTTGAACATTTTATCGTTTGAGTTGATTGTGATCAAGTATGTTCCTGCACCTGTTTTTTCATCCAAATATGACAATGGAAGTTCTGTCATATAGGTCTTTTGATTTACGGTTATTGTTGAAACATCCAGTGTTTTTAACAAGTCTTCTGTCACATCAACGCCATCTTTGATTACCTTTTCAACGTAGTAATTTGAATATCTGTTATAAACATAAGAATAACGGTATTCATTTGGGTTGAGAATTGTGAATTGGTAACTTTCTTGTCTAATTTGTCCCACATCTGGAAGGTTGCTTGTTGCTGTGAATGATATTTCGTAGTAGCCAGGTTCTGAGAACAAATATGAAGTGTCATCTTGGAAATATTCAGTATATTCAACTCCATCTTTCTTTACGCTGATGACTGGATATCCATCAAGCGAATAGAATTCTGAACGTGTGTTTTTATCGATATTCACTGTGACATTTCCATTATAGATTGCTTGCTTGATTGGAAGAGATGTTTCTTCTTCGTTTGTTACTGGGTTTGTGTAAGTTATTGTGAATGGAACATCTTTAAGGAAAATGAACGAAAGAGCTTCTGTTTGTCCGGCATTTCCTCTGTTGAATTTCTGAACATTTCCAGCATTGTCATAGAGAGCAATGGAGTATTTTCCAGAATGTGTCAAGTAAACATAATTATATTCTTTACCATTTGTCTTTTTGGTGTAAACAACAGGGGTTAATTCAATTCCATCCTTGATAAGCCTGATATTGATTTCATTTTCAGGGATTCCATAATATTTTGACCACTGAAGTTCAATTCGATTTATTGAAGCATAGTCTTCTGAAATTACAATACTTTTTGATGTCACGTTCACCAGATTTTCTGTTGTGTCGATGATTCCGTTCATGTTGTATGTGTAGAATTCTTCCACAAAATTATCGGAATTTGGAATGTAGGTGATGATGATTTTTATATTGAATGGAGGAATGTTTCCAAGATCACCACTCCCTGTGTTTGAAATTATCCAAAATTCTGAAATGACAGGTGAGTTCTGTGTGTATGTGTCAACAAGTGTTGCAGTTATTTCTTGTTCTTTGTTTGTTTTGATTGTGACATAATCTTTGTCTGAGTAACTTAAATTGACAATATAGTGATTTGCATATTGTTCACCATTTGGTGCTGTGTAGACTGTGTCACTCTTGTCGACAACAGTTGTTACGCCATCAATAGTTTTTTCAACCCAATAAGTTGATGTCAACGATGACAAATTAAATTCAAAGATTTGACTGTCTTCTCCACCGTCTGGAACATATCCAAATACATATTCTGGTGTTCCCATTTCATTTCTCAAATATGTTTCATCATACCAAATTTTTAGGTAGTATGTTTGCATTTCCTCAGTATCACATTTAAGTCTTGTTCCAGAAGTTACTTCTGTCCAAGTCACTTTGTCTGTGCTGATTGAATATTTGATTGGAATGAATGTTTCTTTTTGTGAATAGATGATTCTTATTTCTGAGAAATATCCAGTTTCATCATCTACAATGTTTTCAATAATGTTTTTGGTTATGTTGTTTCCGTTTGCATCTAAAATCTTAAATTGTCCAGGTTCATTGTTTGCTGTTGTTTCATTTGCTTGTGGAAGTTCATTATAGAGTGTGAAGTAGATTGTTTTAACAAGATTTGTTTCAGGATTATTGTTGTTGAAATCTCTTACAACGATTGCAAAACTGTCATTATAGTTTCCAGTTTCGTCATTTGTTTTGATTGTGACTGTGGAAATTCCTTGACTGTTTTGTGATACGGTTGATGTTGCTTTCGTCAAAGCGTCAGAAACCGTTCCGTCAATCAAATCGTAAACCGACACGGTATATTTGCTTGGGTTGTAGTTGTATTGTAATCCGTCTTTTGTTATGTAATACAATCTTCCACCATTTGTGTCATAATATGAATACAAGTCTTGCTGTGAGGTTACTTCTTGGGAAATCAAGGTCTCTTTATAGAGATGGATTTCTTTGTAGGTTGTGCCATAGTTGTCAGTGTATTCATATTCAATTCTTGTGTTTGAAACAAAACCTAAGCTTGCATTTATTTCAAAAGTTATAGTTCCCAGCGTGTCATCACTGATTACAGTTACATTTGAATTTGACAACCAAAGGCTTGCAAATCCAAGTTTGTTTGTTTGAGAGAAGATCAATTCATTGTTAGCCTTTATTGAAAGCGATGTCACATATGTCGAACTGTAGATTGTGTTTTGAATTGATTGATCGGTTGGTTTTGAGAATCTTATGTATTCTCTGTTTTGATTATCCGTTAAATTTGCTGTCAAACTTGTATTTCTGATGTTTATGTAGAAGTTTGTTGTTGAGCGATTTTCTCTGTTGTATACGCTCAAGCAGTTCTTGTATCTTGAACTTGTGCTTCCGTCAATCAAGTCAGGAATAGCAATTTTTGTGTATGTTTGTCCAACAAAGGCATAAGCATAATCTCTATCCCAAGGAGTAAGCATCAAGTATCTTGTTGTGGTGTTACCACTTGCATTCACTGTGTCAAGTTTGATTTGTGCCCAAGCATCACCGAAGAAGTTGATATTATCAAGTGCAAATCCTGTCTTTGCATAGATATTGTGAGTTGCGTTGGTGTATGACTGAGTGAGCAAATAATCTTCAATCGTGTAGTAATGTTCAACACCATCTGCATCTGTGTATGTGATAAGGTTGTTGTAGTCATTGTTTTCATCATCAATTGATGTGTAGCTTGTGATGAAGATTGTGTAGATTGTCATGTTTCCGGCAAGATCGGTTTCAATGATTTCATAATAAGTGTTTGGTTTGAATTCTGTAAGTGTGGTTAAATCAGTGAAATTTGATGCCAAGAAATCTGTTGGTGATGTTTCTTGTTCTGCTTCTGTTGTGTATTTTGTGTTGTTGCCTTGAGCGTCCGTAAATTCTCTCACATAAGTTTTATAAACTTCTGAAGATAGAGAATTCTTCAATGTTTGCAAATATGAATTTGTAACACTGTAGGAATAATAAGCGAATGTTCCTGTATTGTTGCTTGTGTTGTAACTTGTGTTTGTCAAACTGCTTGTTTGTTCCATTTCGGCGGTGTAATATGTTCTGAGAGCGGAGTTTGTGAGACCTGCTATCAAATTTCCGCTGGTTGAATTGTTAACCAAGTTTTGAATGTTTGTGTTTGGCGCAGACAAATCGACATAAATTCGTTTTGTTACCTTTGAATAGAATCTTGAATCGTGGTTTTTGTATTGCATTGTGATGTCAACATATCCATCATTTTCATATACATTCAATTTCTTTAAATCAATTTGAGCAATGTATTGGTTGTTTGAAAGGGTAGGCTCTTGTGTGAACACATCATCTGTGGCCTTAAACGACTGACCTTTGCTTGTTTTGAACACAATTTCATCAATGTCAATTTCTGCCATGTATGTGCTTCCAGCATCCCAAAGCAAACTTACTGTTGATTGGTTTGTGTAATAAGTTACGCTTGGTTTTGTTTCGTCTGAAGGGGCAGGAGATGTGACAACTGAGTTCAAGGAAGAACCTGTGATTGATTGAGCAATAAAATCAGGATTTGATTCTTTGATTTCAAAACTGAATGTCAAAGATTGTTGATAGTTGTTATCTCCAACTTCTGTTCCGAAACGACCTTGATAGATTGTGACATAATATGTCCCTTCTTCTGAAAGGTATTGCAGACGAGATCCATCGCTGTAGTTATAGAAATTCAAGAATCCAGAATCATCTGCTACAATTGTGTCAATTGTTGGGTTGCTGCTGTTTGTGGAGGTGATTGCAATCAGATTTGACACATCAGTTCCATTTTTATAAATTTCAGCATAGAGAGCATATTCTTTGATTTGATTTGTTCCGTAATAATAATTGTCATTGTCAACTTTTTCATATGTTGAATTGTTGATGAAATAGGTGTTGCCATTATATGTTATCTTTGTGCTTACGCTTGTGATTTGATCCACTGTTATGACTGTCCCTGAAGGCAATGTTGTTGTGGTTGCAGATCTTAGTGTTTCATCTGTGTAGAGAAGTGCATCAGAAGTCAAAATGTAATATGAACTGTAATTCACTCCAAATTCATAGTTTGTAATTGCTGAATTTGAAATGTAATAGAGATTGTTGTTATAAACAATTTTTGCACTTTTATCACTTATTGACATGATTGCAATGGTTGTTTCAGGAGCAAGATTAATGTCAGCGGATACGGACAAATCTTCGTTTGTGTAAAGTGTTGTTGCTGTTGATAATGTCGTGTATTTGTTTGTGTAGGTTGTGTATTTATATTGTGGAACATAAACATAAACTGGGAGTAAGTTTGTTGTCAAAACTGAGCGAACTGTTCCGTTGTTGTATATTGATGAACCATTTGAATTCCCTTTTTCGCTGTCTGGGAAGGTTACAACCAGACTGGCATTTGTTCCATTGTCATACATTGAAACAAACACATCTCCACCAACCAAACTTTCAAGATGAGATCCATTTTCATCATTTACAAGTTCTGCATTTGAAACAACTTCGTTTCTGTCAACATAGAAAACATATGTTCTTTGATAGAAATCGTTTTCATTGTATGAATAACCATCTTCGGTGTAATATGTTCTTACAATTTCATATTTTCCAGCAGTTGTGATGTTTTCAGAGTTCAGTCTGATTTCATCTTGTTTAACATCTGTCATTGTTCCATTTTCTTCAAAATCATAGACTTTGATTTCCGTGGCATTGTTTGACAGAGTGTAGTAATGATATGTGATATCTCCAACGGTAATTGTGCTTTCAATATATGGATAATATTTGATAACGACATTGTCAACCTGAATCAACATATCTTCGCTTGTGATTGTTGGAAGGAATGACAAAGTGAATGCTTTTCTCATGCTTGTTGGGCTCAGGTATGTTGTTTTGGTCTTTCGTTGTTCTGTGTTATCTTCATTTGAGATTGTTCCTTCAACGACATTGTTTGAAGTCAATACTTCCACTTCTCCATCACTGTTTGTAAACTCTATAAAGAATTCAGAAGAGTCAAAACTTATGATGATTGTTTGTCTTGCTGAGTAATAATTTGTGTATTGAGTTACATATGTGTCGGAGTATGCCAAATCTTTCTTCGTGTTGGACAAGTCCCTGATCAAAACTCTGTAGGTGTTTTCTTCGTTGACTGTTATTGCTTGTGAGTAAACATCAGTTTGCTGTGTATATTCTGGGTGTTCATTATCGAGGAAGTAAGAAACTGAATTGATAGGGATTGTTATGTACATTCCAGAGTAGCCAGTGATGTAACTTGATGTTCCGTCAGTTTCTGGGGAAATTGAAACAGTGCAATTTAAAACTTGCATATAGTCCTTTGCAAACAGTTTGTTGTACATCACTTTAAAGATGTCAGTGCATGGTGTCTTTCCGTCGTATGTCAAATAGAATTCATAATAGTTTTTGCCGTCATATTTCAAATCTTCTGTTGTAATATTTCCCGGATTGATTGTGGAGTTATAACTCAAAGTTCTGAAGTTTACAATGAAGATTGCTTTGTTTTTTGACCAATACAATGTTGATGGTGTGGTTACATAAACAGAAGAACTTGTCAGTTTGTATGATTCGCCATCATAAATTGCAAAGTATGGTGTTGTGTTGTCAATCATGAACACATCAACTGTGTGATTTCCGGCTTCGTCATAGACATCAATCAAATAGAGTCCAGCATCTGACAAGACATATTCTGTTGAAACAGTTGTTGTGAAATCAACAGTGTTTCCTTGGTAAGGAAGCCAATTGTTGTTTGTCGTGCTCATATTCAACAGGTTGTTAACTGGAAGATATGATGCATCTCTTGAATAATTCAACATTCTGTCAAGAGTGGTTGAAAGTGTTGCTTCTCGATTGCTGTAGTATTGTTCTTCGATGATTGGGAAATATCTGTAGTAAGCATAAGTTCTTGCACCGCTCGCTTTTTCATTCCAGGAGAACACGATGCTTTGATTTGTTGTGAAATCAGAAAGAGTGGAAACGATTTTATAGTTTGTTGAGTTTGTGATTTCTGTAACATTTCTTGCTTGAATGTTTTCAAGTGGATTTTTGTCAATGGTGAATGTTTGTTCTCTGAAGAAACCAGACTTTGATGAGTAAAGAATGTTTGATGAGGTTATTTCATTTGTGTAATACAATCTGACTGTGTAGTGTGCACTTTTTTCCAAAGTGATAAAGTTTTCATTTGAGTCACTTGGGAGAAGGGAGTCGAATGAAATTCCTTGTTCTCCACCAAATCCAGAGAGATATGAGTTGTTGCTGTAGTCATAAGCATAAATTTGAACTGTCACATCTTTGTTGTATGGGTCATTTTTTGTGCTGTCAATGATGTTGACATTTTGGTTTACATAAGTGTCTGATGGGACATTGACATTTCCTTCCGTTGTCACAATTTCAATTGTTGGAAGGTCTTTAACAATTTCAAAATAGAAAACTTGATAGAAAACTGTGTTTGCAGAAAGCGTGGTTTCTGTGAGATAATAATTGTCAAAAGTGTAACCAATTATGTAGATATATTTTCCTGCTGTGCTGTCTGTTCTTCCTGAGAATGTTGACCTATAAAGTTTTTCTGAAGTTGAACCTGTCGTAATTGAACCATAATCTCTTGAGTCATCATATGCATTTGAAACTTTTGTTGTTGAGTAGATGTAACTATTGACAGAAGTTGCAAGTTTTGCATTGACAGAAAGTTTGATAGGTGTTTGGTTTGTTTTGACAGGAGTGATGTCATTTGTGTTGATGTAATTCAAAACATTTGTGATGTTGAATGTTGTGTTTCCTGTTGATTGTGAGTAATCGCCATTTGATGCAAGGAATGAACTTGTGATGTCGGCACTGTTTTTGAAGAGTCCATTTTCGAAATCGTATTCTTTAAGTTCGCTCACTGGTCTTATGTTGTTCTCATCTGTAGGTTGGTCAAGGTCTGTGTAATTTGTTTGATAACCATACATATAAACCATGATTTTCTTGGTTTGTCCACTCACGCCATCAAGAGCATATTTCTTGATCTCGGTAGTTCCCGTGCCGGTTGTGTAATCAACAATTTGAATTGCGCTCAAAGTCAGCTCATAATTTCCGACATCTTTGAAATAAACTCGGCAAATTTTGGTGTCGGTGTTCACTTTCACATTGACAATGTTGTCTCCTTCGACAAAAACTGGAAGTTCTGATGTTTCATCTTTGTCATACAGAAGGCTTGATGTGTATGTGGTGTTTGACAATGTTTTATTTATTGCAAGTTCAAATTTTGTGTAGTCATATTCAATGTAAGGAATTTTGTTTGCTGTTGTTTCTGATGAATAGTTGCTGTAAAGATAGTATGCATAGTTTGGATTTGTCAAACTTGAAACATTGACTGTGTGGTCAAAAGAATTGTAAGTGACATTTGGTCTGTTGTTGATGAAATAAGATTCTTGGTCAACAACATAGAAACTGTAGTCGATTGTCACATTTTGGTCTGTGAACATTGCCTCATCTGCATTTGTTCCGCCATCAGTGCAAGTGTAGAGGGTTATGGTCAAAGAAAGATTGTAAATCCCTTCAATGACATTTCCAGCGTCATCAGTGATTGCAATTTCGTTGCTTTCCATTGCTTCTTCACCACCATCAGGAAGTGCCTTGAAAATCATTTCAAATTCTTCAAGTTGTGCAGACGCATTGTTTGTAAAAGAAAATCCACTTGACTTGATGTAATCTCCCATGTTAATTTCTTTATAAGCCCCATTGATGTAAAGGCTTATAGAATTGATGTTGTAATAATAGAAAACAGAGGTGTTTGTCAAATCTGGATAATAGACATAATTGTAAATTTCATTTTGTGGTTGAAGTTCAGAACCATTTGTCAAAAGAGAAAGTGACAAAAAGTTTGAACTGTTGCCATCTTTGAAAAACATAAATGTGTCAGAAGAGATAAGGCTGTTTACATTTTCAGTTATTACCACTTCATCATTTTCAACTGTTTCAATATAGTCTTTTGCAGAAAAATAAGAAGGAATGTTTTGATTGTCAATCTCTTCCTCTGAAACGTTCTCTGCAACAACATAACTATTTAGGTTGTCTTTATTTGAAATCATTATGCCAAAACTTAGAAAGCATACAGCAAAAAATATGTAGAAAATACTTTTTACTAAATTATTTTTCTTTTCCATAATTACCTCTCATATTCAGAAATATTTTAACACAAAGAAAAAATAATTCAAAATAAATAAGATATATATTTATTATAAATATAATATAATATTTAATACATAACAATAATTAAAATCGGCGTTTTGGCACTTTTTATCCATGTTATGCGAGTTTTTAGATTAAATAAATTATTAAAAATTGAAAAAATAATTAAAAAATGCTATTTTTAATAAAAAAATTAATTATTTTTATAATATTTTTAATAATTTTTTATTTTAATTATTTTTTTTATAAAATTAATTAAACTAATTTCATGAAACATTTTTTTAAAGATTTGCTTTTATATATCAGTGCATTTGTCCCGATGTATTTCTTGGTGTTTGTAAAGTTGATTGTTGAGATAATCAATCAAAACCTAACTTTTAATGTTCTTAACACCATCAATTTTGTGACGCTTCTTCTCTTGATTGGGCTGGGAATCTTTGGTTTGGTTTGGAATGTAAATTTTGTAACTGAAAAATCTATCAAGGTGGAGATAGTGTCAAAAAAGAACATCACAGACCAACATTTTTTGGGATATTTTTCTTTGTTTGTCTTTTTTGCAATCCCACTTGATTTATCTTTAGTGAGTGCGTATTGTGTCTATGTTTTGGTGTTGATTATGATTGGTATTGTTTACATAAACAATTCTTTGTTCTATATAAATCCTCTTCTCAACATTCTTGGTTTCAATTTCTATGACATCCGCTATAAAGAATATGGGAGTGATGAGATAAAAAGTTCCAAAATTTTCTATCGTGGTGATTTGTTGATTGAGAACAAAACTTATTGGGTGAATTTGAAGAATCGGCACTTTTGTTTTGTTGACAAAAAACATAAAGATGAAAATTGATTGAAAAAAACACATATTTTTCATAAAAAATTTAAAAAATGTTGCATTTTTCAGTTTTTTCTTAAATTTTCACTGAATTTGCTTTTGTTTAAGTATTGACAAAACCTCCTTCATGAGTTATCATACAAAAAGTTTAAGGAGTGTTATATGGAAAGCAATAGAACATACATAAAAATGATGGAAGAACAATTTTTTAATTTGCTTGAAACAGAGGCTGATGAATTGGTGAACGATATCAACAAAAGTAAAAGGTTTCTTTCTTTTATAAGTGATCGTCATTTTTCTACAACATCAAGATATTTGAGTTTCAATTTCAAAAAAGCAGAAAAGAAAATTTCAAATCAGCTAAAAACTTATGCAGACATAATTGAAAGGCTCCAAAAATTAGAAGGAATGCCATTAAGTGAAGAAGCACAACATCGTGTTTATAATTTGGCTGCAAAACTTGTTGGACCAGCGCTTAAACTTGGATATTGTGAAAAAGCATGTGATTTGTTGAAGATAATCAAAAATCCAAACATCAACAGAATGTTTAGTGGTGCAAATGTTTCTTCTGCCATTTTGAAGGTCATTGAGAACTATGGCAAGAGAACAATTCTTGAAGAAAATCCGAAATTCAAAGAAAGGGTTGATTCTGTCATTGTTGATGTTGTAGCGGGCGAATATGGAGAAGACACAAAGCAAATGTTAACAGTGGAGAAAATGGAAAAGGCATATTCTGATGCTGAAGTTGTCAAAGGTGATATGGTTTTCCATATGGATGGGACTCATGAATGGGCTGACGAAGCAAAGAAGAAGACAAAATAAATAAAAGACTGAAAAAGTCTTTTTATTAATAAATAATATTATATATAAATAATAAACATATTTATATAATTTGTGTTAGCTTCAATTTTTATAATATAAACAAATAGTGCAGATTCTAGTTAATTTTTGTATAACTTGTTGACAAGTCCCCCCCCCATGATAAAATCAAAGATAGGAGGGGACTATGAACGAAGAATTAGAGAAAAAAGTGGACATTGAACTGTATGAGAAGAAAATGATGAAAGAAAATAAAGATGATTCTTGCTTGGGTGACAAATTTTGGATTGGGGTTCTTTGTGCTTTCATTTTTGGGTTTTTTGGTGTGGTGGTAGGCTTTACATATTTAGATTTGGCTAGGAAGACATTTTTCTATGGTTTTAGAAAAGGACTTGTTGCAAATTTTGTTTTGACAATATTATTGTTGATTGGGTTATTAATTTGGTCTCAATCAGTTGTTGTAAATCCATAAATTTAAGGTGGTCTTGGGACCACTTTTTTTTATTTTTTCAAAAAAAATTATCTTTTTTAAAAATTTTTTTTAGAAATTTTTGGTTATTTTTCGACCTTTTTTGCGAACACACGGCAGGACGCCCAGCCTTTTAAAAAATTCCTAAAAAAAAGTTGAAAATTTTTAAAATTTTTTTGAAAAAAGTGTTGACAAAGATTTTCCCATTGTGTTAGAATACGCATGTTGACACCGCAAGAGAGGTTGATGAATGAGTCAACTGTCAACAAAAGTTCTTTGACAACTACATATTTAGAAGATAAAGTCAAATATTATTACGAGTTTAAACTTTTTAAATTTAATTAGTTTTTAATGTAATACGATATTTGCATACTCAAATTTTAAGTCGAGTAAAAGTTGCTATTATATAATAGGTAGCAACAAAGCGAAAATGCTAAGAAATCCAAATCAATATGATTAAGCTACAAAGAGCATATAGGGAATGCCTTGGCACTAGGCGCCGATGAAGGACGTGATAAGCTGCGATAAGCTACGGTGAGATGCACATAATCTGCGACCCGTAGATTTCCGAATGAGGAAACTCAGCACTGTTAATACGGTGTTATCATTGCACGAATCAAATAGTGTAATGAGGGGAACCCGCCGAACTGAAACATCTAAGTAAGCGGAGGAAAAGAAAGTAAACAAACGATTGCGGTAGTAGTGGCGAGCGAAACTGCATGAGCCCAAACCAAGGGTAGAAATACCTTTGGGGTTTAGGACCTTCATAAAAGAGAAAAGACGATAGGTGAATACATCTGGAAAGGTGGACAACACAGGGTAATAGTCCCGTAACCGAAATTGAATTTTCCTTGGAAGGCACCAGAGTAGCACAGGACACGTGGAATCCGGTGTGAAGATGCGAGGACCATCTCGTAAGGCTAAATACGACCTAGTGACCGATAGCGAATAGTACCGTGAGGGAATGGTGAAAAGAACCCCGGGAGGGGAGTGAAAGAGAACCTGAAACTGTATGCTTACAAGCAGAGAAAGGACGACTCACCATGAGGTGATAGTTTGATCTCGTACCTTTTGTAGAATGGGCCGGCGAGTTACGATATGTAGCGAGGTTAAGTGATTATGTCACGGAGCCGAAGCGAAAGCGAGTCTGAATAGGGCGAAATATAGTTGCATAGCGTAGACCCGAAACCAGATGACCTAACCATGAGCAGGTTGAAGCGATGGTAACACATCGTGGAGGACCGAACACACGCCTGTTGAAATAGTCGGTGATGACTTGTGGTTAGAGGTGAAACGCCAATCGAATCTGGATATAGCTGGTTCTCCTCGAAATAGCTTTAGGGCTAGCCTCTGACAAAAGATTACTGGGGGTAGAGCACTGAATAGGCTAGGGGCCTTCACGGGTTACCAAACCTTATCAAACTTCGAATACCAG
>CAMMFF010000002.1:0-118524 GCA_946496065.1 uncultured Clostridia bacterium
AAACCCTTTTGTCAATTTTTTCTACCATTCTGTCAGCAAAATCTATATAACCATTACTTCTAGAATGTTCCATTAAATAACTGTTTAAATAATCAGCCCCTTTTCCATTCTCAATTTGAGAAAATGTAACCTCGTGTCTTCTAACTTTTCTTTCAAAACTTTCGATATTAATTGGTTTTTCTTCCATCTCAACTCCTATTAAGTTCATTATACAACAAAAAAAATTTTGCTCAAAACAATCATTGGCACCAAAACAAAAAGAAGTAAGTCAACCTTACTTCTCTCTCTATTTATAAGAAAACTTTTCTTTATTATTAATTCTTTTGAAAGTAAATACCTACACATAAAATAATAATATAAATTATTATATTTAATATATAAGAACTTGCACAACCCAAATCTCTTAAATTCTAAATTATATGTTTGTTAAGTAAATGAGTTATTGTATTTGCTAGTGCATATTTTTCTTTTGTGGCTAATAATATTTTTTAATATTAAGTTTGTCGAGTTTGTACTCTATAATTTATAATACATAAAATGAGATTAAATAACCCATGGCTATTTTTTTAAGGTAACTCATTAATTGTTTTTAAAATATTTTTGCATTTGTTCTTTATTTTTTCCATATAATCATTCATATATTGCCAATCTGGTTTATTATCTTCCTTTACAGGTAAATAAAAAGAAAAATCGGTTTTTATATGTCTATTTAATTCATCAATAAATGCTTTATAATGGGTTCTACTTTCTTTGAAAATCATTGTTGAGATAAACTGTTTAACATTTAATGACATTTCGTGCTTTGGAATTAAAACAATAACATTTTGACTAGTGTAAAAGTCTTTTGGTTGAATAAAGCATGAACCTAGATACTCTCCACCTAATGAAACTGTCATACAACCAGCTTTATATGGTTTAATATTATCTATCAAATCAATACAAGCTGTAATACCATTATTTGCATTTGCTCTACCAACAAAATTTATAGTTGGATTATTTTCGGTCATTTTGACTTTATCGAGCTTAGTCCCCATATCAATATAAAATAAATCTTCATCATATAAATTAAATTTTTTCCATCTCTTTATATCTATTTTCTGAGATATAATGTTTAAAGAAACATTCAAATTATTTAATTTATCCAAAGTTAAAGTTTCAACATTTTTCATATATGTTTCCATATATTCCCAATCTGGTTCACCATTATTGTCAACAGGCAGTTTAACTGACATTTTTTTTGCTAAATCTCTTGTGAATTTATTTACATAATTATATCTTAGCGTATTTGCTCTACTATGAAACATAACTTTAAAAAACTTCATAGAGTATTTAGACCATTTGTCTTTATATTTTATTGGATACATTCCTTGCACATGTGAATAACCAATAAAATCCTTTTCTTGATAGAAAATTGCATCGGCTGTGGTAGTATCGGAGAATGTAATAATACCACCTTTTTCATTACAATCTTTATTGGAATATCCTCCTATACCATTATTAAAAGCAGAATTTACAACTACAGGATTATTCCCATTAACATTAAACAATTTATTGTTTGGCAAAGCTTTTCCATTAGTATCATTATAATGTTTAGTAGGACGAATATCAAATAATTCACTTACATTAAATTCTTTCCAATTAGATATGTCCATTTTATTCATCAATATTTTTCTCCTTCAATTCAATATTAGTGCTATATAATATCTTTTTTAGAAGTTGATTACTAAAATCTTTTACATCTATACCCCTTTTAAACATTTCATAATCCATCATTGTTTTCATAAAATCTTCTTCATAGATTTCAAATGGCTTTTCAGGCATTTGATATGATAAATGTTGCTTTGGGTTAACAATTTGAATAAACTCTTGCACATCTTTTGCTTCTTCACATACAGGGTTTTCAATTATTTTTATCCATTTATCTTCAATTGCCTGCCACCTTCCTTTAATATCTTGTCGCCCTTGGTTCTTTACAGTTTCTAGTCCATCATCTTCAATGTAACAAGCAAATATATCTTTATCATTATGAGGTACACCTGCTTCAAAAATAAATATGCTTGTTGTTATTCCAACACCAAAGAAAAGATTCTCTGGTAATTTTATTATTTTTTTCAAAGTATGATTTTTCAAAAGTTTATTCCCATACTTTTTATCTATAAAATCTTTTTCTAGTTTTTTATCTGGAAGAATGAAAGCGCATTCTGTATGTTCTGGAACATTATCAAGAACATTTTGAACAATCTGCATACACCCATACTTTCTTTCATAAGGTGGATTCATTAATACTTTTGATATATTTTTACTTTTAATCCAATTACACGCTTCTAAACTTCTTGTATCTAATTGCTCTAGATTAGTTTTACCATCTTTATGAATAAGCATATTGGCACAGGCTAAAGCAAAAATTTCTCTATCGAATTCTATTCCAAATAATTGAGCATTTTTTATTTGTTCTGATTTTTTTGTCTTAACACCACCAGCTTCTTTCATCATATTGCACATTGCCTTTACTAGGAATGCTCCGGATCCACATGTTGCATCCAATATTCTATCATTTTGATTAATATGTATTAATCTATACATAAATGAAGTAATATGATCCGGCGTAAAGATTTGCCCAGCTTCAGACTTGCCTTTATAGCGATTAAATTCGTTAAAGAATATTCCCATTACATCTTCGCCATTCCAGTAATCTGAATTTACACATTCTGATATTTCAGAGACCCATTCAATAAAATTATCGATAGCTTCTTGATTCGCACTATTATTCATTTTAATTTCTGCATATACTTCAGTTAATAAATCGAGTTTTAAATTTTGTTTTTTACTTTCTTCCAAGGATTTGTTTAATGTACTCAAAATTGAATTTTTCATTGTGCTAAAATTCATATTTTTAACAAGAAAAGCATCATACCTTTTTGCAACCAAAGCACAAGCAGTGAAAATCATTCTATGATATAAATTTTTAATTCCAAATTCTGTATGTAAACAATCATTAATCTTTTTTGTTAAATTATATATTTTTTGTTTATCAATAGTATTATGAGCAAACAAATCTAGATAATAATGCTTATCTTGTAATACATTAGAAAGACCATAAATTTCTATGTTATCCTTAAATATCCTAACATCATTACCATTATATAAAATACCTATAATATGGGAATATTTTGTTAATACAATATTACAATTTTTTAAAAGTTCATTAGTCCATTTTGGTAAATATATATCTTCATTTTCCGATTTCGTTTCTAATATAATAGCTGGCAATGCTTTATTATCAGGTAAATACCAACCATCTGGCTTATTACTATTTCCTTTAAATCCCAACTGATTGAATGTTGTAATTTGTCCAGTTCCTTGTTTTATACCATTTTCTTTTTTATCAAAGTTTAAGATATACTTTGCACTATCGCGAACCTCATCTTCTGTTTTTTTCATTTTTCATTTCCTCCATTTCTTCATATTCCATAATATCACCGGGTTGACATTTTAAATACTGACATATCTTATTAATTGTTTCAGTACCAACACCTCTATTATTACTTAAATTCGCCATAGTGGCACTTGATATTCCCGTATTAGCGATTATATCTTTAACTTTAATTTTTCGTCTTTTTATGTAATTGTAAAATTTATAAAAAACAATCAAGATACAATCCTCCTAATATAAGATATTAATATTATATCATATAAATTTAGAAAAGTAAATTATTATTTTTCTTTTTCAATAAAAATTTAGAAATATAAAACAATATTATTTACTTAAAAATAACAATTGGGAAATGTAAAATATTGATTTGGATTAAAACTATTTTTGTATAAAATTATAAAATAAAAATATTTATTATTTCCTTTTCCTTTTGCTTGGCATATTTATAGGCAAGAGCTGTGCCCGATTTTGGTTGATAATAAGTTATGGCTCGTTTTGTTTGTTTTCGTGGTTTTGGTTTATAGTTCTCGTTATAGTAAAAAATGCAATAGTCACTATTATCTATCATTGCTTGATTTCTTTCTACATAACTTGCTTTACCTGATGTGTATTTTGTTTTATGTTCAAATTCTTCATCAACACAAAGTAAATTAACTTTTTCTTTATACAAATTAGAATAAATTTGTTCCCATTTTTGTCTTTCACTTTCAAGTGTACACCCTTCACTTTTACAAGTGTATGCAACTCGTTTAATATATGGGTATTTATCTTTTAAATCAGTTACTATTTTATGGCAAAGGCTATCAAATTCACTTTTACTACCAAACAAAAAAGTTGTGACTTTTTTGTTGATAATTAAATCTTCAATAACATTTCTACTCTTTTCTTCCAATTCTTTTGTTAAGTCAATTTTTCTATGACCAATAAAACAACAAACTTTACTCATAAACACCTTACATAAGTGCAACACACTGCACTTATATAATAAATTAATTTTATCAATAAAGTCAAATCATAAGTGCAGTTTACTTCACTTATATAAATAACAATAACTGGTAAACTAAAAATATATAATATAGGAGTTGTTGTTATGACACTAAATAAAGCTTTTGCTTTGAGAATAAGCAATTTATTAATCAAAAACAATATGTCAAAATATAAATTAGAAAAAGAGAGTGGTTTAACACACTCTGCACTTAGATACATTTTTAATGAAGTAAATACCGATGTAAAATTTTCAACTATCTGCAAAGTTGCTAGTGCTTTTAATATGACACTAGAAGAATTTTTTGGCGATGATGTTTTTAAGCTCGAAAATCTAAATTTTGACTAAATTAAAAAAACAATGAAATTAATCATTGTTTTTTTTAATACATAAAGGTTAATGTTATTTGTTTTTATATCAATTACATCATTAAGAATTAAATAGCTAAAAAGAAATCTTCTTTCGCTCCTCCATTCTGCTTTTGATTAAAAATGAATCTTTATTGTTAAACATTGGTTTTAATTCCTTTAAAATTTTTTCTTGACACTCTGGGGACCAATATATTTTAAGACTTTTCTTAGCTCTTGTGATAGCAGTATAAAATATATTATGGGAAATCATATCTTCCACTTCATCATTTATTACAACTTTTACTGAATCATATTCCAGACCTTGTGCTTTATGTATTGAAATGGCATAGGCGATTTGAAATGGTACAATTTTGTTGGATTCCATATCATCATCTTCTTCCCCATCATCAGATTTGTTTACCTTAAATCTTACTTTAGTTTTACCTTTTTCAGGATAATCTATAAATTCTACATTTTTATTTTCTTCAAAATCAAAAGCTGTTAATACTCTATCAACTGTAACTTCAAACTCTATAAAATCTTCATAAATTTTAATATCATTTATTTTTCCTTTAAGATTATTATAAAATATTGGTGCAAAAAATTTTGTTTCATTAAACAAAATAGGATCATTAACTTTATAAGTCCAAATACCCCAATTGAAAGGAGTATTTTCATTGTCACTTTGTAAAAACCTATTTATATTATTAATTCCATATAAGCCATCATAATTTAAACATAGTATAATTTCATCTTCAAATTGTTTTTCAAAAATGCTTTCATCTATATTTGCTGATAAATTAAGTCTAGATAATTGTTCTGTAATGTTATCTAACTTTAACTTACTAATATTCCTAATACTGTCCCAAAAATTCAATAGTTTCAAATCTGTGCATCTGTAAGTTTTTGTTAGTTCATAACAAACATTGCTCGGTAAAAAATATTTACATAGTCCAAACCAATTACCAAAAGATACTGATTCTATTTGGTAAATATCTCCCACCAATATTAAATATCTAAAATTACCTTTATTTATTATTTTTAACATGTCCGCATTGCTAACAGTGCTACATTCATCTACAACCAATAAATCATAGTAACATATTACTCGTTCTTTCGTGTATTTAGCTATAGTTTTAAATGTTGATTTTTCTTGTTTAATTCTTCTTTTCATATTATTTACTGCTGGATTAGTATTTGCAATAAATAGTTTATCTTGTTCAGCAAAAAACTCTGAAATATACTCTATTAAAGTCGTTTTCCCTGTACCTGCGGCTCCATAAATAACTGCAATATTATCATTTTCAAAAAAATTTAATAATGCATTTTTCTTATCTTCATCAACTACTTTAGTTTGATTATTTTCTAACCATTCTTCAATGGCGTTTCTATAGCCTAATATCCCTTTTGTTTGAGTATAATCATTTAATCTATCAATTATTTGTATAACTTCATCTTCATAAGACTTAATATAAAAATTGTTTTCATATACACATATTTTTTTATCTTGTTGATAGTTATCTAATTTTCTATTATATTTATCTATTAACTCTTGTATATCATTTTTTATACACAAATCATCTTTAGAAGTATATAGAGCGCCAAAAGACTCTGTGTTGATTTTTAGAGATCTAGCTACTAATTCTTCCTCATGTCCTTTATATCCAATACTATTAAATAAATCTGAAGAAATGGGATTATGATCACATAAAGAGTAAACATAAGGCAATGTATCAAAATGCTTGCAACCATAACTCAAATTTAAATCTGATAATTTAAAACACTTTTCATCTATATTATAAAAACTTTTTAACTGTCCAATAATGACTTTATTATTTAACCTATACAATAAATATTTTACTACATTATATCCACTTCGTTTTCTTTCTAAAAAAGATCTTACATTCTCAATCACAGGAATAATGTTTAAAACTTTACTATCTTTTGTAATTACATTTTTGAATTCTGAAAATTCATTTTTATCCAAATAAAGTAAATCAAGCATATTAGCATTATTTACAGTCAAATAGTTCATTAAATTTTTATATTCAGAATGTGATCCTTTAGGATCTACCTCTATATGAAATATTTTAGCATAATTTTTAATTTCGCATGGTCTAATTGAAACTTCATAATTTGTAATTATCTTTATAGGCATTTTCCTATTTAATATTTCTATTGAAGATTCTTCAAATGAAATTTTGACAGAATAATTATTCATCATATCTATATTTGTAAAAGCAATTGTCCTATCAAACTTTCCAGCAAAATCATTTGCTAAAGACAAGGTTATCTCATAATATATTGTTTGATCAATAAAAAATGGTTTAACTTTATGTATATAATATCTTTCTTTTTTTAAAGCTTTATTAACACTTTTCACATTTTTTATTTCATTAGCAATTTTTTCATAATATTCAGCAAATCTATTATCTTCTAAAGGAAAGTCTTCGATATTTTGTAAAACTTCTAAATCAAACTCTTTTTTTAAATATACTTTTATTTTTAATAAAAATTCATAATATTTCAACATCAACCGTTCAGCATTTCCATCATTGGGTGTATAATGCGATTTTGATTCTTCTATTAAATTATAAAAATTAGTTAAAAATCTGTATTTGCCTTGTTTAGCTACAAATGTATCTGCTTCGGGTATATTATTCCAATCAATTTCCACATCTTTTTTACTTAGACTATAAATTTTTAAATTAATAGCTTCAATAAAATTTCTTAACTGACTTAAAATATTTTGTGACAAAATTCCTCTATCAACATCTTTTAATAGAGTAATATTATCACATATGACTTTATTGATATTTAAAATATTTTCACTTAATTTATCCATAACTTATCCTAACTAATACATAACATCCCATTTTGTTTTTGTCAAATTATTGTCAAGTGGTAAAGACTTGTCATATTCACACTTTATATCTGAATCTAACACGATTTGATGTGTATTTGATGGCATATCTACAAATTTTTCTCTCATGAAATGAAATTTATGCTTATTAACTAAATAATATTTCTCTGCACATGCACACATCTTTAAACAGAAATCTGTAATATTAATTACTACAACTTCTTTTACATCTATAATTTCATTATAATTGGTTCTAAAAACAAAAGTACAAGATGAAGAATCTAACCTAGAACTATTAATATTTTGAGCTAACAATTCAAAATGTTGTACTTTCGTTTTGTTTTCATCAACATCATATGTTGCCTGATGAAGAACATTATTTCTTAAATTATAAACTAGTTCACCAGAAATTTTTTCATATTTAACAAATGGAAATTTATTTTTTTCGTATTCAACAACATATTGATTATACCATTTGACATATCGCATTTTATTATAAACCCTTTTATCCCCTTGTTGATCATTTACCCATTCTCCATACTCTGCTTTTCCACAAATATCTGGCAATGTTAATGCGGTCGTTAATGCAGCAATAAAGCAATTTGTGTTTAAACATACCTTTATTTCATTTATAATTCTATTTATCATTATTTAACCTCGTTAACATTATAACATATACAACTTGAATTTGCATTTTAAATTATGTTTTTAATAAAAATATCCCCAGTACCGGGGATATTTATTTATTGGAAGTGTTTTTTATAAATTGTGTCTAAAGTTTGATAATAAACTATTCTTGATTTTTTATTAGGCTCTTTGTTTTTATTTTTAAGATACAATTCTCTTAACTCGTTCCAAAGTCCTTTTTGTCTAATAGCCATTGCACTTTGTCTATGATTAGTTGCCTCTGGTCTATCACACCAAGAATATCCATTAGTGTTTTTATCAAATCTAATATATTCTTGTCTTTCATTGCCTTTCATATCTTCATAATAATGAACAATAGCAAAATCCACACTAAAAATAATTCTAGAATGCTTTTTATCTACCTTTTTTATTGTAAAGACAGATGTTGAATCTTCAGCCCATTCATAACTATCATCAAATGTTTTATCAAAAATATTGCGAAATATATTTTTTAATATCTTGGGATTTTGAAACTTATCATCATAAAATTTAGTAATCTCTAAATTATAATCAAAATCAAATCCTTTGTTTCCATTTTCAACTCTAGTTATTAAATGTCTGCCAGCACTTCCAATTAAATCATCTCTAAAATTTACAATTTTTTCTTTTCTTAAAATATTGTGAATTTTTTTGATGAAATTATCAACCTCAACTTTATATGGCTGATATTCTCGTTTAGTAACGAATTCAAACATATTTTTTTACCTCCTTACAGTTTGAATTTTTGGAGGGGGATTGCATTTAGCAATCAGGGAACAAACAAAATGCATAGCCAAGTTGTTTGTAGAGTCATTATAACATATATTCATTAAATTTTGTATATTTTTTATATTATAATTTAAATTTAGTTGGTTTATTCAAATTTAATCAGTTTTAGACAGTTCAAAATTAACTTAGGTAGATGGTGTCAAGCAATAAATTGGATATAGTTGTCAAGTAGCGTCAAGAAATTGACATTTTGACAGCAAAAGAAAAAACACTAGCGTTTTTGCTAGTTTTTTAAAGGGTTTTAATGGGCAGAGCAAAATCCAATTTTTGCGCTGGGTAAATTGGTAAGGCTGTGATCATTGTTTTAGGTCTCATCATAAGCTCCATTCATAATAAATCACTATATTCTTAACTACCTATTATATCCAATTATTACTCTTGGAGTATAACACATCAACCTTGCTTGCTTTTGCCAATTATTTATAGTATTTTTTAATGCTATATATTTCAAATTCGTTATATCGAACAAACCATCACTTTCTGGGTAATTATCATGCTTATCAATTATTAAAACAAGTGCTATGGTCTTAACATCATGAGCGTATTGTATTTCGTTACTTTTTATTAGTCGCATTGCCAAGTCTATTTGATCAACAACATAACACAATTTACTTGATGAATTACCAATTTTCACAGCATATATTGTATTATCTTTATATAAATCATCGACTTCTATCTTTGAGCCGTCTATTTTCACAAGAGACCTATCTCCATTTTCATAATTTCCTATATCAGCCATCAATTTGTTATAAACCCTCTCTTTGTAATACTTCTTTTTCAATAAACATTTAATTTCCTCATCCGTTTTTCCTCTATAAATTAACTCGTTTTTCTCTTCAATTAATTTCTTATCAATATATTCATCATATAAATCTTGACAAAAATCAAACTCTAATAAATGTTCGCAAGTCAGGTCTTTTAAAGATTTATTTAAATTAACTAAGTAATCTCTATTATATTTATACCATTTTCCGTTGATTAATACTGCACCCTTTTCATTGATTGTACAATCAATGAAATTAACAAGAGGAACTTTCTCAAATCTATTACTATCGTCTTTTATTTTTACATATATGTCAAAAAATACATCTTTTAATTCTAAAGATTTTTCATCACAAAATTGTTTAATTGCATCCATATCTAAATAATCAATATTTTTTCTGTAATGTTTATATGAAATACAAAACTCTGTTCCTTGAGAATAAAAAACCTCTGTCGTTCCAATAATGTCGAAATCTGAAAAAGAAATTTTCATATTCTCAAATGTTGTATCTTCTTTTAATTTTTCATTAAGTTCATTTATTTCTTCTAGATCTTTAATTTCTTGAAATACTGGTATAGGGGTTTTATCTACTTCATGCAAAACATTATCCAAATATATTATAATCTTAATAAATCCGTCTAACGATTCACTTGATGTGTTTAGTTTTATGCTTGTTCCTATTTCAATATTTTTTTCAAATAACTGAAATTCCTCATCTAATTTCAATTTTGCTTTTATTTTTAAAAAAGCTGCACCACTATCATATTCGAAATACTCACTGTCTAAATATGAATTTATAACCTTGTTTTTATTTGAATTTGGATTAGCCACTGATGTAGATTTAATCTTTTCATATGTGAATTTACGGGCCACCTTAAAAGCAAAATCCCTGTCACAATATTTTTCTACAATATTAAAAGCTGGTCCAAAAGTTGCTGCATAAATATTGCCATTAATTTCCAAATATAAAATGCCCTTAGGTTGTTTATTCATTACAACAACAGGCATGTCAAATTGATTTAAAATAAACTGCCACCCTATTCTTGCATTTTTAGGTTCAATTTCTCCACACAATGTTACTTTATATTCGACATCATCTATTCGTATAGTTTTACTAGCAATTTCTGGATATATAAACTCTAAAAATTTATCATGTTTGTTTCTATCTATTTTAAAAATGTTAAATTTTGCCATATCCCCCTCACTCAAATTTATATTTTGGTTTATTATAACATATATAAAATTGCGTTTCCATTTTTTCGACAAAATCTACATTTTATCTATTTCATTCGACAAAAATTCTTCTGCAATAAATGGGTTTTAATCAAACATTGATTGTTGAATTGAAGTGTCAACATTTCTTGATGCCATAATAATATCTACTATATACTCATAAGATTTAACAAAACTATTAGGAATCATAATTAACTTTATCCCGTTTAATGCACAAATTGCCATTTTGGTTCTATCTGAAATTTCTCTTGATGTAACGCCAAAATGTTCACCTCCATTAATCTCAAATGCTATAACTGGTTTTTTGCTACCCCAAAATGTTTTTTCAAATAAGACCAAATCAAATTCCATTTGTGACAATTTAGTTGTTAAACCTTTCTTAATAACTTTGTCTAATTTAACGTTTCTCATTGTTTCAAAAGTCTTATGACAACTACAAAAATGAGATATAGTTTTAAAAAATTCATCTTCAACAATACTTCCATTTGATTTTCCAATCTCAATTTTGACAAATTCATTTGGCGGAACTTCAACTAACCCATTATTTTGTGCATATTTAACAAGGTTATATAAATCATCTTTTTTATCAGAAAGTTTATTGAGCCATTCTGTATCTGCAGCTATCACCAACTTATTCTTCGCCCTAGTTACTGCAACATTTATAAGCTCATAATTATCCTTTATCCATTCAAATGTTTTTTTGCTTGTTTTCTCTGATAATGCAGTAGAAAGTATAATTGTATTTCGTTCCGCCCCTTGAAGGGAATGAATTGTTCCACAATCAACACCATCAATCCCTCGATTCTTAATCACCATTTGTAACATCTCTTTTTGTTTTACGAAAGGAGTAATTATATATGCATCATGTATATTATTTCGCTGAATATAATCTGCAATTGCATTAGCCTCGTCTATTGCCTCATTTCTCTGTCTCACATTATTATTTTTAACTTCCAAAACCTTAATTTCTCCTTCAATTTTGATAGCATCCAAATCAAGAGAATTGTTGTAATATCTCTGATTAGAAAAATCAATTATCTTTTTTCCACACCTATAATGATATTTCAATAAAATATATTTTGAAATATTGTCATTTGCTCTCATTACATCAAGAATAGAGTATTGCTTATAATCATATTTTTCAAGTACATTATATTTTTCTATAAGATTTTTATTTATCTTATCTTCCAAAATTATAACTGGTTTTAATTGATTTGGATCACCCACCAAAAGTAACGATTCTGCTTTAGCTATTGGCAACAGAGCTGTTGCAACATTACACTGCCCCGCTTCATCCATTATAACTAGGTTAAACATAAAATTCGGTGTTCCAAGCCTACGAGCAGAAATGTTTGTTGTTAAAATTATAGGAAATGCTTCAATTAATTTTTTCATGTTTGAATCATTTTGAAGCCACTTATTAAACTCCATTGCTCTTTCATCATCATCTTCTATATAACAAATAGCAACTAAATCAGCATATCTTGGCAATTTTAATTTCGATATGTATTGAATAGATTTATAAAATAAAAATTGAGACAAATAATAATCCTTATTCAATGGTGTCGTCAATGCAACAATTTCTTCGTTTGTCACCTCTGGTAGATTTTTTAAATCTCTTTTTAATTCTTCCACCTTGGTTTTTACAACTTCTATTACCTTACTTGTATTATCATTAAAAGATTCAAGCAACTGCTTTGAACTTTCAAGACAATCTTCAATATCAACTCTTTTTTCCTGAATATTTAAAAGTTGAATAAGTTTTGCATTCTTCTCATCTGATGTTAATTTTATTTTAGTAAGTAAATCATCTTTCGGAATTTTATCAGTTGTGAATTTATACATTTCTTTTATCTTTAAAGTAGCTTTCTTTACATCTTCAAAATTACCAAGTCGTAAATATGGAAGAAGAATTTTTTCTCCTCTATATTCAAAATTTAAATTTTCGACTATTCCATCAATAGGTTTATTGTTTGATGAACAAACAAGGACAGTTTTACCATTATAAAATGCACTCAAAATTACATTAATTATAGTTTTTGTTTTTCCCGTCCCTGGTGGTCCTTGAACATAAGTTACAGGAAATTTCAGTGCATTATACAAGACTCTCATTTGATTAATATTGATATTTTCATCAGCAATAATTATTGAAGGTTCCTTTCGCCTTATATTATTTCTTTTCGTAATATTACCAAAAAATGACTTAAGAGGTATAGGAAGCTGATTGTTATTATATTTCGTCTCAATAATGTCATATGTTTCAGTTAAATCTGTTGTAATATTTCTCTGAATCAGCATAATCTCAGGTCTTGTGTTAATAATCTCTCCTGGTCGCAAATTCTCGCCTATAATTTCCCAATATTCTCTATATTTTTCATGAAAATTTTCAATAAATTCATCCATATCCATGTTTATATAGTTAGATAAAGAATGTTTTCTCCCTTCAACCATAAAAGCTTTATTAAATCTTAAATCTTTTCCGAGAACAAGGGATTTCTGTATTGGGTCAAAACTCATTTCATAATAACATACAACAAACTTATTTTTATCTTCATCAATCGACAAATAATTCATTGCAAGAGTATAAAATGTTGAATCTATTTTATTTTTAATGTCGTAATGATATATATCTGCAATAATTCTTCTTTCTTGTTCTTCATTTAATATAAATTTTTTTGTTTGTCTAAGAGTTTGCAAATCAACACCAGGTATCATACAATACTCTTTCTGACATGGATCATTATCTAATATATTACATTCTATATAATAATTCAATATGTTATGATTAAAATGGTCATAATTAAGCCATTTACATTTGTTTAGATTCTTTTCAATTTTGTCTATTAATTTAGGAGGAACAACATAAGATGAAAAATCAATAACTTTTGCACTCTTTATTCTCTCAAAACTTATCCACTGCTCAAAAGTAGATAAAGACTTTTTGTCATTAAACATAGTTACAAAAAGACTTTTATTTTCAAAATCTATATCGTATACTGCTATCCAATAGTATGTTTTTTCGTCATTCTTGTTTAAATAAGAAATATCTAACCATTTTCTTTCTTTTATTGCTCTTGAAACAATATCGCCTATATTCATAAAATTCTCCTTTAACATTATATCATAATTAAGAAATTTTGTAAAATTTTATACAAAGAAGAATGACAAAATTTACTTGTAATTTATTTTTCTATTTGCTTCTCAATCCAAGCCATAATAAGTCCAACAACAAATTCAATTTGCTCATTGTCCAGTGCAATGTCTTTGGGAATTTTGTACCATCTGAAAAGACAACCTCTGCAACAAGTCGCAGTGGCATGTTGTGCAATAAAAACTGGATGACCATGCATTGGTGTCTGTTTCCCATCATTCTCGATAACTTCTGGAGCCAGTCTTTTTGTAATGAAATCATATGCATGTTGTTTAATTTCGGGCAAACCCTTATCATGAATATAGTCAAAATCCCTTTTGCTCAACTTAAATTTTGAGCGAAATTTGGACATTGAAAGTTTGTCTAAATAAAAATCATAGTTCTTCATAGAAAAATTATATCACTTGCTAAAATCAAAACCAATAAAAAAAGATAAGAATTTAATCTTATCTTTTTTAAGTTATACGTTATTTAATTTTTTAACTGTAAGTGTTGCGTCACCATTTTCCAAAATGGTAATTGTTGCACCGCCCGGAGCTGTGGTTGTTGTAACAGCCAAATCAATGACATCATTGGCAGCAAGAGTAACAATAATTGAACTTGTCACGTCAACAACAAAGGTTCCACCTGTTGCGGTCTCTAATGCAGTTTGCTCAATTGTGCTGTCCGGAATTGGAGTGGTGTTGTTTCGTGCAGTAATATTGAATGTCAATTCTGCAGTCGATGTCAATGCAATATGATAATTAATTTCATAATCACCTGCTTGCTGAACAGTTATCTGGTTAGTCGCAGTGGTTGTATTAAGCAAAGGCATTTCGGTGTTCAACTCAATAGGAACATAAACATTCTCTGTTGCTATTGTTGGTGTTTGAGCAGCATTATTATACAAACCACCATAGGCATTAAGTCCCACAGCAGAAGCACCTGTCGGACCGGTTGGTCCCGTTTCTCCTGTTGCTCCTGTTGGACCAGTCGGACCGGTTGGTCCTGTTTCTCCAGTAGGTCCGGTAGCACCTGTATCTCCTTGCAATCCTTGAATCCCAGTATCACCCGTTGGACCTGTCGCACCAGTAGGGCCAGTCGCTCCAGTTCCACCTGTTGCACCAGTTGGACCAGTTGGGCCAGTAGCCCCTGTGTCTCCCGCATCTCCTTGCGTCCCAGTAGCACCTGTTGGACCTGTAGGACCAGTAACTCCTGTTGCACCCGTGATACCTTGCAATCCTTGGGCTCCCGTTGGTCCGGTTGGCCCGGTTGGACCTGTAACACCAGTCGAACCGATAGGGCCAGTCGCTCCAGTTCCACCTGTTGCACCAGTTGGTCCAGTTGCACCCGTAGGTCCTGTCGCACCTCTAGGTATTGCGAAATCCAACAAGGTTGTGGTTCCTTGATAGGTTGTTGTAACCGAGGCGTCTGTTCCTGGTGTTGTTGTGGTTGTTGTTCCTGCAACAATTGTTCCACCGCCTGGAGCTCCTGTGGCTCCTGTCGCACCGGTAGGGCCAGTCGCTCCAGTTGGTCCGGTTGCCCCTGTTACGCCATTCAAACCTGTCGGTCCAGTTGGCCCAGTGGGACCCGTTGGTCCAGTCGGTCCAGTTGGCCCGGTCGCTCCTGTTCTCCCGATAGGTCCAGCAGGACCAGTTGGACCTGTATATCTGAAAACTACATTACATCTATTGTTAAATGGATTTCTGTTTCCACAAAATAAGTTGTTATCAGGCATTTAATTTCCTCCTTAAAGTATGTTCATAATCATTATATATTTTTGCTCGCTCAAATGTTCATGTAAACACACAATCAATCAGGAGAGAAACGGCATAAATAAAATCATAAAAGGAGAAAAATAAATGAAAAATTTCACAAACATTTTAGATTTGTCAACAACTAGCAAACAAACTCTTGCTCAAAACACAAGAGCAGACATAATAGGAGAACTTGATGCAATCATTCAATATGAAAACCATATAGCAAGTTCAAATGATGTGGTTGTAAATCAAACGCTCAAAGACATTGTAAATGAGGAAAAAGTACATACAGGTCAATTGTTTGGTCTTTTGTTTTACCTAGACCCAGATAGTCAAAAATATTTTGAACAGGGTTTAAATGAATTTTATAATTCCATGCCGAAAAACAGTTAACCAACAATCCTGCTTGTTTCATTGTTCAATGATGATTGCGTCCTGCTCGATTTCTTTGCAAGCGAAAGATTTTTGTAACTTTCATCTTCAGTGACATCTTGACCAAACCAAGCAGGAGGAACAAATTTTTTTGCTTCCTCAGCGGTTTCAAACTCGACTTCAGCAGTGATCAACCCCTTGTTTGCACCAAAGTACAAGTCCAGTTCAGCAAGTCTTCCATCTTCCAAAGGATAGTAATATCTAGTTTTTTCAACAACCTTTTTGTCCACCTTTTTGAGAAGTTTAAGAAATTCTTCTCGGGTCAATTCTTTCTCATACTCTTCTCTGATCATTCCTCTTCCATATTTTTCTGTTAAAAAGTAATGTTGGTTGCTAACATTCCTAATTCTTATTTCTTTCTCGTTCCTTATCAAATATCCCTGAAAAATGAAGTCTTTTTTGAAGTTGTCAATATCAGAAGGGAGCGTTTCAATCAAAAATTTTCTTTCAACTTCAAGCCCTGATTTGTATAAATTTTTATAATACTCACATCTTTCTTCAACTGCTTTAACAATTTTGCCAACACAATCATCAGTGGACAAAAGATGTTCACAATCAATTTTCAGTCCATCAATCAAACTTCTAATAATTGCGTCTTCTTGTTTCGCTCTGGCTTCATCTTGATATCTGCCTTCTTGCTTATATTCATGATTTCTTTCGATATAAAAATTCAAATTATCAAATGTTGTATAGCAATACAAAACAAGTTTGTCAAAAATTTCATCAGGGACTCTTAAAAAATTACTGTCACTAAAGTTTCTGTTATAATGCATACTCAAAAGAAGTGGCGAATCGGTAATGATAACATTCACTTTGTCCCTAATCATATCCATGGAATAATATTGCTTGCTGAAAATATATAGTTGATTTTGCAGTCTTTTCATATTCTCTTCATAAACAACTTCTTTAGCATACTCAGTGACAAGTTCACAATTTATTCCCTTCTTCTTCAACTGCCCAAACACCAAAGCAGCAATCGTCGACTTTCCTGCTCCTGCCCCACCCAAAAGATTAACAACAATAGTCTTCATTTTTCCTCCTTTTATTGCGTATTTTTTACGCATTTATTTTTTGTTTTAAAAAGGCAATAAGCCTTAATAAAATCAATGTCACACAAACCGATAAAGTTTTGCTGGTTTCTTTCCTGCAATTTCTTGTTCAAGTCCAGTATCTGCAATTATGTTTTGTTGCAACAAACGTTTTCTGAAATTCCTTCGGTCTATCTGTTTGTTCAAGATGCTCTCATAAGCCTTATGCAATTCCGGCAATGTAAATTGTTTAGGAAACAAGTTTTTGAGAATGTCGCTGTCAAAAATCTTTTGTCGCAAAAATTCAATTGCTCCATTCAAAATTTCTTCATGGTCATAGCCTAATGCTGGAACTCTATCAATTTGAAACCAATCCGCGTCAACAGTTTTTGTTGTAGTTTTCAAAAAATGAACACGCTTGCAATCAATAACTCCAACATGAGCAATGGCAATCATTCTCCAAAGAGGGCTTCTGTCTGGTCTAGAGAATACATCAAACCTTTGAAAATTGATATCTTCAATGCCTGTTTTTTCTTTCAATTCTCTTTTCATTGCGGTGTCAGTATCTTCATTGTTATAACACGCACCACCAATCAAAATCCACTTGTCCTTGTATGGTTGATTTTTTCGTTTAATCAAAAAGACCTTAAATTTTCCATCTTCAACAGTGAACAACGCAAGCACAACATGGATACCCTGATTTTGATATAATGGATTGGTTATGTCCATATTTCTCCTCCATACATCATCATTATATGCGTAAAAAATACACAAGTCAAGTAATTTCTTAAAAAAACTTAAAAATTATAAAAATTTAATTTAAACAAACAATAACATCATGAAAATTGTACTTATGTTGTTCATCTTTCTTTCACTTTTTGGAAGAACCATGAATATAACAAACAATATGAAAGAGAAAGAATTAATTTTCACAGCAACAGCAACGCTGTATGCTCCTGAAATAACCAACACAATCAGCATTTACGGAAACAAGATGTCAAATTCTCCGTTTATACAAAACATTGAAATCAGGGTTTTTGACAATGATAACAATTTACTCTATTCTTTTGTTCCCACAATAAATTACGGCTATTCCCCAAAGCTTACACCTCTCGATTTCATAGGGAATGGTTTGCAGCAAATTTTCTATTCTGCTGACTCTGGTGGCAGTGGTGGTTATGGATTCTATTATGTTTATGAGTTGTCCGACACTGGTTACAAAACTTTATTTGATTTTGAAGAGTTCTCACAAAACAACCAATATTCTGGAACTTTTCTAGATAATTATAGAGCTGAAATCAAAACAAACACAACAACCTATTTTCTTGATGTTTCAAATATGGACGAATTTTATAAAGACAAAATATACAACAAAGATGGAACGGTAAAAGAGCCAGTAATTGACATAGGTTTTGTAAACACCGTTTTCCCAGTCTTCAATTCCACTCAAAACATCTGGTTTTTGCAAATATATCAAAAAGCCACCGCCGTGGCACAAGTGAATGTTCTTGGATATGTTGTAAATGAATTGCAATACGAAAACAGCCAATTCACTCCATTTCTTCAATTTTTTGCAATATTTCAATAATTGCACATGTGCACAAAAAAAGACTAGAATTAACTAGTCTTTTTTGCTTTCTACATTTTCAGATTTTTCAACTTTTTTTGAAGTTTTTTCTTTTTCGTTTGCTTCTTTTTCTTCTTTAGGAACAATTCTCTTGAGGTCAATTCTTCCTTTCTCGTCAATTTTGATAACTTCAACTTCAACATTGTCACCAATCTTGACAACATCTTCAACTTTGTCAACTCTCTTGTTTGAAAGTTTTGAAATGTGAATCATTCCTTCCTTTCCACCGCCCAAATCAACAAAAGCTCCAAAATTCATGATGCGAACAACTTTTCCGTCATAAACATCACCAACTTCAACATCTTCAGTGATTGAGAGAATGATTTTCTTAGCTTTTTCATTCATCTCACTATCAACTGATGCAATGAAAACTGTTCCGTCATCTTCAATATCAATCTTAACTCCAGTTTCGTCAATGATTTTGTTGATTGTTTTTCCGCCAGAACCAATAACATCTTTAATCTTATCTGGGTCAATAGTGAATGTAATAATCTTTGGAGCATATTTAGAAATTTCTGCTCTTGGCTTGTCTATGCAAGCAAGCATCTTTTCCATAATTTGCATTCTTCCAATCTTTGCTCTTTCCAAAGCTTCAGTCAAAATTTCCTTGTCAATTCCTTTAATTTTGATATCCATTTGGATTGCAGTGATACCCTTAGCAGTTCCAGTAACCTTAAAGTCCATATCACCCAAGAAATCTTCAAGTCCTTGAATGTCAGAAAGAACGGCAACTTTTCTGCTGTTTTCGTCTTTAATAAGTCCCATGGCAATTCCAGAAACAGGTGCAGAAATAGGCACACCACCGTCCATCAAAGCAAGTGTAGACCCACAAGTTGAAGCCATTGATGAAGAACCATTTGAAGAGAGAACTTCGCTGACTATTCTGAGAGCATAAGGGAAAACATCTTCTTTTGGAACAACAGGTTCCAATGCTCTTTCAGCCAAAGCACCGTGACCAATTTCTCTACGACCTGTGCTCTTAATCATCTTAGCTTCACCTGTTGCATATGGTGGCATATTGTAGTGATGAACATAACGATTAACTTCTTCATCATCAAGTCCTTCAAGCTTCTGAACATCACTAACAGTTCCAAGTGTCAAGCAAGACAAAACTTGAGTTTCTCCTCTTGTGAACACTGCAGAACCATGAACTCTTGGGAGAACACCAACTTCGCACCAAATTGGACGAATTTCTTCCAATTTTCTTCCATCTGGACGAACACCTTTTCCCAAAATATGTGCTCTAACCTTTTCTTTCTTAATTTTGTAGAGAACATCTCCAATTTCTCTTTCTTTTTCTGGGAATATTTCAGCAAAGTGAGCAAGAATATCAGCCTTAACTTCTTCTTCTCTTGCTTCTCTTTCGCTTCTTACAAAGGTGTCCAAAACATAGTCATATTTTTCATCAGCATATTCTCTGACAGCCTTGTCAATTTCCTCAGGAACAGCATAATAAGAAATTTTTGGATTTACAGGTTTTCCAATCTCTTCCTTGATTTTCTTAAGTTCGTGAACAATCTTTTTGATTTCTTCGTGAGCAAACATAATGGCGTCAAGCATAACACTTTCCGACACTTCATTAGCCCCTGCTTCAACCATCAAAACAGCTTCTTCAGTTCCGCTGACAGTCAAAGCCAAATCACTTTTTTCTCTTTGTTCTTGGTCTGGGTTGATAACAAATTCTCCATCAACCAATCCAACCTGAACAGAACCAGTAGGTCCAAGGAAAGGAATGTCAGAGATTGCAAGTGCAAAAGAAGAACCAAGCATAGCAAGAGGTTCTGGACTGACATCTGGGTCAATTGAAAGAGCGGTCGCAACAACAACCACATCATTAAAGAAACCTTTTGGGAAAAGAGGTCTAAGTGGTCTGTCGATAAGTCTTGAAACTAAAATAGCCTTATCACTTGGACGACCTTCTCTTTTCTTGAATCCGCCAGGAATTTTTCCAATTGAATACATTTTTTCTTGATATTCAACAGAAAGAGGGAAGAAGTCAATTCCAGGTTTTGGTTCTTCACTCATTGTCACATTAACCATGACAACAGTGTCGCCGCTTCTAACAACACAAGAGCCGTTAGATTGACCGCACCATTTGCCAGTTTCAAAGGAAATATCTTTGCCTGCAACATTAATAACATACTTTTTATATTCCATAATACACTCCAAAATAATAAGTTAAAAAATTGAAAAAGAGGGAAGCAAAAGAACACCTCCCCCAAAAATTATTTAATTTCTCTAATGTTAAGTTCTTTGACAAGCTTTCTGTAAGCTTCAATATCTCTGTCTTTAAGATATTGCAAGAAACCTTTTCTCTTTCCAACCAACATCAAAAGACCTCTTCTTGAGTGATTGTCTTTTTTGTTAGTTTTCAAGTGTTCTGTCAAATGATTGATTCTTTCAGTCAAAAGAGCAATTTGAACTTGAACAGAACCAGTATCATTTTCAGATTGTTTAAACTGAGAAATAATTTCGCTTTTTCTTTGTTTATCCATGATTTTCCTCCATTAAAATTTTAACCGCTTAAACAGAGTAACGGGTCGAAGGTGTCCCAGAAACTATGCTTAAGTTTATCGACAAGGCAAGTATACCACACCGCACAAAAAAAGTAAAGAATTTTTACAAAATTTATTAAAACCAAATCGCTAAATTCTGCTTCCATTGCCCATGGTCAGAGCAAGTCGTTGTTTGAGAATATATGAATTTAAGAGAAAAACTTAATTTTTTTCTCAATCATTTCGTCTATTCTTGAGATGTAATCATTGATAAACTTGCAATTTGGTTGTCTTTCAATGCGATTTTCCAAATTGAAAACTCTCTTAGAAATTGCCCCTGCACCAATTGCAATGACTGATGATGTGTCTTCCATGCTGTCAATGTTGAATATGCACACATTATCATCTCTGTAATATCCAACATTTTCAAGTCCCGCAACTTGGTGTTTTTGGCGATAGAGATAATATGGTTTGTAACCACTCTCCGTCAATGTTTTCTCGGCAAAATCAATCATTTTTGGTACATCATTTTTATATCTAATCTCTTCGCCTCTGATTTGTGCTGCATTTTTGACTGACAATGTGTGAACAGTTATGTTGTGTGGATTCATTTCCAAAAGTGTGTTTATTGTTCTTTTGAAAATTCCAAGCCTTTCTCCAGTCAATCCTGCAATGATATCCATGTTCACAACAAAGTCATATTCCATTGCAAGCATATATGCATCAAGGACTTGCTTGTTTGTTGTCTTTCTCCCTATTCTTTTCAAAGTCGCTTCACAAAATGTCTGTGGATTTATGGAAATTCGAGAAACACCATACTTTTTCAAAACTTCCAATTTCTCTCTCGTGATTGTGTCGGCACGTCCACATTCAACGGTGAACTCTGTCACAGGATAATTTATCTGTGACAACAACTTCTCCAATTGTTCTGCTGTCAAAACTGTTGGTGTCCCACCCCCAATATAGACCGTTCGAACTATGTATGACTGCTCAGCGATGACATTTTTTACCGCTTCCAGTTCTTTCAAAACACAATCAAGATATATGTCAACTTTGTCAGCAACAGTGCAAAGTTCGTTTGAAATGAAAGAACAATAGTTGCATCTTGTTGGACAAATTGGAATGTTGATAAACAAATCAAGCAACTTATCATTTTTGATGATACATTTTTGGTTTTTCAAAATCTGAACAACAAGTTTTGCCTTCTCACTGCTGACATGATAATCTCTCACCAAAACTTCCGAGATAAGGTGTGGTTTAATTTCCCCTCTTTCCACCAAATCCCTTGCAAATTTGGTGGGTCTAACTCCAGTCAGCGAACCCCAAGGCAATGATTTTTTTGAAACAAAACTGAGCACTTCATATAAATGATTTTTGCAATGTCTTTTTATCAAACTTTTCTTCAGCAAATCAGAAGCATTTGCATTGATTGTGAAATTTTTAATATATTTTTTTGCATCATCTCCAGAGCCGACAAAAATTGTGCTTATGTATTCATTTTCTTTATTTTCAAGGTTATGCTCCACAGAAAAAGGACAATCTTCTTCATCATAAAAAAGATTAACCAAATCTTGCATATCCTTTTCCAAATCTACATTGTTGCACAAAATTTTCATTATTCGCTCCTATAAACCTTCCTTACATCTTTGATTGATTCAAAACTATTGATTATTTTATCAAGTTCTGCCTTGTTTGAAATTTGAACAACAATTTCGAAAACAAGTTCTCCTTTGATTTCACGATAACCAAAACCTTTAAGTTTTGTTTTTAATTCTCTTGCGGCATTATTCAAAGAATTCACAACTGCATTGGTGTTGTCCGCCAAAACTTTGATGACCGCAATGAAATCAGAAACAAGACTGTCTTGCCATTCTGCCCTAATCAATCTTTCAGGTTCAAGATATTTCAAATTTTGACAGCCTTTTCTGTGAATAGTAACTCCCTTACCTCTTGAGATGTAACCAATGATTTCATCTCCAGTAACTGGAGTGCAACAACCCGCATATCTGACCAAAAGACCGCTGTCACCATCGACCAAAACACCTTCTTTGTTTCTCTTGACCGTGATTTTGTTTTCTTTAAGCTCAAGTGTCTTTTCTTTGTTATAAAGATTGACAAGTCGTCCAACAACATTGTTTGCAGACAAACTTCCTGCGCCAATTTCTGCATAAAGTCCATCAAGTTCATCAATCATCATGCTTTTTGCAATTTCAAGCAAATATTCTTCTTTCAAGATTTTTGAAATGTTCAAATTTCTTGTCTTAACTGCCTGTTCCAAAATTGCCTTTCCAATTCTGATGTTTTCATCTTTAAGTTCACTCTTGAAAAATGCTCTGATTTTTGATCTTGCACTTGAAGTTTTGACATGCAAAAGCCAATCTCTTGAAGGTCCCTTACTGTTTTGGTTCGTCAAAATTTCAACGACATCACCATTTGAAAGTTCTGTTGTGATTGGAACAATTTTTCCATTGATTTTTGCTCCCACACAAGTGTTTCCAACCTCAGAGTGAATGGCATAAGCAAAATCAATAACAGTTGCTCCCAAAGGAAATTCCAAAACCTTTCCTTTTGGTGTTTGCACAACAATTGCCTCGCCATACAAGTCAACTTTCAAAGTTTCCAAAAATTCTTCTGATGACAATTCATTGGAATTTTCCAGCATCTGTCTGAACCAAGTCATTTTTTGGTCAAACTTATTTTGCCCTCTTCTTTCCTTATATATCCAGTGTGCAGCAATTCCGTATTCCGAATGCTTGTGCATTTCAAAAGTTCTGATTTGAATTTCAAGAGGTCTGTTGTTGTCCGCAACGATTGTTGTGTGCAAACTTTGATAACCATTTGGCTTTGGATTTGCAATATAATCCTTAACTCTGCCCTGAATAGGCTTGTAGATTGAGTGAATCTTTCCAAGAACGGCATAGCAATCTTCGACCGTTGGAACAAGCACTCTCATGGCAACCAAGTCATAGACCTTTCCAAGTGTGATGTTTTTCTTAACCAATTTTTTATAAACTGAATAGAAGTGCTTTTGTCTTGACTGAATCTCCCCTTTGACACCAATTTCATCAAGAATTTGTTGCAATTTTTTTCGAGTAATTTCAATCTGCTTTTGATTGTCTTCAGTTTTCATCAAAGCGTTGTTCTTAAGTTCTTCATATGCCTTAGGTTCCAAAAGTTCAAAACAATAGTCCTCAAAAGCCGACTTAAACATAGAAAGCCCAAGTCTTTCTGCAAGTGGTGCAAAAATGTCACTCACCATTTGAACAAAAGTTCTGTCTTCTTCAGACATTGGATTTTTGATAAGTTTCAAATCATACAAAATGGTCGCAAATTTGACAATGACAACCCTGACATCTTGGCAAATAGCAACAAACATTCGTCTGATGTCTTCCGCTTCACCATTTTTTGAAAAAACTCTGACATCTCTCAATATTTTGAAGATTTCATACAATTTTTCCTGACTTTTGCTTAAATCTCCAACATATTCGCTCGCCTTTGCTTCATCAATTTTGAAGCATTGAAAAAGGACATAAGCCACAAGGACTTCCTCTTGAATGTGATATTCAATCATCGTGTCAATAACAATGTTAAGTCGGTCCAAATTCATGTCTTCAGAAAGACAATTCGTGGCAAGTTTTTTCTCCTTTTCAGACAACTTAAAATTGCTGTTGATTTTTTCTAAAATTAAATTTTTCATTTTGTCTCCAAAGAGTTTTTCAACAATAAAAGTTTATTATAAAGTGGCGACTCTGTCAAGGATTTTTTGATGTTTTTGTTTTGCGAAATATACATAAAAGTGTCATACTCAGTTCTAATCAGACCCAATTGTTCAAACACCAAATAAGCAACGTAAAACGTGTCAAAACCAACTTTCCCATTCATTTTATGCAGATAAATATCAAAAATTGAATAATATTTCACATAATTTTTTGCAATCAAAGCCTTAAAACCCCTTCCAAAAGTTTCTCTTGACAAATCAAGATAAGAAAAACGCTGTTTATCAAATTCTCTTTCCATAGGAAGATAAATTTCCGCCTTTGAAATTTCATTTAGTTCAGAAATAAACCCTTCATCAAGAACAGGAGAAAGAAAGACAATTCGATTGAAATTTTTTGCCCAATTCACACCTTTTGGAGAAAGCAAAACACTGTTGTAACCAATGCAGTTTTCATCGCAAATTCCAATATGATAGATGTTTTCTTTTGAATATTCCTTCAAAAAGTTGACAAAGTCATAGGCAGAGTAAGCAACAAAAGCCGTTCCAAAAACTCCACTTTGCGTGCTTGCAACAAAATTCAAAAGTTCACTTTGTGGGAAGTATGAAAACTTTGATGATCTGTTATCTTCATAGAGCAGTTGTTGGTATTGCATTGGGTATGTGAACAAATGTGCATTTGCTGAGATGAAACTCCCAGCATCAAAATCACTGACAACACCATTCTTTCCACCACCTTGAAATTCAAAGATAAAAGATTTATATCGTGCAAAGTTCAAAGCGTTGTATTTTTTAGTAAAATTGAAATAAACCAGTTGCAAATCACCAATTTTGATGTCACAATGTGATGGAGAATATTTCCTTGGCAAAATTTCCACGCTGTCAGTTGTGATTTTAAACTTTGGTCTCGAATTTCCACAGCCAAAAGGTTCAAGAAGTTCAAGCTCACTCAAAAATCTTTCAGTGACATCTTCACTCTTAATTTCCAAGTCATAATACTTGATTGGGATAAAAACTTTGTCACTGACTTTTTCAAAAACAAAAGCATTCACACGATTGCAAAATTCTTCATATTTTTCTCTTTTGAGTGTCAAACCAGCAGCCATTGTGTGCCCACCAAATGTTTCCAAGATGTCCTGAAGAGATGACAAAAGTTCGTGAATGTTGATGTCGTCAATGCTTCTCCCTGAACCATGCAAAGTGTCTCCAACCTGTGAAAATAAGAAAACAGGTCTGTTATATTCCTCCACAAGTCTTGCACAAGCAATGCCCAAAATTCCTTGATCCCATTTTTTTGATGCCAGACAAATCACCCTTATTTTTGACAAATCCATCTTTGCAATCGCTTTCTCACAATCTTCCAAAATCTTAGAACTCAACTCTTGTCTTTTTGTGTTGTGTCCTTTGATTTTTTCAAGATATTTTTTGACAACCACAGGGTCTTCGCTCATATAAATCGCCAAACTGTCACCAGCATCTCCCATTCTTCCAGAAGAATTAATCTTTGGTGCAATTTTGAAAGCAATGTCTGTGGATGATGGTTTTGTCAAAGAAACTTTGTTTTCTTTCAAAAGCATTTTCAACCCAAAAGGAAGTTTATCAAAACTTTTAAGCCCACGTTTGACAATGTTTCGATTTTCTCCAGTCAAAGAGACAATGTCTGCAATGGTTGCAATCGCAGCAATAGGCAAAAATTCCTCGGCTTTCTTTTGTCCCAAAAGTGCTTCGCTGATTTTATATGCCAGTCCTGTTCCACAAAGTTCTCTGAAGGGATATTCTTGTCCTTCAATTTTTGCATTCAAAACAATGGTGTCTGGCAAAATTTCAGGGATTTCGTGGTGGTCTGTGACAATAATCTCAATTCCTTTTTCTTTTGCGTATTCCACTTCATCGTGACAAGAAATCCCACAGTCAACCGTGATTATCAAATCTGGTGCAAACTGCTTTTCAATCTTATCAATGCAATCGCATGTCAAACCATAACCGTCAATATAACGGTTAGGAAGATAATAATCAGCATCAATGCCAATTTTTTTCAGCGTTTTAAGCATAATGGCAGTGGCACTCACCCCATCAACATCATAATCACCAAAAATAAGGACTTTGTCGCCCATTTGTTTTGCCAAATGTATTCGGTCACATAACTGCTTCATGTTTCTGATAAGAAACGGATCCAAAAGTTGTCCAGTGGATAAATAGTCTGAAATCTCTTCTTTGCTTGAATATCCTCTTGATAAAATCAAATACATTGTTGAAGGCAAAACATTAAACTCTTTTGATAGCTCGTTCACAAGTTCCGAGTTCTTGTTAAAAAATTTCTTAAAAATCATGTTTTCAAACCTTAAACAAATCTTATGTAAATATTATAATAAATTTTAATAAAAACACCAAACAATCAGAATTAAAAATTAAAAAAAGAGTGAAATCAATCACTTTAGACTAATTCCCACTCTTATCTTTATCATCAAATTTTGACACAACTGCAACAGCCTTGTCTTCAAAATTATATATTTTTTCTTTGAATTCTTCGTAAGTTTGCAAACTTGCCCTGATGTTTTCTTCAAAAATTTCTTCCTTGCAATGACCATTTTCGGCAGAGATGCCACTTTCTTGAATCAATTGTTGTTTTCTTTTTCTCATCTCATCAATATAAGGATATTTATCAACATGAATCTTATCTAGTCTTGCATTATTACGCCCATCAACATAGTCAATGTCATAAAGTTTAAAAAATGCTTTGGTTGGCACACCAAGTCTAACAGACTTCAAAACGATATCACGATAAGAATCTTTTGGAATGTCCTTAAAATATAATTTCCCATCTTGACTCTCTGCAATCTTTTGCAAACTAGCCATTACAGGTTCAATGTCTTTTTCTTCAGCAACACCACTTTTAAATTTGTTATCAACAAATTGCACTCCCAACAATTTCAAAACATCATATGTTGATATGTTCTCGCCATATTCTGTTGCCACATAATTTGCAATATGTCTAATTTTGCTATACAAATTTGGTGCTTTTCTAGTTACTCCTTCAAGTGAATTCTTGTTGAAATTAGCAAACTTAAGAATCTCTGATTTAACATGTGAAAAATAATCAACTCCGAGATATACATCTCTAACATTTTCTTCACACACAAGTTCAATCAAAACTGGAATAGGTATATCAAGAGAAATTGCAGCATCATGAACAAATGCTCTAAATTTTGCATCAGATTTATAACTATCAACAAAACCTTCTGAGTCTCTGTAATTAGGAAATTTTTCCAAGGCGCTGTATCTATAATACAAATCCGAATATTCTTTATAACCCAAATCTTTCATAATTTGTTCATAAGAAAGCCTTTGTCCATTCCTTGCAAGACTGTCGCAGTATATATAAAGTTTTGTGTAGAAAGGAAATGTCTTTCTCACCACATGAAAACTTCCACCATCAGCACGATATTTTTCTATCGCATCAATCAAATCTTGTTTGACATTTGTTGAATATTTAGGCTTTCTTTCAAAACCTGCAGCGGCAAACTTTTCTGTCAATGTCAGCAAATGTCCATCCTCACCTTTCATTTCAACACCCCAAACATATCTATATTCAGGGTCATCTTTTGTCAAACTATCCAAAGACCTGCCAGTTCTTTCAATAAAATCAATCAGCATTTGACGCATTTTGCCAACAACATCTGCCGTTCTCTTTGCTGCTCTAGGATGTCCAATGGCTTCAAACTTTTCTTCCAAAGAAAGCAATTTCCCGTCTTCACCACGCACTCTGCAATCTTGCATATATCTCAAAGCCTTGTCTTCTCTTGTCAAATCGTCAACAGTATGACCTGTTTGCAAATATTCTTCCACCAATCTTTTACCCTTAACCAAAGGATTCTCAAGTTTAGTTGCTCTTTCATAGCCCAAAAGTTTAAATTTCTCTACCATTGACAAAGTTTTTCCATCAAAACCAATCAATTTCAAGCCATGAAGATACATATAAGGCTTGTCATTTCTTCTCAATTCGTCAACATTTTTGTTTTCAGCCTTAAGCATAGCATCAAATTTATGTTTAATTTCTTGAATTTTAGTTTCATCAATATTCATAATCAAACTCCAAATTGAATTATATCATAGAAAACAAACAAATTCAAGATAGATATAAAAAAATAGTTAAAAATACTTGTAAAAAAAATATATTTATGCTAAAATATGCTCGTTAACCAAAAATGCCGAAGTGGCGGAATGGCAGACGCACGGGACTCAAAATCCCGCGAGGGCAACTTCATGTGGGTTCGACTCCCACCTTCGGCACCAAACAAGAATAAAACAAACCTTGTTGGAGAGCAACTCTCAACTTCAAAGTTCGTTTTTTTAATAAAAGTTGGTTTAGAGTAAAAACTTTAATATTAGACATTTTTTCTCCAACCAAGCTTAAAATAGCTTATTAAATTTTAGAATAAAAAAACGGAAGTATGTTTACTTTATCAATACTTTCGCTTTTTTGTTTAAAATTTTGTTTATTAGTGTTCTATACTTTAAATTCTATATCATTAAAACAATATAAATAATTGTAAATACAATACAAATTAATATTCCAACTAAACTCATTATCAAACTAGCAAGACCTATTTTATGTTTGTTTAAATTTCTTTGATAAACCGCAAAGGATGTTCTACTAAGTGAACAACTCAAAAAGAATGCCAAAGCAAAAGCATAAAATACAATTACTCCAAAAAATGAAGATATAGGTGCATTGCTTATATCACCAATGGCAGATGAAACCAAATTTTTTGCAAATATAGTTCCTATAATTACAAAAACAACTACACCAACAGGCCCTATCATAAACAATATTATTGACTGAATTCCAAGCCGCTTGCTTTTTGCCTTGGCTTCTTCACCAGCCGCACAAATCATAAGTCATTATGCTTTCGCTCCAAACAATCTTTTAAATATATTCATTGTTTTATCCTTATAATTTGTTTATTTTGAATAGATATAGTAATTTCCATCTTCTGTTCTTGTGTATCCACCAGTAGTATTTAAAAATTCATTTATGTTTGCAGTATCGTCAACAATAGTTTTTAAAACTTTGATTTGTGTTGCATTTGCAATTAAGTCGCCGCAAGTGTTTAAATCTGTTAAAGCATTATATATTGTTTCACTTTCTATTGTGACTGTTGTTAAATTATTACAATTTTCAAAGGTTCCATTTGAAATGGTTGTTAGCGTGCTTGGAATAACTATACTTTCAACAAAATCTAAACCATAAAATGCACTATTAGTCAAACCCTCTAATGGTGCCGATGTGCCAGTAACTTGGAAATCACTTCCTTCTGTCATCACATAATAATTTCCATACGTATAAGTTATTGGGAACATTTCTGAATTTAATGAACTAAAAATTTCACCAATTGATGTCATAGTTTCTTCATTAAAAGTTTCTTGACTAACTTCAATAGTTCTTCCATCATTTGTAGACATTGTAAAAGATGAAAGTTTACCTGAAAGAAGTTCATATAGTGGTCTAATTATACAACCAAGAGTAGCTTCACTTCCAGCCATATCTTCTTCATTAACCGTATAACTAGTAAGCCTAATTTTTACATTCAAACTTTCTGTTGCTTGTGCTAGCAAATTTTCAAAATATCCAACCTTATCTTCGCTTTCATTGTTTAAAAGTTCGCTTGCTGTTACAAACTTTTCTTCGCTTTCCACGCCATTAATTGTTGCAGTAACATAATATTGCCCAGCAGAATAAATGAAATAATTGAAAGATCCATCATCATTTATAAATTGTTCGACTTCTTCTTTGTTTTTAATGAAATTATCATTTCATTGCTGCCTGTATCATGTAAAGAATATGATTCAGGAACAACAACATCCTTATCAAATCCCGTATATGCGGTTAATGTTCCGTTATTAAACATAAAATCATTGTATACTTCAATTTGATTTACTTGTGCACAAACAGTAACATTGCTTTCTGGCATTGTGAATGAGTAGGTGTTTGTTTCGCTTGTTAGCACATTTTCTTGTTCACTACCTTCAACAACATAATAGACTCTCTCAAGTTTATAAAGGTAATCTTCTGTCGGCTCATCTACAACAACATCAAATGTTATAGTATCGCCCTTTTTAGCCTCATTTGTTTGTAAAGTAATCGTTGCATTTTGTGCATTTGTCTTGAGACTAAATGTCCCCCCCCCGCAAGCAGTGAGAAGTGCCCCACAAGGGATAATTAAACAAAAAGCAAATAAAAATCCCAAAAATTTTCTTTTCATAATTTCCTCCTTCAAGTTATACAAGCTTAGGGAGTATGATAAAATAGGTTTTATAATTTAATGAAAGCATAAACAAAAAAATCGTAAAAGTCAACCAAATTAAATCATATTATTTCATAAAAACTAAATACATTAGTTAGATATTTTTAGCAATATAAACTTATACATTATAATTTAAATGTCACACATCTTGTTTCCAAGATGTTTTTTAAAATACTCTTTCTTTTTGTTTAGATTCACAAACAACCTTTGAGGATGCCCTTTTCAAAACCTGAGCACTCTTTAAAATTGGACTTTCGAACTCTTTGTTTTCAAAATCTTCTTCTTTATATTCTGGCAAAACAGTCACTTTTTTTGCAGAACTTGCAAACAATTGATTTGCAAATTTATTGCTTGCTTTTTCACTCATTCCATGAAATTTTGCAAGATTATATAATGCCGATTTTATTTTTATTTCGGAAATATGTGTGGCATTATCTTTTAAAAGTCTATATTTGCCCAAAACCTCTTCTTCAGCTTCGGCATTCTCAATCAATACATTAAAAACTTGTCTTTATATTTACGTTCTATATAATTGTTAATAAAAATTTCATCAGGTTCAAATTTTGTGGCATTTTTTATTAGTAAATCATGAATCTCTTGAACCTCATAACCATTAAAACGCATATCTGTTATCAAATCATCCATTAAAGAAAGGGTTTCTTTCCTTGATTTATCAACTAATATGATGTCAACATACATATCTTGACAAAGAGCATTAATGCGTGACTTTACCTGTTTATCAAAATTTTCCTTATCATCTGCGATATATAAAAATTCAAAATCTTTTCTGTATTTCTTAAAAAATTCTTCCCTTTCTTCATCATACAAATAATCACAAATAATATCATCAAAGACATTCAAGAAAAAATCTTTTCTATTATTAAGATCTTTTTCGACACTTTTCATTGCGTTTTCAAATCTTTTCTCTTGATTTATTCTGACCACTTTTACTGAATCCTTGAGAATTGATGCATACAATTCGGAATCCATTGAAAATTTAAAATCACCAAATATTTGTTTAATATCAGAAAATTGCAAACACGAAAAAGTAAGTGAGTTATTCAATTTTGAAGAAACTGAATCCCAACAAGCGTCTGCATAATAAACTCCTTCGATGCCATATTTTTCGTCTCTCAACCACACAACATTGTTTTTGTGACCACTTGTCTTTCCATTTCTAATCACACTAACATCTTGCGTTTCACATGGTATACCTATTCTGATGCATAATTCTCTCAACAAGTTTGCATAACCAACACAAACAATTTTATCTCCTGTTAAAACAGCAATCAAATCCCTGCTTTTCCATGGATCATTGGATTGTTCTTTATATTCAAATTGAGAAACAAGCAAATACGCAAACAGGTATTTTTCAAAAACAGAAAGTTCACTTCCATCTTCTTTGACCTTATTAATTCTGTCAACCCATTCATTAATTTTTCTACTTGCCTCTAAAGTTTTTTCAACAGAATAACCATGTTTAAACTCAAGATCATTTTGATATTCGTGTCTGATAATATTGACATTATTTACAAATGTTTTTGTCTCTCTTTCATCATAAAGAAGTGCTTTACCTTTTTCTTCATAAGTTACAATAAATTTTTTTTGAGGAAATGTGTGACACAAAAATCTCATTATCTCTTCATTTAGTGTCATGCTTTTTGTAACATAGATTTCTTGAAATGATTCAATATTATAATTTCTTAATTGTTTTACGAGTTTCTCAATATCGTTTTCATCTGTCATTATTATACTAGATTCATCAGTAAATATCATTCGCACACCTCTCTTATAATTGTAACATAACAACAACAAATTTTCAATATCAAAATTTCACAATTTTCATCAAAACAATGCCAAAATAAGTTCTTTGACTCTGTTTGAATTTGCCTTTCCGCCTGTGTTTTTCATAACATAGCCAACAATGAATCCCATCACTTTTTCTGGGGATTTTTTGAAGTCTTGTACCACTTTTTCGTTCTCCGCTTTCAATTTTTCGAGCAATTGAACAATTTGTTCGTCTGTGATTGTGACAAGCAAATTCATTTCTTTTGCAAGAGTCATAGGCTCTTTACCCGTTTCAATAACCTTGTCCAAAAGTTGCAAACCAACTGTTTTGTTTATCTTTTTTTCTTCCACCATTTTGATTATGGTTGTCAATTTTTGTTCATCAATTGGAAAAACAATTTCGTCTTGTTCTTTGACAAGTTTCAAAAGATCAACCATAATCCAGTTGCTTATTTTTTTAGGTGCATCAAAATATGAAACACACTTTTCAAAATAGTCAGAAATATATTTCGTTGAAGTCAAAATTTGAGCATCATATTCTGGCAATCCAAATTTTTCAACATACATCTTTCTTCTGTCCGCTGGAAGCATGACCATTTCTTTTGCAATTGCTTCAACATCTTCTTTGGAAATCTCCAAAGGCAAAAGGTCTGGGTCTGGAAAATAACGATAATCCTGTGCCTGTTCCTTTGTTCTCATTGCAGAACTTTTTCCTTTGTCATCGTCCCATTTTCTTGTTTCTTGAACAATCACATCTCCAGTTGACAAAATTTCTGCTTGTCTTTTTGCCTCGTATTCAATGGCTCTCTGCACACTTTTGAAAGAGTTGAGGTTTTTCATCTCTGTTCTTGTTCCATATTCCTTTGAACCTTTAGGTTTCAAGGACAAATTGACATCACAACGCATTCCCCCTTCTTCCATTTTGCAATTTGCAATACCTTCAAACACAAGGGCCTCGCGCACTTTTTTCAAAAATTCAACCGCTTCATCAGCAGAAGAGATGTCTGGTTCGGTAACCATTTCAATAAGAGGTGTTCCACCACGGTTGTAATCCACCAATGTTCCAACTGCTTTGCTTATATGCGTCAATTTTCCTGCATCTTCTTCCAAGTGAATTCTGTTCAACCTGATTGTCTTTCCGCTGTCAAGAACAATTTTTCCACCAACGCATAATGGATAAACAAGCTGACTTATTTGATATGCCTTACTGAGGTCTGGATAGAAATAGTTTTTTCTCTCAAAAACGGAATATGGAGAAATTGCACAACCAAATGATAATCCTGATTTGATTGCAAGTTCGACAGCATGTCTGTTTAAGATTGGCAATGCTCCTGGCATACCTGTGCAAACTGGACAAGTGTTTGTGTTAGGTTCATCTCCAAATTGATTTTTACAACTGCAGAAAACTTTGGTTTTGGTATTTAATTCTGCATGAATTTCAAGGCCAATAACAACATCATAGCCATCTAAATAACTCATCTTTGTTCACCTCCCAAAGTCTTTTGAAACTGTTTTGCAATGTCAAACATTTTGTTTTCACATTTTTCGTCTGCGAAAAATTGCATACCTAGTGGCAAGCCATTCTCCTCCTTTGCATAAGGAACAGAAACCGCAGGAATGCCTGCAATATTTGCTGGAACTGTGAACAAATCTTCCATATACATCGACACTGGATCACCAAGTTTTTCTCCAATTTTGAATGCCGTTCCTGAAGTTGTAGGCAAAATGATGGAATCACATTTTTCAAATGCAGATTTGAACTCTTTTCTGATCAACCTTTGCACTTTCTTTGCTTTGTTGTAATAAGCATCAAAATATCCACTTGAGAGCACAAAGTTTCCAAGCATAATTCTTCTTTTAACTTCCTTGCCAAAGTTTTCACTTCTGCTCTCAACATAGACACTTTCAAGATCCTTAGCCTTTTCGCTTCGTTTTGAATATTTGACCCCATCAAAGCGCGCAAGGTTTGATGTGGCCTCTGCTGGTGCAAGAATGTAATAACAAGCCAATGAATTTGAAATATGTGGAACTTCAACTTCAACAACATCAAAGGCATCTTTAATTTTGTCAATTGCATCAGCAAATTTTTCATAACCCAGTTTTGTTTTGAAAACATCAATAATTTGTTTGCAAATTCCAATCGTGTATTTCTCTTTCTTGCTTCCAAAGTCATTGTCTATGCTTGTTCCATCGTGCTCGTCTTTTCCAGCCAAAATTTTCATAACAAATTCACAATCTTCAACTGTTTTTGCAATTGGTGATGCTTGGTCAAGAGAACTTGCAAAGGCAACAATTCCATAACGCGAAACAGTGCCATATGTAGGCTTGACACCCACCACGCCATTGAAAGATGCAGGTTGTCTGATTGAACCACCTGTGTCCGTTCCAATTGCGCAAGGCACCATTCCACTCGCAACGGCGACAGCACTTCCGCCACTGCTGCCCCCTGCAACATAGTCAAAATCGACAGCATTATGGCAAGCACCATAGACAGAATTTTCACAACTTCCACCCATTGCAAATTCGTCCATATTGGTTCGACCAATGATAATTGCATCCTCGGAAAGAAGTTTTTCAACGATAGTTGCAGAATAAGGCGCAACAAAATCTTCCAAAAACTTGCTTGCACAACTCATTTTTTTACCCTTATACAAAATGTTGTCTTTGATTGCAACAGGAACACCTGCCAAAGCACCCAACTTTTCTTTTTTTGAAACCTTCGCATCAATTTCTTTTGCTTTGTCAATTGCATCATAAAAGATTTCAATCATGGCATTTAAATCTTTTTTATCTTCACATTGTTTAATGAAAAATCTAACAATTTCTTCACTGGACATTTTTCCAGAAGCGATGCCATCACGAAGTTCCAAAAGCGAAAATTTTGAATAATCCATCATTCCACCACCAGCGGAGTTACATAACATCCGTCCTTTTGTTTTGGTGTGTTCATAAGCACCTCTTGTTGACTCATGCTGTCTTTTGGCTCGTCACTTCTCAATTGCGACAAAGAAATTGGATTATCTTTTTCCAAATCGTCAGGCAATTCCAATTGCTTAATTTCATCAACAAAAGCGACAATACTGTCAAAGTCTTTTTCGAAGCTTGATTTCTCTTCTTCAGAGAATTTAAGCTTGCTTAAATATTCCAAATGTTCAATTTTCTCCATACCTTTTCTCCTTTAAGGAACCAATCGACTTGGTCCACGGAATACAAAAATAGAATCTTTAATGCTTGACAAATCAAGAAGTCTGGCAATAAATCTGTCAATTCCAAAACCAATACCACCATGAGGAGGACAACCATATTTAAAGAATTCCAAATACCCAGCCATTTTGTCAGGATCAATGCCTTTTTCTGCAATTTGTTTTTTCAAAACTTCATATCTATGTTCTCTGACAGCACCACTGTTCATTTCCCAACCACGGTAGAGAAGATCCAAGGACATACAATCCAATGAGTCATCGTCATATCTTTTTGAATAGAATGCACGAGCTTCTGCAGGATAGTCTGTAATGAAAACAAGTTCGCTTCCAAGATAATCTCTTGCATATTCACATATCAACTTTTCAGCCTCAGGATCAAGGTCAAGTTGTTTTGCTTCAGGTACATCAATTCCATAAACTTCTTTAAAAATTTTGAATACATCACAAAGTTTGATTCTTGGAATTCTGTCAGTAGGAAGTTTGATTTCTGTGTCAAAAACAGATTTAATCAAACTGCCATATTTGTCTTTGACTTTTTGCAAAACATACAAAATCCAATCTTCTTCAAAATCCATAATCTCATGATGAGATTTGACGTCAGCAATTTCAAAATCGACACAAGTGCTTTCAGCGGTGTGACGAGCAGTATAAGATTTCTCTGCACGATAATAAGGTCCAATTTCAAAAACTTTTTCAAAACCAGATGCGATTGCCATTTGTTTGTAGAACTGTGGACTTTGTGTCAGATATGCTTTTTGACCATAGTAATCAACTGCAAAAACTTCCGCACCACCCTCACTGCATTGAGAGGAAATTTTTGGAGTGTGAATTTCAATGAAACCATGCTCAACAAAATATTCTCTCATCACATGCTCAACATAGGTTCTAATTTCAAACACCAATCTTTTTTTCTCATCACGAAGGTCAATCCAACGATAATCCAACTTCAATTCTGGAGCACTTTCACTGTCGATTGGCATGTTTTGAGCAACACTTTCGACCGTGACCTCTTTTGGCAAAAATTCGACTCCACCAAGTTTAACAAAATCTGCTTTCACAGCTGTTCCCATAACTCTGATAACGCTGTCTCTCATAAGACCAGCCAAAGTTTTGGCAAGTTCTGGCATTTTAGCCTTTTCAATGGTAACTTGAATTTGTCCACTTCTATCTCTCAGGACAAGAAATAACATAGTTTTTTGTTCTCTGAATTTTTCAATCCAACCAGATATCTCACATTCAACACCGACTTCAACATCTTTAATTTCAGTTTTCATAATAAACTCCCTTTTATTTTATCAAATTTTAATTAATATTAAAAATAAATATATTACTTTTTATAAATTTCTAAATCAAACTCACCTCGCCCAACAGGGCGTTAATTTTATATCTCAAAAATTTCATAACATTTCTCCTTTAAAGACAAAAATTATAACAAAAAAACGGAGTAGGTTCTCTCCTACTCCGCCAATCAACTTTTTTCTGTCAACTGTTAATCAACAACGCAAAAGGAACCCATTAAGTTTAATGTGTTATTATTGTTATTATTGTTGTTGTTAACAGTAACAAAACTAAACATAACCTGCTCCTTTAAAAATTATATTATCATTTTAATAGAAAAATTTGCATTTGTCAAGACTATTTTAATATAACAATTTTAATACTGCAGAATTTTTTGATCATTTTGAGATTCATCTTTTCGCTCTTTAGCAAAAAAATCTCTTATTTTTCTCCAACTTTGAAAAGTTGATAAATTGCCCTTTTTTAATCTTTTACCATTCTTTTTCACAATTGGTGAAAACAAAATTGGAATGGCACTTATCTCTTTTTGAACACTCTTACATGTCATCTCAATGTCATCAATAAAATAATCTAATCTTGCAAATTTAACAAAATCAACTTTATTGTTGCACCCTAAAATCAATTTATCGTATTTTACTCCACTTCGCTTTAAAACATCAACAGTCATCGCCACAACAGATTTGAAACAAGGTCTATTTGAAACAAAATAAATCTCATAACCTCTTTGAGAAAGTTCATTAATAGTTTTTACTGCATTTGTATAGAATGTATATTCATTTGGGTTTAAAAATTTGAAAATCTTATTAATAACCGAGCATTTATATATTTTTTCATCTGTAATTACATGATAATTCAAAATCTTACCTCTATTAAAATTAAAGGTATTCATCCATCTATAAATTATAGAATTACAACTAAATAAAGTTTTATCTAAATCAATCCCTATTTTCTTTTTCATATTGAAAATTATATAATAAATTAAAACATTTTTCAAGCCCTAAAATGACGAAATAAAAAACAAGTGCTTAGCACTTGTTTTTATCCAACATTTTCTTCTGTTTCAACCTTAACAGGAACAACAGTTCTATATTTCTTAAGTCCAGTACCAGCAGGAATAAGTTTTCCAATGATAACATTTTCCTTAATACCCATAAGATTGTCGACCTTGCCTTTGATGGCAGCATCTGTCAAAACCCTTGATGTTTCCTGGAATGATGAAGCAGAAAGGAATGATTCAGTAGAAAGAGAAGCTTTTGTGATACCCAAAAGAATTCTTCTTGCAATAGCAGGTTTTCCACCGGCCTTCAAAACTCTTTCATTTTCTTCATCACAACGAGAAATGTCAACAATTTCACCAGAAAGAAGATTTGTGTCTCCAGAATCTTCAATCTTAACTTTCTTAAGCATCTGTCTGATGATGATTTCGATATGTTTGTCATTAACCTTAACATCTTGACCACGATAAACAGAGATAACTTCTGAAAGCAAATATTGTTGAAGCCCTTTAAGACCTTTTGTCACAAGCAAATCTGTTGGGTTGATTGCACCAGCAGTAAGTTGAGTTCCTGGTTCAACAGTTTCACCATTCTTAACTTTGAGAACGGCAGGTTTTCTAACTTCATAATCAATGTCGCCTTCGCCTGTCACAATTGTGATCAAATAGTTCTTAGCATCTTCTTTGATGTGAACCTTTCCAGAAACTTCTGAAAGCAAACATTCACCCTTAGGTCTTCTTGCTTCAAAGATTTCTTCAACTCTAGGAAGACCTTGAGTAATATCGGCAGCAACCGCAGCACCACCAGTGTGGAAAGTTCTCATTGTAAGCTGTGTACCAGGTTCGCCAATTGATTGAGCAGCAATAATACCAACTGCTTCACCCAATGTAACCATATCCTTGCCAGCAAGGTTTCTTCCGTAACATTTTGCACAAACGCCATGTTTGCAACGGCAAGTGATAAGAGAACGAATTTGAACTTCTTTGATTCCAGCTTTTGTCACTCTTGCGGCTTGTTCTTTGGAAATCATAGTGTTTGCAGGAACGATAACTTCCTTAGTCTTAGGATCAACGATGTCATCAACTGCAACTCTTCCATAGATTCTTTCTTCCAAAGTTTCTTGAACAAAACCGTCTTTAACAAGGTCAGAAACCATAACACCCTTAACTTTTTCACCAGCATCAGCAAAGCAGTCTTCTGTTGTGATGACAACATCTTGAGCAATATCAACAAGTCTTCTTGTCAAATAACCAGAGTCAGCAGTTTTAAGAGCGGTGTCTGACAAACCTTTTCTTGAACCACGAGAGTTGATGAAATATTCAATTGGTGTCAAACCTTGTTTGAATGAAGATTTGATAGGTGTATCGTTCTTAACACCGGAAGCTGTGGCTTTAATACCAATCATACCACAGTCTTGGTTCAACTGAACGGCGTTACCACGAGCACCAGAACCAACCATCAAGTTGAATGGATTGAATGTATCCATATCTTTAACAACAGCATTTTGAACCTGTTGAACTGCATCGTTCCAAATTGCAACGTTTTCATTGATCTTTTCGTCAAGAGTGATAAGACCACGACGAAGCAATTTTTCATTTTCAAGAACTTTTGATTCAGCTTCTTTCAATATCTCCGCTTTTTCCTTTGGTTCTTGAATGTCATAAATATTAACAGAGATAGAAGCCAAAGTTGAATATTTATAACCAATATCTTTAAGTCTATCAACAAGTTTAGAACATTCTGTTGTTCCAAATTTATCATAACAATCAGCAACAAGTTTGCCCAAATCCTTTTTCTTAACAGGTTTGTTGATTTCAAGGTCGCAAACATTTTCTGGATTGCTTCTGTCAACATATCCCAAGTTTTGTGGAATGATGTTGTTGAACAAAATTCTACCAACAGTAGTTGTAACTCTCTTTGTATATGTCTTTCCGTCAACTTCTTTTGAAAGTCTGACAGTGATTTCTGCTTGCAAATCCAAATTCTTTGTTTGGTATGCATAGATAACTTCGTTCTTAGAAGCGAAGATGGATCCTTCACCCTTTGCACCTGGCTTAATCAAAGTCAAGTAATAGCAACCAAGAACAACGTCTTGAGCAGGAGTAACGATAGGTTCACCATCAGCAAGTTTCAAAATGTTGTTAGAAGCGAGCATCAAAGTTCTTGCTTCTGTTCTTGCATCGATAGAAAGAGGAATATGAACAGGCATTTGGTCACCGTCGAAGTCAGCGTTGAATGCGGCACACACAGATGGGTGAAGCTTAATCGCCTTTCCTTCAACGAGAACTGGTTCAAATGCTTGAACTGAAAGTCTGTGAAGAGTTGGGGCACGGTTCAAGAGAACTGGGTGATCTTTGATAACATCAGCCAAAACGTCCCAAACAATAGGCTTTTCTCTTTCAATCATACGTTTAGCACTCTTGATATTGTTTGATTGATTCATATCAATAAGTCTGTTGATGATAAAAGGTTTGAAAAGTTCAAGAGCCATTTCTTTTGGAAGACCGCATTGATACATCTTAAGTTCAGGACCAACAACGATAACTGAACGACCAGAATAGTCAACACGCTTACCAAGAAGGTTTTGTCTGAATCTACCTTGTTTACCGCCAAGCATAGCAGTAAGTGATTTCAAATCTCTTTGCTTGCTGCCTTGAACAGGTTTTCCACGTTTACCATTGTCAATCAAGTTGTCAACAGCTTCTTGAAGCATTCTCTTTTCGTTTCTGATGATGACATCAGGAGCTCCAAGTTCCATCAATTTTTTCAAACGATTGTTTCTGTTGATAACACGACGATACAAATCGTTCAAGTCACTTGTTGCATATCTACCACCGTCCAATGGAACCATAGGACGCAAATCTGGTGGAAGAACAGGAATAACATCAAGAACCATCCAAGTTGGATTGTTTCCACTCTTTCTGAAAGATTCAACAACATCAAGTTTCTTTGCAGCCTTAACCTTTCTTTGTCCTTTTGATGTTTTGATTTCTTCTTTCAAAGCAGCACTTTCTTTTTCAAGGTCAATGTCGCCAAGCAATTTCTTGATTGCCTCAGCGCCCATTCCAGCATCAAAACTGCCATAACCATATTTTTCAATAGCGTCACGATATTCCTTATCATTCAAGATTTGTTTGTATTCCAAATCTGTGTTTTTAGGGTCTGTAACGATGTAGTTGATATAATAAACTACTTGTTCCAAAGTTTTTGGAGTCAAGTCAAGGAGAGTTCCAATTCTTGAAGGAATAGATCTGAAATACCAAAGATGAGTGCAAGGAGCAGCAAGTTCAATGTGTCCCATTCTTTCACGACGAACTTTTGATCTTGTAACTTCAACCCCACATTTGTCACAGACAACACCACGGTAACGAATTCTCTTATATTTACCGCAGTGACATTCCCAGTCCTTCTTAGGTCCAAAAATCTTTTCGCAGAAAAGACCGTCCTTTTCAGGTTTCTGAGTTCTGTAATTGATAGTTTCAGGTTTTGTTACTTCGCCATGAGACCATTCTCTGATTTTTTCAGGTGAAGCAATTCCTATTTTAATTTTTTCAAAGTTGTTAAGTTCAAACATATCAAATTCCCCTTAATTTTTTCATGTGAACATATGCTCACTTATTTTTCAAATGTTTTCACATTCAAAAACTCATAAAGTTTGGTTCCCCAGAACTATTCGTCAAAATCTCCAAAATCATCGAAGAGGTCAATATCTTCAAGACTTGAAGGCATTGCAGTTTCTTCTTCAATTTCTTTTTGAACTTCTGTCTTTTCGTCAGTGTCAGAAATCATATCATCAATGTCAATTGTGACATTCTTCAAATCTTTCTCAACATCTGCGTCAAGTCCAACTTTGTCTTGTTCGTCCTGAGAGAGTTCTGGAAGTTCAATCTCTTCATCATTTTCTGTCAAAATCTTGACATCAAGTGCAAGAGCCTGCAATTCCTTAACCAAAACTTTGAAGCTTTCTGGAATTCCAGGTTCAGCAATAGGTTGACCTTTGACAATAGCTTCAAAAGTTTTAACTCTTCCGACAACATCATCGGACTTAACAGTAAGCATTTCTTGAAGAACATGAGAAGCACCATAAGCTTCCAAAGCCCAAACTTCCATTTCACCAAATCTTTGGCCACCGAAGAGCGCTTTACCGCCGAGTGGTTGTTGAGTGATGAGTGAGTATGGTCCAATTGAACGAGCATGAATCTTGCTGTCAACCATGTGGTTAAGTTTAAGCATATATTTCATACCAATAGTGGTTTTGTTTTCAAAAGGTTCCCCTGTTCTGCCGTCGTAAAGTTGAACTTTGCCATCAGCAGGGAAGTTGTTTTCAACCAAAAGTTGTTGAATCTTTTCTGCATCAGCACCATCAAAGTCAGGAGTTGCAACTTTCCAACCAAGTGAGCCAGCAACAAGACCCAAGTGAACTTCCAAAACTTGTCCCAAGTTCATACGAGAAGGAACGCCAAGTGGGTTGAGAACGATGTCAAGAGGACGACCATTAGCCATGAATGGCATATCAGCTTCTGGCATAACGATTGAGATACAACCTTTGTTTCCGTAACGTCCACTCATTTTGTCGCCGACAGAGAGTTTTCTCTTCTGAGCGATAAAAACTTTAACAAGTTCATTAACTCCTGGTTCAAGTTCGTCTTTGTTCTTTCTGCTGAACACTTGAACATCAACGACAACACCACCCTTACCATGTTGAACACGAAGTGATGTGTCTCTAACTTCTCTAGCCTTTTCACCAAAGATAGCACGAAGCAATCTTTCTTCAGGAGAGAGTTCAGTTTCACCCTTAGGAGTAACTTTTCCAACCAAGATATCTCCCGCTCTAACCTCAGCACCAATTCTGATGATACCATTTTCGTCAAGGTTCTTGAGAGCATCTTCACCAAGATTTGGAATATCTCTTGTGATTTGTTCGTCACCAAGTTTTGTTGTTCTACATTTCAATTCTTCAACTTTCAAACAGATTGAAGTAAAGACATCTTCCTTGACCAATCTTTCATTGATAAGGATAGCGTCTTCGTAGTTGTAACCTTCCCAGTTCATGTATCCAACAAGGACGTTCTTTCCAAGAGCAAGTTCTCCGTTATCAGTTGAATATCCATCAATAATAACTTCGCCTTTCTTAACTTTTTCACCTTTAACAACGCAAGGTTTTTGGTTGAAGCAGGTTTCGTCATTAGTTTTGTCAAATTTAATCAAGTTGTAGATGTCGATGTCGCCTTTAACATTCTTAACACGAACTTCGTCAGCACTGACATAAACAACTTCGCCGTCTTCTCTTGCAAGTTGAGTATATCCACAATCATGAGCAACAATTGCTTCCATTCCAGTTCCAACGATTGGAGCTTCTGGTCTAAGAAGAGGCACTGCCTGACGTTGCATGTTTGCACCCATCAACGCTCTGTTCGCTTCGTTTGAGTTAACGAAAGGAATAAGTGATGTAGCAACAGAAATGAATTGTCTTGGAGAAGCATCAACAAAATCAACTTGTCTTGCAGGCACTTCGATTGCGTAATCTTTGTGACGGCAAACAACTCTCTTGTTGATGAATCTTCCTTCTTCATCAAGTGGTTCAGTTGCTTGTGCGATGTATGCTGTGTCTTCAATGTCAGCCATGAAGTATTCACATTTGTCAGAAACCTTTCCTGTTTCTTTGTCAACTCTTCTATATGGAGTTTCAAGGAAACCATATTCGTTAACCTTTGCATAACTTGTCAAAGTGTTAACAAGACCGATGGCCTGACCTTCAGGAGTTTCAATAGGACAAATTCTTCCATAGTTTGTGTAGTGAATATCACGAACTTCGGCATCAGCTCTTTCCTTCTTAATACCTCCAGGACCAACTGCGGAAACACGACGTTTTTGTGTGATTCCAGAAAGTGGGTTAACTTGATCCATAAGTTGAGAAAGCTGAGAAGATGCAACGAAATCTCTGAGCGCTCTATTGATTGCTTTAGGGTTGACAATTTGTCTTGGAGTAACTTCAGAAAGTTCCTTTCCTTGCAAAGTTTCTCTGATGTTTGCAACAAGTTTTGTCACACCACTACGGAAGTGGTCATAGAAAAGTTCGCCAACTGTTGCAATTCTCTTGTTTGACAAGTGTTCAATCTTGTCTGTCTTTGCAATATCTTCCAAAACATCAAGATACATGCTTATTGCTGCCAAGATGTCGTCCATAGTGAGAGTTGTGATCATCAAATCCTTAGCATGTTCTTTGATTGCTTGCATTCTCTTTTCTTTTGTTTTGTTTTCTTTCAAAATTTCAGCAAGAACTGGATAATAAACTTCTTCCAAAATTCCGAGAGATTTTTCATCACAAGGGAAAACATCAGAAAGTTTAACTCTGTTGTTTCCTCTCATTAAATATTTTTTGTCTGGAAGTTGAATCCAAACTTCATTCACACCACTAGCTTTGATTTTGTGAGCAATTTCTGGAGTTGCTTCTTGTCCAGCCTTAGCGATGATTTCGCCATCTGGAGAGATGACATCTTCTGCCAAGATATGTCCCAAAACTCTTCTTTCAATAGAGAATTTTTTGTTAAGGTTATATCTTCCAACTCTTGAAAGGTTGTACCATTGTTCTGAGAAGAACCAAAGGTTCAAATAACTTCTGGTTGTTTCAGCAGATGGAACATCAGCTGGTCTTGTCTTTCTAGCAAATTCCAAAAGGGCTTCTTCTTGAGTGTTTTGTGTTTCTTTTTCAAGAACATTTTTGATAAGTCTGTGACCACCAAACAATTTTGAAATTTCATCAGCAGTGTAACCAAAACACTTAAGGAAAAGTCCAAGTGTGATTTTGTGTTTTCTGTCAAGAACAACTTTGAGAACTTCATTTGCTCCCTGTTCAAATTCAATGTACATACCACGCTTAGGAATGATTTGTCCGTGGAGAGTGGTGTTGTCTCTTGTCTTATCTCTCAAAAGATAGTAATTTGGAGATTTGATAATTTGATTAACAACAACTCTTTCAACGCCATTGAAAATGAAAGAACAATCTTCGGTCATATAAGGAATATCACCCAAGAAAACAACATCTTCAACTGCCTGACCAGTTTCTTCAACAACAAAACGAGTCTTGACATTGAGTGGAATAGAATAAGTTGCACTTCTTCTCTTGCACTCTTTTTTTGAATATTTTGGCTCTTTGTCCATCACAACATCAAGGAAATAGAGTTTTGCTTTTCCAGAATAATCAACGACAGGAGAAAATTCATCAAGAACTTCCTTGATGCCGTTTTCAATGAAATCTTTATATGAATTTCTTTGGATTTCAAGAAGAGGTGGAATATCGATATAGTCTTTGAGTTGAGCAAAGGTATATCTTTCCGTTTTTCCGAATTTTTGTTTTTTCATGATATCAGACATAATACACTCCTCAAAAAATTAAAAAAAGGAAATATGGGGGCACAGAAACCTCCTTATTCCCTGATTTTTAAGTTAAAAATGGTAAAAATTTTTTCAACATTGCGCCAACTAACCAATTAATTATAACAATTTGGCATCAGAAAGTCAATAGATTTTAAAAACTTTTTTAAATAATTTTCTACGAGAATTATACCATAAAAAATTAAAATTAATCAAACGAATTCAACAAAAAATTTATTTTGTATAAAAATTATAAGTCTCTTTGTCGAATTTCACGTTTTTGATTGTCAACTTTAGTTTGTTCTTTTATTGATTTCTTAAGATCCCTAATTGGATTTTTGCTTTCTTCAAAAGGAGCAACCCATCTATGATATAATCTACCGCCGTATGGTTCATCAGAGACATATTTTGTTGAATCCACTCCATTAGAAACCTGAACATTTTTTTCCATTTTTTGGTTCTTGAGAATTTTTTTTGCATCCTTAATAAGTTTTTTAGAGATTGTAACTTTCGCTTTTCCCCCAATTAGCGATTTTTTGATGTCTAAACCATTACTTTCAAGTGCAGATTTCAATGTTGTTTTTATTTCTGTACCAACATTTGGACCATCTGTATATGTTTTTATTTCTTCACAGTCAATTTTTGCACCATTTGCCAACAACAAATTAATCATTCTTAAGTCTTCTTGTTCTATCGCATGAATTAAAAATGGTCTTTTAACTTTAAAATGCTCAAGTGTGCCACCATTTTCCAATGCATCTTCTTCTCTCATGAATGTCTCACCCTTTGCATTAGGACCAATTGAAAAACCATTTGCAACAGCAAATTCATTAACATTTGCTCCCAAATCAATGGCTTCTTGTGCCTCTTCCAAATCTCTATCTTCTATAGCCCTCAACAGTTTTAAATTAAGCTCATCTTTAACCATTTTAATTACCTCCAACAAATCTTTTCTCAACAATTATACATAAAAAACTTATTTTGTCAATGGCTTAATCGAATAAAAAAGGAAGCAAAACCGCCTCCTTTTTTATATTGAACTTGAAGTGAGTGTAGGATCACCATACAAATTAAGCCTCAAATAAGAGCCCGCTTTTAAAGCTGGATCTGTAGTCTCAAAACTAATATCACAATAATATTTGACATTATTTGAACTAAGTGAAGTTGCAAGAATTGTTTGCAAAGTTTCTCCAGTTTCATTCTCTTTTGTTTCAATGGTTAACCCTGGAATCTCATTCTCATCTGCCAAAACTTTCGCCGTTAATTTTAAATTTGTCAAAGATTGAGACATGTCAAGGGCTTTATTTTCGCCAGTTAAAGATATGTAACAATTTGATACAGAGTGAGAAATTGAACTCTTGTTCGCGCCAACAATACCACCAACATATATATCAATACTCGTACCATAAAGATAAACTATCGAATTTGCAGAAATAATAAAGTTGTTTGTTTTGTACACTGCTTCTCCACTTGCACTTGCACTTTCATCCAAGCTTGAAGAAAGATTTATGATAGAGTTTGAACCAACATTTCCAACAAGTCCACCAATACCAACTTCAGCCAATCTATGTCCATAAACATACATATTTGCATTGACGTTGACATCTGTGAAATAGATTGTGTTTGAAGGAGCATTAATATAACCAACAACACCACCAATGTAAGTGAAACCAGTAAGATTTGCATTCACTGTCACATTATCAAATTCAGATGGCCCTGTAACAAGACCTGCAATTCCACCGAGATATTCAACTCCAGTGCTTGCACTTTCATTGCTTATGGTGATTGATTGTGACATCTCAATGTTTGAAATGTTTCCACCACTGACAAGTCCAGCATAACCACCCAATGCAGTAGGCATATTAGGTGTTTTCATAAAGTTTGTAAATGGTTCAAGCATTCCAACAACTTTCACGTCATCAACAGTTCCTTTTGACTCGCCAACAACCAATCCACCATAGGAATAGGCATTGACAAGCATTCCACTTTGCATTTCAACAAGAATTTTTGAAACGTTCACATTTTCATCGATAAGACCAAACACAAGCCCTGCCTTGTCGCCCAAAACAGAAACCACAGTATCTGTTTCACAATCATAGATTGAACCTGTTCCGCTTGCAACACCAATCAATGAACCTGCAAATGAATAAGACGAGTATTCCAACAAACCTGAATTGAAATCATTTGAAGATGATTGATATCTTGCTTTTGCACTATATTGTGAATAAAGATTTTGAATGTTGTAGCGTCCAATTGCAAGACCGACCGCACCACCAACAATGTTCTTGCCAACAACGACAATTTGCTCTGAAGTTGAGCGAGTCAAGTTGACATTGTAGATGTTTCCACTGTCAACCTTACCGACCACTGCTCCAACAACATCAGTGTTAGAGAATGAAACGGCTTGTGGATTGATGTTGAAGTTCATAATTGTTCCAACCGCGTCAAGAATTGTTGAACTTCCAAGTTCTGCAAACATACCTGCGGAGGTCATTGCCTCACTAGAAACCAAAGACATTCCAGAAATTGTCATGAAGTTTCCTTCCAAATATCCCATAAACTTTGTTTTGTAAAGCTTGCTGTTATAAAGGTATTCTGAATAGTCTATGTCAGAAATAATTCTATAATATGAATAGTTGTAATTTGCAGCATTATTCTCTTGCAAAATGTAATTTTCCATATTTTCTGCACTGCTTATCAAAATTGGATTATAAACACTTCCAAGAGGATTACTGTTTGATGTGTATGTGTAAATATATTTTGCAGAAGTTGCTCCAGTTACATCATCGACGATGGTTTCAATTCTTTCAAGTTCTCTTTGAGAGAAAGCCACAATGTTTGGAGCAACAAGTTCCAATCTTTCAGTGTTAAAGACAGAACCATTAAAGTTTGCCAAATTGCCAGCATCATCATTAAAGAACCAAACAGAACTGATTTCTCTTCCTTCAGCAACGACATATGATGAGAAGAATTTTTCAAGTCCGCCCTCTCCAAATTCCGCAGTGGTCAAAGGTGTGATATCCGTGTTTTCATTCAAAGTAATTTCCCCAATGCTTACATTGATGTCAACAGTTTGACCTCCAACAACAGACACATCACTTTCTGAAAGATAATAACAATCTTCAATTATGCCACTTTCGTCATCATTGTATCTAGCAAAGCCATAGTTTGAGGTCTGTTCACTTTCCAAAACACTTGTAGAGAAACATCTTTCAACATTTCCAGAGTTTTCATAGACAAAACCCGAAGCAAACGCACCACTTTGTCTAAGTGTGATGTTGGAATAACAATCTTCCACGCTTCCGCTGTTTGTATAAACAAAACCGGAAATATTGTAACTTGATTGAATTGAATTGTCTTCTCCATAATAGAACATCATGTTGATTGTTGCCTGTCCGCTGACATATGATGTGTGGATTTCACCACTGTTTGAAACAGCAAAACCCGCAGTAAATTCACTTGTGGTGTTTGTTTCATTTTTAAGTGATGCACCCAAGTAATATGAACTTGCAATAATACCCGAATTTTGTCCGACAAAGCCTGCCAAGTTAACATTACAGAAAATGTTAATCTTAGAACGAGAATTTGTGATGTATCCTGTATTGTTTGCAACAAGTCCTGCAACATATGAAGTTTGAGCTGTTGTTGCACAAACTACGGACAAACATTCACTTCCCGTTGAACTTCCAATGTGGCAGTTTGTGATGATTCCATTATTTGTTGCTGCAAGCAGTCCAACGTTAAATGTGCTTACATTCATTCTTATAACAACATCACTTGTCATCATGATTGTGACATTTTGCAAGATAGAGTCTTCGGCAACTGATGAGAACACACCAAAATCAGAAAGAGTGTCATAAGAATATGTCCCTGCCATACGGAGATAATATCCATTTCCGTCAAGTCCAGCAATATTTGCAGTGATTGGAGAGAATTGTTCCAATCCATTTGCTGAAGCATATTCACTGCCTGGCAAAGTTATGTCATTCAACAAGATGTACCATTCACCATCTTTCATATCCAAAAATTCTTCATATGTTTCAATAGGAATTGGGCTGTCTTCTGTGCTTTGTTGATGAACATCAAACGAGAACACTGTATAAATTGGATTTGAATTTGTTGAAATTGAACTGTAAGCATACAAACCATTTTTCATTGTGTAGTTTGCACTTGCAGAGAAATGATAGATGTCACTTTCAGACTCATAAATTCTCAGCGGTGTAACCACAAAAGAATTTATTGAGTAATAATCTGTTCTGATTGTCCTGCCTTCAGCAAGTTCTGTTGCTTCTCCGTTCAGGTAAACAGTCCATTTGATATTCTGCGTCATGTCTGCCACAAAATCTTCAACTTCTCTGTTTACAACAGCATTAGAGTCATCATATTCCATAAACTCTTTAATGGCAAATTCCAAGGTATAAGGATTTCCAATGGCCGTTGAAATCACACCATTTTCCATGCCCTTGACAATGTCTTCATAGACTCCATCGACATAGACATAATTCAAAACATATTCCATAACATAAATTGTCAGTGTGTCGGTCGTTGTTACAGTGACATTGTCAACGGTTTTTGTTGCAACTGTATTAATTTCAATTTTATAACCAACATCATTGTTGTAATTGATGCTTTCAGATGTGACACTCAAAACATATTGACCATTAACTTTGGAAACATTTGCAATAAAGTCATTGGTTGAAGTGATAGAAATTTGGTCTTCACTGAATCCATAATAATCCAAATTCAAATTGTAAGAAAGTCCACGGGCAACATAATAAACCCCACCAAAATCTTCTTTGTCTGCAAATGACAATTTTGCATAACTTCCAAGTTTTGTTTTAAGCATGATTGTTGAAGGCATTGAATATTGACCTTCATTTCCATAAGTCACAGAAACGTCAAATCCAACATCAACACCATCATCAACATTGTTTGAAGGCATGTAATATGAAATATAAATTTTGCCTGTGTAACTTACAGATGAATTTTCACCATTATCTTCAAAACTTTCATTCAAAGAATTGAAAAGGTCAATCATTTCTTGATATGCAAAACTGAAAGTTCCATTTGTGTATCTTCCAAATGTCTGTGCCAAAACATATTCTTTGCTTGCATCAGCATTGATTTTTTCATAAGCAAATGTGAAGGTTGCTTCACTCGCTCTCTCAAGATAATTTGCTGCATTGTTTGTTATAGAGAATTCATCAAAGACCGCTTCAACTGGATCAAGAGAAATCTCCAAAATTCCTCTTTGAGAAGGAACCACGATTTCATCTGCAACGGAAATATCATTGAAGTTTGAATAGTTATTAACGCTTACATAGTTGATTTCAGCTTCGTCGAGCAAAATCTTGAAAGAATATGTCACACCATTTTCAAGTTCACTGCAATAGAGATGAACGGTGTATTCCCCATAAATATCATTTTCGAATCTGTTTAAGAACTTATCTCCACTTGCATTGATTTGACAACTGAATTCAAAGACATTCTCACCTGTTCTTGAAAATCTCAAATTGAACAAATCAGATTGAGTGATTGTGTTCATGTAAGAAAGCCAAGCATCTTCACGATTTTCAGCGGTATCAAATTGTGTCAAATTCTCTGGCAGTCTGTCTTGAACCAAACTTCCATTCTTATCAAAAATTTGATAGAAAACAAGTTCATTCTTGTTTGTAGAAACAACCGTCACAGTGTCCTTGAATGTGTTGTTTGTCTGCATTGAGTGATATTTTGAATTTGTTCTTATTGATGTTGCAGATTCTTTGTATGTGACATTCAAATTGATGGTAGATTTGTCAAGTGCATAATAGAATTCATATTTTTCTGTTCCAATTTGAATGACAACCTTGAGCATTGGCGTCAAACTGTAAGTGTCAACATCTCCCTCATTTACAGTTTTTGATTTATCCTTGAAGAAAACAATGGTTTGTTTGTTGATTTGCACTGAAGAGAAATATGGTTGTTCATAATACGAACCAATGTCATTGACATCAGGATTTGTCACAAGCACATAAGAATTTGTTTCTGCATCATATGTGAAATATTCCTTTCCATCAACAATCGCCGTGTCAGAAGTTTGCACATATTCTGTTTTTTGTGCAGATGGCACTTCAATTTGAGTGTTTTTAGAAAGGTTATAACTTACATTTTTGTATGTCAACACACCTCCAGTAGTGATTGTAAATTTGTCACCATTATATGTCACACCGTCATTCAAATTGTATGTTGGAACAACATGAACATTGGTATTTGAATTTCCATAAATGTTCAAATTGCTTCCGTCGGTGATGTTAACACCATTGATGTTTCCACTGGTATAGAAAATTGAAGAAGAAACATCTTTATCAAAATAGTTGACAATGTAAATGTAGATTACTCTTGATTGAACAACATTCAAAATGCTTGTCAAAGTGATTGTCGCAAGGCCCGTTCCTTTAACAGTCAAATTTCCATTGACATCAACTGATAATATGTTTGAATTTGAAGATGTGATGTTGACATCTTGACTTCCCAATGAGAAAGGATAGAAGTTTGAATTTGGATTGATAAAGTTCAAATCTTCAATTTCATCTTGAGCACTTGCATTGCCTTCTTCATAAAGTTTTCCTTGAACTGAGAAGTAATACATAAAGTAAACGCCAACATCAGCAGTTGCACCACCACTTGGTGTCATAGCGTATTCACTCTCGTCCAAAGCCAAGTCAACTTCTTTGAATTCAAACCTGTATGATTGAGTGATATGAATTCCATCTGAAGCCACATTGAGAATGATGTAATCGCCATAATAATTTGCAACAGAAACAGAATTGTCCACAACAACATCAGTGCTTTCAACCTCTGTAAAATCTCTCTTCAAATATGAGTATGCCTTAAACGAATAGGTTGCATAACTTCTTGAGTTTCTTGTTGAGTTTCCAACTGCATAGAAAGTAGTTTTTGAAAGTTCTGTATCATCTGGCAAATTGTCCAATCTCTTGAATTTGATTATTGATGATGCATAGAAGTTGTTTCTTCCATCATCAACCGCTTCAATAACATTGCCTGTGCCAAAATTTGTGTAAACACTGTAATCAACAGCATAGGTGTCATAACCAGCAATTCCACCAACATATTCATTTGCTCTGAGGAAGACTCTTGAAGTGTTGTTCAATACATCAATTGTTGCAACCTTCAATGTGTCAGCATAACCAACAATCCCACCAACAGCATCAATATAATTCACGGTTTCAGATGTGTCAATCTCTCCACCAACAAGCAAATTGGATATGGTGTTTCCAGTCATAGGCATATCAGTATCAAGCAAAATTTCATTCAAACTTGTTGTTCCTGTGTTATAAGTCGCAACACCGACAGCACCACCAACATAAATCTTGTCATAGTCGTTATAATTCTTTGTTCCAGTGACAGAAATCATTGTGTATGCCGAATAAGCAGCATAGCCATAAAGTTTCAAACTTGAAGAAGAAATCTTTTTAATAACCCCAGAAGAAGCACCTGCGATACCACCAGCATAGACATTTGTTGAGGCAGTTGCAATATTGACAAATCCTTCATAATAAGCCAGGTTTTTGCTGTTTTGTCCAGTGTAATCTCTGCTGCTTAAAAGAACATTTCCTTCATCATCATATTTGATTCTGTTTCCATTTTCGTCAATGGCATACTTATCTTTGTCAACAAAAATTTTATTATCAGCATCATCAATGATGTAGTTATTTCCATTTTCATCTGAATAAATGACTTTATCGCTATAGATTTTGTAGTTATATCCCGTGCCGTCATATTTTGTAAAGTCTTGAATTATGCTTCCATAATTCACTCCGGCAACCGCACCAAAATACAGCACTCTTTGACTTTGCACCATGTTGATTGAGGACTCGCCAATTCTCACACCAACATTTATCATCTCACCTTTATTTACAGCGGACAAAAGTCCAACATAAGCCCTTGAAGAAACATTCAAATCAAATTCACCAGAGAAAGAAACATTTTCTATCGTTGGCGTAACCAAATCTGAATTTGGATCATCTGCATCAACCCTATAAGGTGCATTCAATTGAGCAATAAGTCCTGTGTAGAGAATATCCACACTTCCGCTGATGGTTTCTTTTCTGACAGTTGCAGAGAAGTTATTTTCCGAGACAACAATATTTGTTATCGCTGCCTGGGAGTTTGAACCAATAATTGAACCACTAAATCCATAAAGAACGTTTTTTCCATCAACATTCAAAATTCCAATAGGTGTAAAGTTTCTAACAGTTGACATATCAATAACTGTGGAAATTTCGTAGTGGCTCTTCAAAGTTGTTTCATTTGCATTGATTCCAACCACATCTTCTGCAGTTTCAAGCAAATAAGGATTTGCTCTTGAACCATTTCTATATTGCACATCAATGACAATCGGCTGCAATTCAGATGCAATTGATGTGTAAGAGTCTCCCCATTCAGCAGGATAGATATAAATTCTTCCAGTCAAATAGTCCTCAATGTTAACAATGTTGTCTTTATTTTCATTGAAGAAATCTTCACAAGAAAGATTAACCGTATAAACACCGCTTGCACTTTCAGAAGTGTCAATGTTCCAAGTAACCATGTTAACATAAGGGTTTCCATTTGTTCTCACAAATTCCACTCTAACATTTTTATTGGTTGAAGTTGTTGGATATGTGTAAACCCCGATGCTGTAATTCAATGCGTTGTTTGAGAAATTCAATTCTGTCAAGCTTGTTGCCAAAGAAATGCTTTCAACAGATTGATAAAGTCTTGTCTCAATCTGACAATCATATTTCTTTGTTGAATTTCTCTGTCTAAGATTTGCACTTAAAGAAAGGTTGTAAACCGCCTGCATATTGTTTCTATATGTAAAGGAATCCATGTCGAAAGTTCCATAAGTGTCAATTGAATAGATGTTTGAGAATTCAACAGTATAAGTTGCAACAACATCTCCAATCTCGTTTCTGTCAACATATTCAAAATCACTTGATAAAAACATCAATCCATTTGTCAAAGCAAGCATAATGGTCTTTGTTTCCGACTTGGTTTGCCCATCAAGAACATATGTCTTTGTGACATTAACCTCTGTCACTGTTGATGCAGTTGTGTAGGAATTATTTCCACTGCTTGAATAAACAACCTGAGCATAGAAATAGATAAATTTTCTGTTATATTTTTCGTAAACCATTTCTGTGTAGATTTGGTTATTGCTTATTGTGTAATTATAATAAGGATAATAAATATTCCCTTCATCATCTTCATCTTCAACAGGGATTGCATCTTCAAAAATGTCAACAAATGCTTTTTCATCAAAGAAATATTGATAGAAGTTCATTGAATTTGCATAATTTGCAACAGGTGTCAAAGTCGCTGTTTCATCTTCTTCCTGCAAACTTCCCGAAACACCACCTGTAACGTAATAAACAACATTGTTCAAAGCAAAATTGTCGCCATTTTTCATGTAAAATTCGTCAACTAATGAGTATGAACTCACATTGACATAAAGTTTGATTTCCTTAGATTTTGTTCTGAAATCTTCCACCTCAAGACCGGTCAAAGTGAATGTAATTTTTGTCATTCCATTGTCGAGAGTGGAGATTCGATAAGTGTTGTTAATTTTGGAAACAGAAACAAAACCACTTTCATTAGGAACATACTTGATTCCATCAGAGTTGACATTTGCTGTAATTGTAAATTGAGCCACATTGCCAAATGTCACCCCTGTTTTTGTGGAAGGATTCAAAATTTCAATGTTCAAAGCATTGTCAAAGTCAGCGTTATCTTCAACACTATAATATGCTTCCGTAACCGATTCATTTCCCTCATTTGTAAGTTGAATGCTCGTCGTGTCAGATGAAAGTGTTTTGATGACATTAAATGTCAAATCAATTGGCATACCATTGTCAAGATAAACACGATAGACACCGATTCCAGTAAGTCTTGGCGTCAAAGACAAATTGAGATAGAATTTGTCGCCAACTTCGGTGTATGGATTTTCATCATTTGTATCAATTTCCAACACATCAACACCACTTAAGAAAGTGTATGTTGTATATTGAAAAGCATGGTCTGCATAAACTTGCAAGTCAAAGTTTTTGCTTCCACTGTTATAATCCAAATAGAAATAATTGCTTGAATAATTCTCATCAACCAAAACAGAAGTTGCACCTGCAATGATACTGCAATTGATATCAATTGTCAGTTCATCACCTTCTTGCAAAATGTTGCTTTTCAAGTGAACTGTGACAACCAAATTTGAAATTTGATTGATTCCCAACTTTCCTCTTATATAGAATGGTGTATCCAAGTCTGTATAGAGTCTGGCATCACCAGAATTTACCGTCATGTTGTTGTAAATAATATCGAGATATGTGCTGTCGTAAGTAAAGTAAACCCCTTCATAATTTGGAGATGAAGAGTATCCAGAAATGACATCAATCAAAAGTTCGTTCCAACCAAATTCTGGATAACGATAATAGTTATACAAAATCAATCTGTCCGGCTCAGAAGTGCCGTTAACCGTCAGCCCAGTTGGTGCAATTTGAATGTCAACAGTGTAATCTTTTCTTATGTTCACACTCTCATCATCAATTCCCTGAGCAATGTCGTAGAAAATGTCAAAAGACAAGTTTGTTGTTGCCTGTGTTTGAGAATTTTGAGAAATTTTCAAATAATAAACAGTTCTATCCTCATCATCTTCCGCTTCAAAATCAAAGAAATCAATATCAACATAATTATTTGATTGGGTTTTTGTCATCTTCAATGGAGAGTCAGCAATGGAGTTGTCCATCTCGATTTTCAAGACATATTGAACCATGTGAGTGTTGTTTGGAACAATGACAATTTCATCACTATCAAGCGGTTGAAAATCAACAGCCCCAGTGTTAATATCCATATAACCACCAGAGATTGTGGCGTTGATATCTGGCAAAACATAAACTGAAGCAACATCATAGACAATGTTTTCATAATCTTCATTGCCAACAGAGTGGTCATAGACTGCCATAAACAAAAACTCGCTCTGCAAATCTATTTCACTCTCGACACCATTCAAACTCAAAATCAAAGAATTGGTTTCATTTTTAACCAAACTAACTTTGTCAAATTGTTGAATTGTTGCCTCTGCATAGTTGACACCATCAAAGAAACTTGCCAAACTCTCTTCCAAATCCAAGTTTGTCAAAGTGTATGTATTGAAATTGATGTCACTTCTAGGTTGCAAATAATAATAAGTCAACTCTTTGTGTGTTGTGTTGCTGTCAAAAATAAACAAGTCAGAACTTGGAACAAAATCTGTTTTGTTTGAAACATACAAAACACTGTTGTCAAACTCCATAGAAGAAGACCATTGTTCAACATAGACATCAACAACACACTCTTTTCCAGCCTCCAAAGTGCTGACAGAAAGCTCTCCATGTCCTCCAGCAACACCAGTGACAGTCACTTTGATTTCATTATTGCTTATGTAAACTGGATCAGAAACACTGAAAACTGCAGTTTGCCCATCAGCACGAGGGTTGACTTGAATTTTGTTGCTGAAACCACTTTGATAGTTTTCAATTGTGAAGGTCAAATCAACACTTTCACCAACCTCCAATTCAATTGATTGCTTGTCAGAGACAAGAGAAATTTTGCTGTAATCCACCGAACAGCCAACAAAAAAGAAACCTGCAAACAAAAATGCAAACATTCCACAAATACTTATTAAAATGTTCTTAAAAACTTTTGTCATAGACTTCCTTTTAATTTGAATGTAAACAACTTATGATATCAAACGATAATCTATTTCCCTTCAAACAATTGTTTCACATAATCTTGCGCAATAATCTGCACTGTCGTTCTTGCAGAAGGACTTGTAATCAAGAATGCTTGACCAACGCCCGCAGTAACGATTGAGTTTTGCTCTTCTTCATTGATACCACCAGATTTTTCATACAACTGAACAAGGTCGTTGATATCTGCCGGAGCAAGCGAGAAAATAAGAGAGTATTGACACGCGTTAATAACCGCAGTTGATTGACGCCTGATTTCTTCAGTTCCAACGAAGTCGGAAATGTTCTGAGTAATGATGATTTGCATACCGCCATACTTTCTGATACGCTTAGCCATTTGAGCCATGAAGTCCAAAGCGATAGGATATTTTGGGTTAATGAAGATATGCGCCTCATCAACCGCAACAATAATCTTTCTGTTCTTACGATACTTTTTGTTGAAATCCTTGTTGTTAATGATTTCGTTGTTCAAATATCTAAATACCAAAAGCATTTGGGCGTTTGTAACAGTTGGGTTGTTTCCAGCAACAAGGGATTGGAAGTTGAATGTAACGAAGTTTTCGTTTGTTTCAATAGATGTTGGGCCATTCCACAGAGAGCTGTTTCTTCCGCCTGTTGCAAATTTTTTGATGTAAGTTTCAACCGTCATCAAGTTTCTCAAGGAGAATTCATCCTTGGCTGTTTTAATTCTTTTCAAAATCAAATCATAAAGAGCATCAAAAGTTGGATAATCTTCTGGTTTAAGCCTTGCAAGGTTTGTTCTGTAGTCAATGCCAAACTCCTTATACATATCAATGATAAGAGAGTTCAAAACTTCAAACGCGTCAGCATTGATTCCTTCCAAAATAACTCTGAAGAATTGTTCCAAGAACTGCAAGTGTTGAGAGAAAGAGTCATCAACTTTCTTTGTAACAACTTTTTTCTTCTCAATTTTTCTTCCAAAAGCATCATATTCTTCTTCATCTTCATCTTCGTCTTCTTCCTCGTCCTCAGACGCCTCCAAAGAAGCAATAACGTGGAAAGGATTGATGATACCATGAATGGAAGAACCAACATCAATAAACTTACCACCAAGGTTTCTTGTCAAGTCTTGATATTCGTTTTCTGGGTCAAGAATGAAAATCTTACAGTTGTCAGCAGCAAGGTTTGTCAACAATGTTTTTGTTGCATAACTCTTACCAGAACCAGATTTCCCAATAACCATCATGTTTGAGTTAACTCTTTCTCTGTCTCTCTTGAAGAAGTCAACAAAAACAGGATATTCGTTGTCCCCGATGTAAATTCCATTAGGGTCTTGCAAAGCATTTGAAATAAATGGGAAAGTTGCTGCGAGTGTCGAAGTTGGAATTCCTCTCATAGTGCTTTTGAAAGAATCCCTTTTTGAGACATTGGAAGAAATAAATCCATCAATTTGTCTTGAAAAAAGTTCTGAATATTTGAACCCCTGTTGCTTAAGCATCGCTCTGACATCTTTCTTTGCGGCATCTTCAGCAACAATGTATGTGTTGACATTGAAAAGTTGTTGGTTGTTATTTTTTAAACTTACAAGCAAATCTCTCAAAGTTTCAAGGTGAGTTTGAAGTTCAATTTGAGCAGAGCTTCTTCCAACTTTATAGAGTTTTGCTTCCATTTCCATGATTGCACGGTCAATTTGTTTTTCTGAGTCAAGTTTTGGAATTGGAGAGAATTTCATAACAACCTTAGTTCTGTCCAAAAGGAAAAATTGTGCGCCCCATGCGTTTCCAACCTGCAAAGGATAGTCAATCAAGTTGTAGCAACGATAGCATTGGTTGTCAAGGAAGTAACGCGCAATGTTGAATTTGATTTTGTCAGGGGTTGCCCAGTTTATGTATTCTGAAATTGGAATGATTTCCAAATCTCTTTCATCAAAGTTTTTCCCAAGATTTGCCTTCAAGAAGACAACCAAGTCAGTTCCTTCCAATCTTTTTGCAATGATAGGGTTCAAAGAAGAAGCCATCGCATTGATCATACCAGAAGTGGTATTTTCCAAAATTTCCATATCTTTGTCATAAACAATCAAATAGAAATGGTCTTTGAAAATTTTGGACTGTCTGTTCATAAATTCATACAAAGAAACTCTTTCTTCAAAAATAGGAGCACGAGCGTCAATTTCTGCCTGAGAAATTTGTCCATCATATTGCATATCATACAAAACATCATACTTATGGTTTTCGTTGTAGATATATCTGTCCAAAATCATTGGCTTGCTGATTTTGATGATTGAACAAGTTTGATCACCATTAAGTCTTCGAAGAGCATTTGCAAAACTCTCAATGACGTTATCTTGATAATATTCAGTAAGCAAAGTAAAGAACATTGGTTGCACTTCAATAACTTGTGCATAATATTGTCCAAAGTTGATAAATCTGTCTTGATAGATGCTTTCGTATGCAATCATTTCATGAATGTCAGATTTTTTCTTTTCTCCGTCACCCTTTGAGAATTTTTTCTTCTGAACGGAATAGCGAAGCAAAAAAACCAACGTGTTATAAAAACGAGTGTCATCAGTGAATTTGAAGAACATTGAAACTGCAATAATACACCAAGCGACACCAATCCAGATATGTAATTCAAAGTTTGCCATAAACAAAATGATGGCAATCACAGCAAAAATCAAGCCCAACAAAATATCAAGCCCTGTGACACCTCTGACAAATTCTGATTTAACTTTTGTCTTTCTAGGAATAACTCTAACCATACTTCCCCTCTTGTTTTAGATTTTTTTAAACAAGAAGCAAATTTTCCGTATAAGCGGAAATTGTTTTCCAAATCCACAATCAAACATCGTCAGTTCATAAGCCAAATCAATCTGCTTCTTTTACTTGTTATTATGATACTACAAATGACTTCAAAAATACAAATAAAATAAATAAAAAAATGACAATATATAAAATATATTTCCAAAAAATTACACCCGAAATTATTTTAAAAATTTCTTTTGATAAGTTTCTTATTCAAAAAATAAAATAAAAACAACAATCATCGTACAATTAAGCACAATTAAATCTATAGCAAAAACCAACAAAAATAACAAAAAAATGCAAAAAAAACAATTTTTAATGCATTTTTTTAAATTTTTCGCAATTTTTAAACTATTTTTATTTTTTATCTTTTAATTGCAAAAAACAATTGGTTTAATCGGTTATGTTTTTTAGCCTTCGCAACAACATTCTTTGAAATAGTCTCCCCCTTGGAAATTATTCTCTCGTTGTTGTATCCAAAGATGTCTTCTCCAACAACTTTGCCGACATAAAAACTTGAAGACAATGTCACTTTCTCTGGCATAGTCAAACTTTGAGAAGATTGAATTTGCACCAAACCATCTCCTTGAAGTTTTGGAAACCCTTTCTTTGTTTGAGTTTTCCTTTTCTTCTTAAATTCAACCATAACAACATCATTTCCAACATTTTTGATATGACGAGTCAAAATTTCGCACTTGTCAGTCAAAATTTTCTCCAACTTGTTTTTGTGGAACTTCGAACTGACAATCTTGCCCAAAAACACTCCTCTATCATCAAAAACAAATCTCCCTATCAAAGATTTTGGACGATTTGAAGAAAATTCAAGTTTAGACACATCTTCAATAATAATCACAAAATCACTCGAAGCAACAACATCTTCTTTTTTCAAGAACAATTCACTTTCCGTTTCTTCGTCAACAACATAATAACCCTTAATCACAAACTCTTGAAAATCTATTGCGATATCCAAAATATAGCCCACAATCTCTCCACTGGTTTGCGATAAAACAATTTTAGAAATATTATCCACAACAAACTCCTTATATTTATGTATGCAAGCATTTTCAAGAATAGAAAAACATTCCCAAAAATCTCAATATTCTCTGATTTTCAACAACAACCTTCAAAATCATATAATTTCAAAACCAAAGCATCAACAAACATTTTGACTTTTGCAAAGAACTATGATAAAATATTTGCATTAGGAGATGAGAAAAATATGAAAAAGAAAAAAACAATCACAAAAGATATGACAATTGGCGAAGTTCTTTCAATTGACGAAAACTTGGCAGAAATATTCCTTGGCTTTGGCATGCATTGTGTATCTTGCCCAGTAAGCCAGATGGAAACAATTGAAGAAGCAAGTGCCGTTCATGGCGTTGACACTGAATTTTTGCTTAAAAAACTCAATGAAAATGTCAAATAACAAAAAATAATAAAATAAAAAAACTGCATAAATTGCAGTTTTTTTTAAAGCCCCAAACAATTTTTTATACATTTTTTCAATTTTTCAACGTTGTCTTTTTTCTTGACAGAAAACAAAATTTGATTTTTTTCAATCTCGATTGGTTTCTTCAACAAATCACTTTTGTTCAAAATAACCACTCTGTTGTCGGTTGCTCCAATATCGTCCAAAATTTTGTTTGTAATTTCAATGTTCTTCTTATAAAACTCATCTGCGACATCAACAACGTGCAAAATCAAATCAGCATTTTTGACTTCTTCCAAAGTTGCAGAAAAACTTTCAACAAGTTCATGTGGCAATTTGCTTATGAATCCAACAGTGTCAGTCAGCAAACAAAACTTGCCATCATCAAGAAACAGTCTTCGACTTGTTGTATCCAGTGTTGCAAACAATTTGTCATCAGCATAAATGTTTTCTTTTGTCAACAAATTGAAAATAGAACTTTTTCCAGCATTTGTGTAACCACCCAAAACAACACTTTTGATACCATTCTTCTCTCTCAAAATTTTGTTCTGTTTTCTACTGTTTTTAATCTTCTCAATTTCGTTTTCCAAGGTCACAATTTCTTTTTCAAGTTTTCTTCTGTCAAGTTCAAGTTTGGTTTCCCCAGGTCCACGCATACCAGCACCCTTTCCGCCAAATCTGCCCTGACTTCCCTGCAAGGAAGAAAGTCTTGTCAAAAGGTATTTGTTTTGTGCAAGTTTGACTTCAATTTTTCCTTCACTTGACTTAGCATTCAAGGCAAAGATGTCTATAATGAGCAAAATTCTGTCCAAAACTTTGATTCCGAGTTCGTCAGAAATGTTTCTAAGTTGCGAACCCGTCAACTGAAAATCTACGACCAAACAATCACAAGGATTCTGTCTTAAAAATTCTTTAATTTCTTCAAGTTTGCCACTCCCCATGATTGTTCTTCTGTTGAAAGCGTCAATTTTCTGACTGAAAATCTTGACAACTTCCATTCCCGCAGAAAAACACAATCTGCTTATTTCAGCAAATTGATATTCTTTTTCTTTGTCGTTTTCAATTGGACAAAAAATTATTGCTTTTTCAATTTCTTCTTCTTGAATTTGATGCATTTTCTTACTCATAAGATGATTATACCAACATTTTGAACAAATTCAAAATCTATACAACAAAAAAATAAAGACAAAAGAGCCTTTATTTCTCATTTTTATTGATTTATTCAGATTTTGCAAGAACCGAACCATCTTCTGTTGAAATTATGATTGAATAATTTTCATTGTCCACATTCAAAACAGTAAAACACCAGAAAACACCATCAAAGTTGTTCGCTTTCTTGTCCAAAACTCTCAAATAACATTCAGCATTAAGTCCCGCATATGTCTTTTTTGCGGTTATCTTGTCTTCCATCTCAATGCTTGCAATTTCAAGCGCCTTGTTGTAATCCACGACAAAGTTCGAAGAAAGACATTCAAGATTCAAGGTTATCCCTTCGTAAACAACAGAAATTTGTTCATTGCCAGAAAGTTCTTTTTCCAAATCTACTAAATAAGCACTGTTCAAAGAATTGATTTCAAGTTCCACTTCGCTTGCCTGTCCATCAATTGAGATTGTCGCCTTAATCACTTTTGAAGAAATAGGATTTGTCAAATTCAAACTTAAGAGAGCAAAATCAACACTCTCTCCACTTTTTCCATTCAAAAGATAGTCCTTCTCCCTTTGTCCAGAAGACAACGAGCAATAAAATCCGTCTGTTTCTCCAAAATAATAGACCTTTGAAAGTTCTGACATATTATCTTTGACATGATTTACCGTCGTTTTCCCGCAGGCAAAACAAGTCAAACCTACACAGACCAGCATCAACATAAGCACAATTTTCTTTTTCATAGTCACCTCACAAAATATTTATCATATTTCATTAATATGTTTGTTAAAATTGCAAAATGTGTTAAAATAATGTAGAAAAAGAGGTATTATTGATGAAAACATTAAAATATTATTTCAAAGATTGCAACAAAAATGGCTATTGTCTTGGTGCATACAATTTCATTAATATGGAAACACTGAAGGCAATATGTGAAGGTTGCAAAAAAAGCCAATCTCCAGCATTAGTGTCAGTCAGTGAAGGCGCATTGTCATATATGGGAGAAAACTTTATAAAATCCTTGTTTGACAGTGCAAAAAAGACATACAAACTTCCAATCTTTTTGCATCTTGACCACGGAAAAAGTTATGAGGTCTGCAAAAAAGCTGTTGATTTGGGGTTTGATAGCGTGATGATTGATGGAAGTGCTTTATCCTTTGAAGACAACATCAAATTAACAAAAAAAGTGGTCAGTTATGCTCATAAAAAAGGTGTGTTTGTTGAAGCAGAACTTGGAGTCTTAGCCGGAGTTGAAGACACAGTGAGTGCAGAAAAGAACATCTACACCGATCCAAAAAGTGCAAAGGAATTTGTTGAAAAAACAGGTTGCGATACTTTGGCTGTTGCCATCGGCACAAGCCATGGTGCTTACAAATTCAAAGGCGAACAAAAGTTGCGTTTTGACATCTTGAAACAAATTGAAAAAGAGATTCCAAACACCCCACTTGTTTTGCACGGAGCATCAAGCGTGCCACAAAAATATGTCGAAACAATAAATGAATATGGTGGAGACATGACTGGCGCAGTTGGAATTCCAGAAAAATTCTTGGCAACGGCTGCCTCAAAACATCACATCTACAAAATCAACTGCGACACAGACATTCGCCTGGCTTACATGGCAACCTTAAGAAAACACCTAAAAGAAAATCCAAAAAATTTTGATATCAGAAAACCAAACACTTTGGCAATTGAAGAAATCGCAAACATGGTCGCAGAAAAGAACAAAAAAGTTTTCAAAAACAACGGCAGAATATAATCTAAAATGAAAAAGAAAGAAAAAATATCACACGAAGGACATCGTGAAAGATTGTTAAATCTTGTTTACAATGTTGGGCTGGAAAATGTCAGTGAAGTGCAAGCGGTTGAATACTTCTTGACATATGTTTTTCCTCGTGGTGATGTCAACCCACTTGCTCACACACTCCTGAATCGCTTTGGAAATTTCGCAAATATTGTTGATGCGGACTATAATGAACTAATGAAAATTGACGGCATCAACGACCGTAGTGCAAAAAGAATCAAGATGATACGTGGTTTCTTCACATATTATCCTTTTGTTAGAATGAAAAAGAGAATAAGTTTGAAGAACAATCGCGAGTTTTACAGATTCTTAAGTGGCCTTTTGAGATTTGAAGAAACCGAAAATCTTTACATTTTCGCCATAGACCACAGTTTCAAACTTCTTCAAAAACGCAGTTATGACCTAAACAAGGTTAGACAAGTTGGGATTCAACCAATGGATTTATATAACTACATCTCTTCAACCAAGGCGACATATCTTGCAGTTGCACACAATCATCCACACGGAACAGCAGAGCCATCTAAGGACGACCATCAAGCAGTCAAATACATTGAACAACTCTTGCAAAATGTTGATTGTAAACTTCTGGACAGCTTCATTGTTGGAGAAGACGGAATTTACAGCGAACGTAACGATGGTTTCATAGAAAATTTTGACGAAGAAAACATAATAGATTTTCTGGACACATCATCAATAAAATAAGGCATGAACACATCTCATGCCTTTTTCATTTGTTTTTTTCTATTTTTTCAATTTAAACAATGTTGTCGGTCTTGTCAATGCCACATCAATTTTGAAAGTTTCTCCTTCAATCAGTCCATTACCTGCCAATTTGGAAGATATGTAATTGAATGCCAACTCTGGCGTGTTGTTTTCCTTGCTTAAATGAGACAGAACAATTTGTCTTGTCCCAGTCGTGACAAGTTTTTCAATAAACTCGGCTGACGCATCATTTGACAAGTGCCCATTCTTTCCGGCAATACGCATCTTCAAAGTCAGAGGATACTTCGCGCAATTTTTGAGCATATTGATGTCGTGATTTGCTTCCAAATAGACAAGTTGACTTCCCTGAACACCTTTCAATATTCTTTCATCTGTGTGCCCAAGATCGGTCAGAATGCTGATTTTTTTGTTATCCTCAGAAATTGAAAATCCAAAGCACTTGACATCGTGTGGAACTTCAATCGGAGAGATAACCAAATCTTTGACAGCAAATGTGTCTGTGAAAATCTTTTTATTTTTATCAGGAACTTTTTGCAGTTTGTCATAAAGCCCCGCCCAGACTTCGTCATGGGCATAAACAGGAATGTTGAACTTTCTGCTGAAAACATCAACTCCTTTGATGTGGTCAACATGTTCATGAGTGATTACAATTCCATCAATCTGATTCCCGTCAATTCCAATCATTGAAAGGCGGTTTTGAGTTTCTTTGCATGAAAGACCATCATCGACCAAAATTCGGGCGTTGTCAGTTTCAACATATGTCAAATTTCCGTCACTTCCAGATGACAAATTAATCACTCTCATTGTGCATATATTTTACAACATTTCATTGTCATTTGTCAATTTTCTTATGACACCCAAAATAAAGAAAAATCATGCAAAATCACTGCATGATTGATTCTCTTGAAAAAGCATTTTCAAAACACTACTTATTTTCCAAAATTTTCTTTAAGAATTTTCCTGTCCAACTTCTTTCGCACTCAGCAATTTCTTCAGGAGTTCCTGTCGCAACAATCGTTCCGCCCTCATCTCCACCTTCCGGTCCAATGTCAATGATGTAGTCAGCACACTTAATGACATCAAGATTGTGCTCAATGACAACAACCGAATTGCCGTTTCCAATCAAGCGGTCAAGAATGGCAATCAACTTCTTCACATCATACATATGAAGTCCAGTTGTTGGTTCGTCCAAAATATACATCGTCTTTCCGGTGTCCTTTCTTGAAAGTTCTGTTGCAAGTTTAACTCTTTGCGCTTCACCTCCTGACAAAGTGGTCGCAGGCTGACCAAGTTTGATGTAAGAAAGACCAACATCATAAAGTGCTTGAATTTTGTTTTTAATTGAAGGAATGTTTTCAAAAAATTTCAAAGCTTCTTCAACCGTCATATCAAGCACATCGCTGATTGTTTTGCCTTTGTATTTCACTTCAAGGGTTTCACGATTGTATCTCTTTCCATGGCAAACCTCACAAGGAACAGTGATGTCAGGCAAGAAATACATCTCAATTTCTTTCACACCAGCACCTTCACAAGCTTCACATCTTCCGCCCTTGATGTTGAAACTGAATCTTCCAGAATTAAACCCACGAGCTTTTGCATCTGGTGTTGCAGCAAACAAATCTCTGATTGCCGTAAACACACCAGTGTAAGTTGCAGGATTGCTTCTTGGCGTTCTTCCAATTGGTGCTTGGTCAATGTTGATAACCTTGTCCAAAACTTCGACATTCTTGATTTCTTTAAATTCCCCAAGTTCAAGTTTGCTGTTGTTCAAAAGATTTGAAAGATAAGGGAACAAAATTCCATTAATCAAACTTGATTTTCCACTTCCAGAAACACCTGTGACAACGGTCAAAATTCCAGTTGGGATTTTCACATCAATGTTTTTGAGATTGTTTTCTCTTGCCCCAACGATTGTCAAAAAGTCTTTTGGCTTTCTTCTTGTCGCTGGAATCTCAATTTTTTCATCACCTCTCAAAAATTTTGCAGTGATTGAATTTTTGTTCTTCAAAACTTGTTCCACAGTTCCGCAAGCAACAATCTCTCCGCCATGCACACCTGCATAAGGGCCAACATCAACCAAATAATCTGCCGCCCTAATGGTGTCCTCATCATGTTCAACAACAATCAAAGTGTTTCCGAGATCCTTCAATTTTTTAAGTGTGTTGAGAAGTTTTTCATTATCTCTTTGATGGAGTCCAATTGAAGGTTCATCCAAGATATACAAAACGCCAACAAGTCCGCTTCCAATTTGAGTTGCCAATCTAATTCTTTGTGCTTCGCCACCTGACAAACTTTCTGCAGAACGATTTAATGTCAAATAAGAAAGCCCAACATCTTGCAAAAAGTTAAGTCTCGCCAAAATTTCTTTCAAAATAGGTTCAGCAATTTGTGTTTTGACCTTATTTAAATTCAAATTTTCAAAAATTGGAATTAAATTTCTGACGCTTTGACTGCAATAATCGTCAATGTCCTTTCTATTTATTTTCACAGAAAGAGCAGATTCGTTCAAACGTTTGCCATGACAAACACTGCAAGTTTGCTCTCTCATAAATCTTCCAATTTCAAATTTGACATATTCACTTGTTGTTTCTTTATATCTTCTTCTGAGATTGTTGACAATACCTTCAAAAACCACAGAAATCATTCTCTTCCCGTGTTCATTGTCAACTTCAACATCAATCTTTTCACTGCCTGAACCATACAGCAAAATTTTAATTTTATCTTTAGAAAGTTCATTGACAGGTTTGTCCAAATCTATGTCAAATACCTTCGACAACGCAACAAAATATGCTTTTGCCATAGAACCCTCTTCCATTCTCCAACCAGTCAAATTAAATGCACCTTGATTGATGGACAAATTCGAATTTTTAAGCACAATACCTTCATCAATGTCAAGTGTGTAACCAAGTCCCGTACAATTTGGGCAGGCTCCATATGGAGCATTGAATGAGAACAATCTTGGCGTGATCTCTTCCAACGTCCAACCACATTCTGGACAGGCATAGTTGGTGGAATATAATTCTCTTTTGTCGTCAGTCGCAACAACAACCAAACCATCAGCCAACTTCAACGCTGTTTCCAAACTGCCTGCAAGTCTTGTGTCTTTTCCTTCTTTCAAAGTTATTCTGTCGATGACAACATTGATGTTGTGTTTGATGTTTTTGTCAAGAGAGATAGTTTCATCCAATGTAAAAACATTTCCGTCCACTTCAACACGGACGTAACCACTTCTTTTGAGAGAATCCAAAAGTTTTTCGTGCCTTCCTTTTTGACCACGGATAACTGGAGCAAGCACAGTGATTTTTGCGCCTTCTCCAAGTTCTTTGATGCTGTCAACAATTTGGTCAACCGTTTGCTGCTTAACTTCTCTGTTGCAGTGTGGACAATATGGGGTTCCAACACGAGCAAAAAGCAAACGCAAATAATCATAAATCTCTGTCACAGTTCCAACTGTCGAACGAGGGTTTCTGTTTGTTGTTTTTTGGTCAATTGAAATTGCAGGAGAAAGTCCTTCAATAACTTCCACGTCTGGCTTTTGAGCTGCTCCCAAAAATTGACGAGCATAAGAAGACAAACTTTCAATATAACGTCTTTGCCCTTCAGCAAAAATAGTTCCAAAAGCCAATGATGACTTGCCCGAACCACTGACACCAGTAAAGACAATGAATTTGTCTCTTGGCAGTTCAAGACTGACATTTTTAAGATTGTTTTCTTTTGCACCTTTAATTATGATAGAATTTTTCATTTTTACTCCATTAAAATATCTTCATATTATTATACCACAAAATCACACACTTAACAAGTATAAAATAAATAACAAAAAAAGAAAATAACCAGCATTTTCGGTTATCTTCTTTTAAACTTATTTACAATTTTCTTATTCAATCTTATCCTTACGATTCAGTCGTTTCTTAAGGTTGTTTATCTTATTTCTAAGCTCAATCGCTCTTTCAAAATCCAGTTGAGAAGATGCGATTTTCATCATAGAAGTCAAGCGGTCAATTTCTTTTGGGATATCCTTTTTGGCGATTGAATTTTCGCTGACCTTCTTGCTTATATCCAAGGTGTTCTTGACTTCTTTAATAATTGTTTTTGGCACAATTCCATGCTTTTGATTGTAAGCCTCTTGCAAACTTCGACGTCTTTCTGTTTCATCAATCGCATTTTTCATTGACTTTGTGACCGTGTCAGCAAACATGATAACTCTTCCATTCGCATTTCTTGCTGCTCTTCCAATTGTCTGAATCAAAGCCCCTTCACTACGCAAAAAGCCTTCTTTATCCGCGTCTAAAATGCAAACAAGTTCAACTTCAGGCATATCAAGTCCCTCTCTCAAAAGGTTGATTCCAACCAAGATGTCAAATTCTCCCTGTCTCAAACCATTGATAATTTCCACTCTTTCCATTGTGTCAATTTCTGAGTGCAAATATTTCACCTTAAACTCTCTGTCCGCCAAATATGTCGTCAAACTTTCTGCCATTTTTTTTGTCAGAGTTGTGACAAGGATTCTGGCACCTCTTTCAATTGTCTTTCTGCACTCTTCCATCAAAACTTCAATTTGGTTTTTGATTGGTTTGAGTTCAATTTTAGGGTCAAGGAGTCCAGTCGGTCTGATAACTTGCTCAACAACTTGTTCTGCCTTTTCAAGTTCGTAAGGTCCGGGTGTTGCAGAAACATAAATTGTCTGCTTAAGTCTCTTTTCAAATTCATCAAATTTCAAAGGTCTGTTGTCTCTGGCCGCTTCTAAACGAAATCCATATTCAACTAATGAATTTTTTCTTGCCCTGTCACCATTGTACATTGCACGTATTTGAGGCAGTGTCATATGACTTTCATCAATAATAGTCAAAAAATCTTTTGGAAAATAATCAATAAGCGTGAAAGGTGGTTCTCCTGGTTTTCTGCCGTCAAAATATCTTGAATAATTTTCAATGCCACTGCAATAGCCAACTTCTTTCATCATTTCAAGATCATAAGCCACACGCTGTCCAATTCTTTCCGCTTCCAATGGTTTGTTTTCTGCTTCAAATTTTTTTATTGCCTTTTCTCTGTCCTGCTCAATCTCTGCAATGGCATTCTTCAATGTGTTGCTCCCTACGGCATAATGTGTTGCAGGATAAATTGCCACATAACTCACTTCGTTAAGCAAATTTCCACTTACAGGATCAAATTCAAAAATCTTTTCAACTTCGTCACCAAAAAATCTGACACGAATTGCCATTTCGCTTTGGTTTGCAGGAAAAATGTCAACAACATCCCCCTTTACTCTGAAAGTGGTTCTTTTAAAGTCAATATCATTTCTAGTATATTGAATCGCAATCAAATGATTAATCAAATCATCTCTGTCATATTCTTCACCCTCTCTTAATGAGATGTGCAAATTGTGATATTCTTCAGGGCTTCCCAAACCATAAATGCAAGAAACAGAAGCCACAACAATAGTGTCTCGACGCTCAAGAAGTGAAGATGTTGCAGACGAACGAAGTTTATCAATATCTTCATTGACACTCATATCTTTTTCGATGTATGTGTCAGTTGAAACAATGTAGGCTTCTGGTTGGTAATAATCATAATATGAAACAAAATATTCCACACGATTGTTTGGAAAAAATTCACGAAATTCATTGCAAAGTTGAGCAGCCAATGTTTTGTTATGTGCAATAACAAGCGTAGGCTTTTGCACTTTTTGAATTATGTTTGCCATAGTAAAGGTTTTCCCAGAACCCGTTACCCCAAGCAAAACCTGGTCTTTCAAACCATCTTCAATTCCATTGACAAGTTTTTCAATTGCTTCAGGCTGGTCTCCCGCCGGCTTATATTTAGATTTTAACTCAAACTTTTCTTCCATGTTTGTATTTTAACACATTTTATCAAAAAAAACTATACAAATTAGAACGCAAAACAGAAATTTTATCACTCTATATCAACAATTCTCAAAATTATTTAAATATCGCTTTCAAAATCATACCAAAAACAAAGCTGACCGTTGCCAAAAACATACTGCGGAGGATTAGAAGTCCAAAAGTTCTTCTGTTTTTCCTGGTATCTGTATTAAACGTCTGCCCACTTTTCTTCAAGTTTACACAATAAAAATATCCCTTTTTGCTGTCCGAAACCACAAAATCAATATAATTTTCATTTGAAAGTTCCACCATGATCTCATCAATTTCCTCCACAGAAAGAACATACTTTTTTGATAAGGCCTGCGTAATTTCTTGCGGAGAAATAAGATATGTCCTTTTCTGTTGACACTTTGAACATAAATATGACATAACCATTTTTTCTTTTTTAGTCATAACAGCCTTTTTCTTTAATTTTTCCAAAATTAGCTCAATTTATGCGGAAATCAAAAGATGTATAAGAACATAATAAAAAGCAAAACTAAGATTATGATAGACACAAAATCGAAACTTGTTCTGAAAATTCTCGCAAATGAATGTAGCGATGGAAACTATAAAATTGTCGAAGTTTCGGACATAATAATGTCTCTTCCTCGACATTTCAGAATGGATAGCGAAGCGGTCAAACACATCTTGACACACCTTGAGCGCCAAGATTTTATTTCAATCAAATATGATGACGATGACGTATATTGCCTGGCAGTTCTCCCTTGTGGATTTGAAGTGCTGGAAAATGACAAACCCAAATACATCAAAAAGGAAAAAACAAAAGAAAAGAAATTAAATATAGCAACCATACTTCTCAGTTTTCTATCTGCTCTGGTTGGAACAACCTTAGGCATAATAATCTGCTATTTCCTTTTAAAACTTTTCTAAAAAATGTTTTCAAACAAAAAAACTCAGCTTTCGCTGAGTTTTAATTTTATTTAACAACCGAACTGAATGCCTCTTTAAGTTGTTCAATGTCATAATAATGCCTAACTATTTGGTTGGCTTTCATGCTGTAAACACCCTCTTCTCCAACTATGTATGAATCAATAAAATTAACTCCACAAGTTGTGCAAAGATTATTAATGATGTCAAAGCCCTCTTTGTCTTCTTCAGAAGGCACTGCTTTCCCATATGGATGACAGTGAGCAACCACAAGAGAAACAGGTTTTGAAGTTGCCATAAACTTGGTCAATTCCAAAACAGGAATTCCGACCATGCTTGAATTGTGCATATTAATTCGTCGCTTGTGCGTAATAATGTTTCCAGCACTGATGGCAAGAATGAGCATATTTTCAGCGGTACGAAAACGTAAATGGTCTTCAATGACATCAATAATGTCGCCGATGTTTTTAACAACATATTTTCTGCCCATTTTTGCAGAAGTGTAGTAATAGAACAACTCGCCAAACATACTGATTTTCTTGGCAGCACGTTCATTGATTCCATCAATTCTCATAAGATCATTGACATCAGCATCAACAATTTGAGCAAAGGTTTCGTATTCTTCCAAAAGACGATGAGCGAGAGGGTTGACATCTCCACGAGGGAAGATATAAGTCAAGAAAAACTCAACGACTTGAATATCACTCATATTGTCAACCCCTGCATTCAGGGCCAAATCCAGCAATCTCACACGATGCCCCTCGTGCAATTTCCCATCATTTTTCTTCATAAAAATCTCCTATCTTTCAATCAATTATAAGGTGAACCTGAGTAACCGAAACTACCACCTGAATTTATTATTTCACCACTCGTCCATGCCATTTTGTAAACTTTATTAACTGTGCACCAACTTCCGGCAAATCTATAAAAATATGCATCTGTCTGTGTACTTACATAAATTTTACTTACTGCAACCTGTCCACCAGCAATAATTTCATCACCAGAGCCACCACCAGCACCACCAACAAGAGTTGCATTTGTTGTGCTAAAATCAATTTCACTAATTGCGGATTCAATCAACTCACTCTGCATTTCTCTATAAGATGCTGGAGTTTCCATTGCGCCACCTTCTCTAATATTTCTATAATACTCATCACTCTGTGTAATGAAAGTTGAATCATACATAAATCCATATCCAATACCATAATTTCTCAATTCTGATGGGGTTACACCAGTATTATTGCTTCCATCTTCTCCAGCACCACCGCCATTACTACTTCCGCCGCCGCCAGAAGAGTAAAGAGTGCCATTAATAATTCTTCCAAATCCTCCAATTCCTCCATTGCCGCCACAAGATTTATCTGATTTGGAATTTTGTTTCAACCCATTTTCTATAGTGTCAGATCCGTCTTTTGTCAATTCTGCAGAATCGGTTGGTGTGGAACCTCTTTTGCCACCGCCACCGCCGCCAAGAGCTTTGTTGCTGGCAGTATCAAAATTACCATTTTCTCCGTTACCACCATTTCCAGCAACACCATTTATGCCTAGTCTATAATATCCATCAAATGTTTCGCTTTGAATGGTAATACTGCCTCCAATTCCACTAGAATCACCACCATTTCCGGTATCGCCAGCATTTTTACCATCAAGCCCATCATTTCCGTTACCACCATTTCCGGCAATGAGAATATTAGATGAATTATATTCAAATGGAATATTTTCTTCCGTTTCTTTTTTCTCATTAGTTATAGCTTTATTGTTAACCATAACATTATCAATAAGCTTTGTTGAGACATTGCTGTCACTTTCAGAATCCAAGCCAGTCATTACCACGTAACTATTTATTTTTAATGTTGCAATATTATTTGCGTTTGTACTTATAGTTGAACGAACACTAATATTACCAGATTCTGCATTGATATTTCTTATATTACCAAACAAACTTACATTTAAAATATTTGCATTGTTGCTAAGTGTCAACATTGACAAATTGTCACTTGACGCTGACAGTGCAGAAACAATACCTATAATATTTAAATTTTTAATATCTTTATTATTCGTGGCGAACAACGATATCTCTGTTCCATTATTTCCGTCACTTATATATGTAATGTTATACCCATTACCAATGATGACCTTTGTATTTTCTTTAAAGGTCAAAACTCCCAAACTAATATCATCTGCCATAATAATATATTCAAAAGATTGTTCGCTTTTTTCACTTGCAGTTGGAAGAATCACTGTTGCTTCTATTGATTTTCTATATCTGTAATAATAATATTGAGGAGTATAAGTAGAAGCATCAATTCTTGTTGTGTCTGATTTTTGCCAACGATTTTCATTTTCAACACGATACTCAAAAGTCCCCGCATTCACGGCATCTGTACAATTCAAAAACTCTTCATTTTTAGAATAAGTGTTAATCTTATAAGAATCCTCTGCCTTAATATATGTTGTGCCTGTAAATTTAATCGAATCAAAAGGATCATTATCTTCAACACCATTACTATCTAAATTATTTCTTGCAAACAAAAGTGTGTTTTCGTCAAAATAAGCACAAATTAAGTCAACATAAATGCACTTAAATGAGCCACCCAGAGGTTTTATTGTTTCATTAGGTGTATAAGAACTAAAGCGATCCAAAACTAAAGTTTCTGTTGTTTTTTTCCATGTGAAACCATTGTTATCATCATAGTTTATTGCTGTATAAACATCCATCTCATTATTTAACATCTTTTCCAAATTGGTGACAAATTTTCTAGAATTTCTCCATTTGTCTCCCTGTCCAATAGAACTGGTATTTGTCAAATAGTATTCGACAGATATCGTTCCACAACTATAAATTTTATATTTATAACTATATGCTGAAGCAGTGTCTTGAAAATTTCCACCTTCTGTACAATAATAAGTTTCTTTTTGGTTACAAATAGGACATGTTTCTGTACCAGAGGTTATAACATAATTATAAGTATAATCATATGTAGAAAGTGCACTTTCTTTTATATTATAAGTATAGGATATTGTGCTATTTAATTGTTTCGTTCCATTTGCATTACTGATCAAATATCCCGTCTCGCCTTTGCTTGCATCAATATTTTTTGTAGTCTCAGTCATCAATATCGAGAACTTGTCGATTTGCGAAATAGTTGCTTCATTAAGAGTAATTGTATCATTATTCCTTAAATAGCCTTGAGTAACAACCTTATTGACATTTTGACTTGACATAGTCAATTCATATCCAGCATCTTCTCCTAAGTTTTTCAAAGTGCCATTTGTAATTTTATAAGTATAAGTTACTTCTTGAATAACAAAATCCATACCTAATAGTGTGTTTGTTATTCTTCTAACGCCATTTCCTTCTGGTTCATTGTTGAAATCTGATCCATGATAATATCCATCAGCCCCAAAATTTCCATTATCTATTGCAGATGAATTATAACTAAATTCTATATTATTTTGACTTTCTGTATCAGAATGAGCTCTTAAACGATACCAGATTTCAGAATTAATTCTATCATAATAAATCTTAAAATTAGCAATGCTTTCAAAGAAACTTCCCAACTCTGTTGTATAATCTTTTAATAAATCAGAATCAGAATTTTCATCAATTACCACTTCTTCGCCACTGGAAATATCAGCTTTTCTAACATATAAATATGGAACATCGCCTTCATATGCTATTTCAAATTTATAGCCATCAACTATATCATTATTGATTTTAAGCACTGAGTTTTCGTAATGAACATCAAAAATGTTTTCAACTCCAAGAGCAAATCTTGATCTAGAACCATAATCATTCAAAACTTGAGCTAACGAAATTTTTATTCCAGTAACATAATTAAGTCCATCTTTTGTTGTAATTATGGTTGTATAAGCATTGCTTGCCATATTAATTGTACTTTCACTATACCCAACAAATCTGGCAGTTTCAGTGTCGTCATCATTAACAATTGAAAATTCAGCATTTCTTTCTACTAGATTTATTGAACCTGTGAAGTCAATTTCATATTTTTCCTCTTTGGTTATAGTAATAGACAATAATTTGTTGTCAAATTCATTTAAATTGCCTCTGCATGTAAGATAAATACCATTATCATCGTAAGATAATTTTAAATTCGATAAGTTTGTATCTCCCACTTTTGCAACAACAGTATAATTTCCACTAGTTGCAGAATTATTAATTTCATCTATTGTACTTGTCAACAGACCAATCTGTCCACTATCGTCTTCAAGTTTAACCTTTATTTGTCCTCCACTTAATGTTACATTATTCTTCCCTAATAAAATTGATTGTTCGGCAATTCTATAATTCATTGTATAACTAATGTTACCAGAAACTTCCCTATCAAAATACAGTTCAAAGTTTATTTTGACATAGTCACCCTCAGAATCTGCATTTCCAGAAGCATCTGTTCTTTCAAAATCAATTATAGAAAACTGTGGAGAAACATTAACACCATTCACCAAAACATTTCCAATGGTAAAATTATTCTTAGAAAGGTTATTATAATCAATTTTATTGCTTGAAATATTCAATATTGATGATGCTTCATATTTGAATGGTGCATAAACTGTTTTAATATTTGCAGAGTTATAAACAACTGCCGCATTTTCTCCGTTAACAGTGAAATATTTCATAGAACTGCCATTTTCTTTATTTGATTGTATTTGTTCTATTTGATCTTCAGCTAGTTCTTTAATTGATTGATTTATATTTTCATCATTTCCATCCAAATATTCGTTAGAATTTCTATAAACAACACCATTAGAACACCCAACAACTCCATTAACAAAACTTTCATCTTCAACGCTTAATAATTCATCATATCTCGTAAAGACAACAGATTCATAATATGTTGTAGATGATGCCATTGTATATATATCATCATTAAATATACTATTAAAATCACTGTCTGCTCTGCTAAAATTAATTTTCATATTAGATTCAGTTGCTTTTCCATTACTTAAATCATAAATTCCTCTATAATATGAATAGTTAGGTTTATTACCCCAATACGGATAAGATGTTTCAGCATTACCATAACCATCTTGTTGTTTTTCATTATATGCAATTTCATTCACATATCCACTTTTGTCTCCAAATGTACCAAATCCAACATATCGTCTTGTAATCTGATCCTGCATATAAATACGTGATGCATATCCATAAGAATCATAAGCATTTATATAAATATCTTCTTTGTCATCATCTCCCTTATCAATAGAATAAATAGCTTCATAATCACCATTACCATCCAATATAGTTTTTCTATCAAATGTCAGTTTTTCCGTTAAAACAATTTTCCCAAGATTACCATCGTTTTTAATATTATTTGTACTTGAAGCACTATCGGTTATATCACTACCTTCCATTAAATAACCAACACCAAATGCAAAAACTTGTCTAACTGCATTCGGATTATATGTTAAAGTTACATTATAAACCAATGGATCAGGATTATTGCTATATTCGGTTGTTTCTTCAACTCCACTATCTTTTTTTACAGTAATTTCATATTTGTTTTTATCATTAGTCTCTGCTTTCCCAATTGCTTGAACTGGGCCGTCATTCACACATGATGAAACAGTCGTGTATTCTCCATAGCCAACAATTCCTCCGGCCATTGAGAATGTGCTGCTCGTGTTTCCTGCACCGACCAAACCAGTGTTGTAGTTATTTTCCAAAGTTACTTTCGAATCAGTTGCTCCAGCAGTATACCCAACAATTCCTCCGGCAACCACATTTTTTGAATCAGATATAGTATATTGACTTAAAACTGCGTTTGTGTTATATGAGCTTGAAATTGTTGTTCCACTTTCTGCATAACCAACAATTCCTCCGGCAATACCATTCAAACTTGTTGTATTTTTGCCATCTCCCAACTTATCAGTTTGGATGTATTGATAAGGAGAAGCAGCAATGTTTGCACCTGACACTGTGTTTTTATTACTATCATATTTTGTTAATATATTTGTTGAACTATCAACAGTTTGAATAATTTGCCCATTATTTGAAGCATATTCAATTTTTCCGCTAACACTTTCTCCATTAACAGTCCCGTTTGCCAAATATCCAACAACGCCACCAACGATGGAATTTTTTGAAGTAGAGATATTAACAACAGCATCAACATTGGAAGCTGTTCCTTCCAAAACACCAACAATCCCGCCAATGTATTTTGTTGATGACTCATTAGTAATTTCACCATTTACACTAACATTATCAATATTGCCTTCAAAAACATTAGCCAAAATTCCAAATATTTCACTATTTGGTTTATCAATGTTTGCATTTGAAATTCTTAAATTTCTAACTTCTCCAATAAAAGTACCAAAAAGTCCAGAAGTTGATGTACCTGAAAGGTCAAGAGTAACATTTTGTCCGTCAATAACTAAATTATAATTAGGATCTCCTAAATTTTTTCCCACTTCCGATACAACAAAACTATATCTTAAAACAAACTTATAGTCTTGATCGTAATTTGTATTTTGGTTTGCCCCATCTACAACATTGTATTCCACTGTGTCATACATTTGGTCAAATTTACCTTGGTTAAGAACGCCCATATACCAATTGCTATTTTCTCCACCATAGGTATCACCATTACTGATTATTTCATCATAAGTAATAGGATTATATTCCCTAGTAGTAACAGTATTTGAATCTTCCCCAATTGTCGTTTCTATCAACTCATATGTAGTAGTATTTTTCAAATAACCAAAACCATGGGAAGCATAACCATAGTTCACATAACGATTAAAATACCATGTGTGTAAGGTTTGTAATTTCTCATCTTTATTCCCAATAATCAAAGAATTCTGTGAAATTCCATTAACAGTTGTTTCTGTTTCACCTTCACCTGTTTTGTATCCATAATAAGGAATTGAGAGACTATCCATTTCATATGGAGTTCCATACTCATTATCCAAAACTTCATTGCTTCCGCTAATTACATTGCTAATAACATTGAGTCCTGTGCTTTCACTTTCAGAATTAAATTCATTAATAAATGAAGATTTGTGTTCAAACTCAGAACCTAAGGCATTATTTCTCTTAATCTGAGAAATTGAATAGCAATCCATAACATCAGCACTAGTTGTTGAAGCATTATTGTTCCCACTATTTGCAAATGTATAAATGTCCACATCAACATATGTTTCCAAAAGTCCAGAAGAATATGTTGATTTGATTGTCGTGTTTTGGTCTGCCATATTTGCAATTCCAGACAAAATTCCACCTTCGGATGCTCTGTAAGTGATGTCAGCGTCAACATAACTTTCACTGATTGATCCATTTAACATGAGACCAGCCATACCACCAAGATGGAGTTGCGAATTTTCTCCACCAACTGAAAGTTCTCCTTTGACTCCAACACCATAAATGAATGAACTGCCTTTCATTGTGCCAGCAACACCACCGTATGCGGTATATGATTTGCCAGTTTCACCATTGACATCAGCTGAGGAAATTTCCAAATTCATAATAAGTCCTGCAACAACATTGAAGTTTGGTTTTTGATCTTTCAATTTTTCAGAATCACTTGTATCAAAACCTTCACCCATATTGTTGATAAGAGCACCATAACCAAGCGCTTTATTAGTGTCTGTATTTGTTGAAGAATATACATTATCATCCGTTCTGGTGATGATGTGTCCATTTCCGATTATTGCATAATTTTTCAAATTGTCAGCAATTGGTCTTGATGTTGAAACATTTTCGGTAACTGCAACCCAAGTAATGTTATGCAAACTTCCTTCAATTGTCACAAAATAATCTTCGTCGTCATCATCACTTACTTTGATTTGGTTATTTTCATTGCTTTGACTCCATTCATATGGACTCAATTTATGTCCATTAACAATATTATTGAAGTCGATGCCTTTGTCTTGGAATCCATCCAAAATGTTTTCATTAGAATATAGATTTGAACTATTAGCCCCCGTATTATCAGTGCCTTCACCTGGAGTTCCTTCGCGTTGAGTGTCATAAATGTTTGTATAACCATAATAATTGTCTGTTACACTGCCATATGCTATATCTTGATTTCCAGACTCTTCTTGATATGCCATACAAACAGAAGAATTATATTTGTTTCCAGAGAATTGAACAATCGAACTATTTGCTCCAACAATGGCATTTGTATTTGATATTAAACTTGTTTTTTTGTTTTCGTCTTCCGACAAGCCATTCTCATCTTCAGCCAATCTTTCATTGAAGGACGTCATAAGAGAATAACAGTTGCTTACTGCTATGTATGAACCTTTTCCAACAATTCCGCCAAAATTGTAAGTTGCCAATCTAGAATTATAAGAATAAGAGCCCTGTGTATTTTTTATGCCATTTGAAAGATAATTAACAAACACATCACCATATGTGTAACAATTCGAAATTGTATAGTACCTAACAGAATTTAAAGTATCATTTTCTAAAGAAGTCGTGTTGTTATATTCACCAACAATACCGCCTACAGTGACATTCTCTGGCAAGTTATATGTCTTATCATCTTTTTCTTGTCCATAAATCTTGACAGCACCACCATAGATAACTCCCGAGATTGTGATAGCTTTGTCTTGATTTGTGTAATCTTCTCTTTCAATGTAACCTATTGCACCACCAAAGGTTAAATCTTTAACAGAAGCCAAAACCGTTCCGTTATATTGCAAATATATTTGCGAAGTGTTAACTGAAGATGAAGCTGGATTTCCATTTCCTCCATTTTCTCCGTCAACATTTGTCATTTTTCCAACAAGTCCGCCAATATAAGCATGAGCATGAGCATTCACTGATGCCAAATCAGGTTCTTTAACAGATATATTTATGTCATTAACCATTGATGAATTAACAATCAATGCTCCAGTTGTCTGACCGATAACTCCACCTAAATACACTTCTTTATCAGCTTCAGTTAGATTTTTTGTTGTTGCTTCTTTACCAATTTGAACATCAATATTTCCAGAAACGTTGCAACTTCCTGTCACAGTGATTGTTGCACCACTGACATAGCCAAAGAATCCACCTATATTGCCTATATCAATTACATCAGCGTTATTTTCTGTTTCAATGATGAATGGAGTAAGTCCAGCTACATCTGTTTCTTGATTGTTGTAAGAATACAAGTTCTGGTCAAACAAAGTCTCGCCCGTATCTTCGTCAACGACGTAATCATTTGCCACACTTGCGAGATCATTCTTCTTTCCAACACTGAAATCAATTGAAAAGCTTTGAATTGAAGTTGAAGAATTTACAGATCCAGCAATACCTCCAATATATGTTTGTTTGCTTGTAACATCTCCAACTTGATATACACCACCAGACAAAGCAACCGCACTGGTTCCTGTATTGGAAATTGTTAAATAAGAATTCACAATATTTCCAAATGCAACACCAGCATAAAGGCTGTCAACATTTGACTGTTGATTAATGTCCAATGCATTGATTGAACCAGAATTTTCGTCACTATTTATCAATTCAACTGCATCTACCGCTTCAATCTCTCCAGCAAATCCTCCAATATAAGCTTTCTTAGTGCCATCTGCATCTATATCGAAATTCAAATTTACATTTCCAACATTAGAAAGTCCCAAAGATATTCTCGCTCTTCCTGTTCCTTTTGTAATCTTACCAGCATAAAGACCAGCATACAAACTTACGCTAACACTTGATTCTGAAGAATCATCTACAGAAAAATCAATATTTGATTTTGCAGGCTCTTCGTCATCTTCTGCACCTTCATGCGCAATTTGAATTCCTTGAATATTAATTTGATTAAATGCTGAAGTTTGTTCAATATATCCTGCCAACAATCCCATATAAATCTCATAATCTTTGTCAGAACTTCCACCATGAGTGAATTCTATTTCAGCATCATTTCTAAGGTTGATTGTGATGTTGATAAATGATGTTCCGTGAGCATCTCTAGCAATCAGACCACCACTATACGCAGTATCAGATCCAATTGTCATTGTTTCTGTGCTAATCTCAATGTTATTATTTGCTGTTATTTTTACATCTCTTAAAATTGTATCACCGGCACCACCATCAATTAAAGTGTATTTAATCGCAGAATCCTCATTTTCGCAGAGATAGAAATTGATTCCCTCAACTGTAGCATTATCTGTCAATCCATCAAAGAAAGGTTTGTTGATGATGATTCCGACTTTGTCAGCAGCATTGGTACCTGAACCAGCATATCCACCAACAACTGTTCCATCGGATTCAGTAACCTCCTCTGTAACCATGCCTTCAGTATTGCTGTTTGCATAATCATAATATGAAATCAAAGTCCCATGGAATCCTGAGATAGCTTCAAAAACATGATTAACTTCATTGCTGTCCTTGTACCCATTTCTCAAATCAATATCCTTATATTCATTGGTATCCTTATCAACTTTTCCTCTCAAAATAACCGTTACACTGCTGTTTTCCATTGCTTGTAAAACTTCATCAGTGTTATATTGATCCCAGAAAATTACATTAAGAACTGGCAAAAGTTGAATATGTGGGAAGAGATTCTCTTCAGTGTGTTCCCAATATTCTTCACTCCAACCATTTGCAAGGAAATAACTATACATCTTGGCATAAGCATTTGACATCGTTGTCATTGATTGATCACCAATTGATTCAACATCAACCAACGCATTATACAATTTTTCACTTGTTCCATCGTCCCAAGATGTAGTAAATCCATAAGGTTTTAAACTGAGAGTTACACTGTTTGACCCAAGTTCAACATTAGTGTATCCACCCACGGTATTTGATTGATGAGTGCCATACTCGTAACCTTTTGAAATGTCCAAATAATAGTTTTCTGAGTCAATCAAATACAAACTTGTTCCAAAAACAACATCATCATTATCTATATTATTATTAACAGATGAAACAACTTTTCCAACAAGCATAAAATGTCTATCACTTACATAACCACCTTCATCTTCTGTGCTTGCAGTTCTGTCTCCAACCAATTTAGAACCATTGTATGAGTAGTAGTTAACTGCCAAAACATTTTTCAACGCAACAACTGAAATATGTCCATCTGAAGTTCTTTCAAGTGCTCCAATAATGCCTGCACTGTAACCATTTCCAGTGGTTGAATCGATGTAAACATCTCCTGAAGCATAAACATCATTAAGATAGACATTAACTTTTTGAACAGGGTCAAGGAAAGTTAAGTCATATTGTGTATCCTTGTATCCAGCCAAGCCAATGATTCCACCAACTGCCAGTGTGAAATCTGAATGAGAAATTACATTCAATTTGCTATATCCAATATAGATATATCCACCACCCATATAACCAACAAGTCCACCAATATAAAGCGGATTGTTGATGTTTGAAGCATAACCTTCATCACTTGGGGTATAAGAGAAGATTGACTGTTGACCTCTTTCCGCAGCCGTATTTCCACTATAATAACCATTTTCTGCTTCTTCAATTGTGTTTTGCAACTCTGATGCATAACTTGCAGAAACTGCAAACAAACCACCATAGTTTTCACCAATCAAACCACCAGCGAAAAGATTCTTTGAAATGATGTAAGATGGTTTTGACAAATTCATATCTGCATCAAGTTCAAGTGTTGCATCATAGACCATTGTTGAATTTCCAACATATCCAAAAAGTCCACCAGCAACCTCACCATAGATATTGACAGAGTCTGAAACATGAACTGTGACAATGTCATAATCACTAACTTCCAAAGAAGAAGAGAACAAAACTGTTTCAGCATTCAAAGAGTCATAAATGTCAACATAGCCAGCAATTGCTCCAGCATAAGAAATTCTTGAAACATAAGTTGAAATGGAATTTCCATTTGATGCATAACCTCTAAGAGTTGAGCCAACATTGCCTTCGTTAGAATTAACTCCTTTGCCACTTAAATAGAAAGCAGAATAAACATCAATATCCACAACATTAATATCACTCATCTTGCTTTCGCCAAACAACATTCCGACAACACCACCAACAACATTATTTCCCAAAATTGATGTCTTTGAAGTTGTCTGTGTTGTGACAGGAGAAAGACTGATTGATATGATTCTTGAATCTACCGCTGTTCCAGCCAAAGTTCCAACAATATTTGCCCTTGAATTGTGGATTGAATCAACTATCAAATCCAAATTCATAATGACAGCACCATCAAGTTTTGCAAACAAACCAAAGTTTTCTGCCACTTCACTGCTACCCAAACTGATGTTGGAAATTGTGAAACCATTTCCATCAAAAAGACCAGTGAATGTTTTCTTGGTTGTCTGTAACTTGATTGAGTTGTCATTCTCTGAATTTTGGTCGATTTCAGACATATCAATGTTGTTTACAATTCTGTAATTTCCAAAAACTTCTGTGTCACTGTAATATTCTTTGTAAGAAGAGATTTCTGTTGCACCCGCTTTTCCAGTTGCCATCGCAAAGTCATAAGCACTTCTGATAATGATTGGGTTGTTGTCACTTCCATAAGACAAATCAACACTTCTCATTGTATCTGCATCAATTATTGACCTGTTGTAGAAAATTGATGTAACAGAACCATTTGTCACAGCATAACGATTTGAGAAAGAAATTTGATTTGCACTTACAAGCGTCAATTTTTCAGAGTTGGAAACGCTCCAAATTCCATTGTATGCTCCAGGTTCAGAAGCAAAACTGAAACCATAGAAAGTGTCCTCATTCATGACATCGCTGACGGACAATGCACCTGATGTCACATTGTTTTGATTCGTGTCATCAATAAGAGATTCATTATAGAAATATGAGAAACTGATTGTGCCATAGTTCAAAGAATTTGCATAATCATCAACGCCAGAGAATTGCATTTGACTGATATCTGACTTTGTGATGTCACAGGCAGCGTAACACAGAGTAACTTCCGCACTTTCACTGTTTATGTAAACAAATCCGGCAACCAACGATGCTTTTGACTCACTGTTTTCAATGGCAATGTTGGAATATGAATTTTTAATCAAAGCATCATTTTGATAAACAAATCCACCAACAATACCAATAGATGTGATGTTTGACAAGTTGTTGTAGATAACAATCTTTCCATCATCTGAAAGTTCTTCACCCTTTCCTTCAACATAGCTTCCTTGAATGTTGTTGTGGTTGTAAACAGCAAAACCAGCAGTCAATGATGTCGTTGAAGCCATATCGTTATAAATTTGAATATTGTCAGCGAATGAAGCACTGATATAACCCGAAGAAGCATTGTCATTAACAAAACCAGAAACTTCTCCTTGTCCTCTCAAAACAAACAGATTCAAGTCTTGTGTCTTGAGATAATTTGCTCCAGCAATATCAATGATTTGTCTGAAACTGTCTCCGCCAACTCTGCTGTTGGTGATTGAAGCATTATTTGTTATCACAAAACCAGAAACAAGGCTCTCAATTCCCAAAGAAGAAACTATTCCTGAAGTGATTTCGATAGGATCGGTGTTGGTTCCCATTGTGTATCTAACAACCAAACCAGTTTCTCCAGAAATTGAACTTGATTGATATTCTTCATCATAATAAGCCAAAACTTCACTGTTGTAAATGATACCGTTGTTTTCAATTGCAAAACCAGCAATGTTAATGTCTGTGTATTGCGAAATATTGACAGTAATCTGACCACCATTATAAATGTTTACCCTAACATTTTTCAATGTGGTGTTTTCTGTAACAGTATTAAACAACGCCAAATTCAGCGAACTTCCTTCAGGATAAGCAAAACTGTTGATGTGAATTGTGTAACCATTTCCGTCAAGACTGTCAATCAAATCTGTGTCAAGAGGAGTGTAGTCTGTCAAAACAATATCATTCATCAAGATGTAATCATCTGCTTGCTCAGAATTTGTTGCATAATCAATGAATTCATCTGCGGTAAAGATTTGAGTTGGAGTGTCTTCATCTGACCAAACTTCAACAACAATCAAGAAGTAATAATCATAATACATCTCAATTCCTTGATATGTGATTGTTGTCCTAAGTTTCATCAACTGTCTTCCAGTTCTAAGACCAGTAACTGTCAAATAACTGTAAGGCGTTCCATCTTCATATCTACCTTCTGCTTCGTCGATTCTGAAAATGCCATTTTGAACAATTCCAGAACCATTGCAGATTGCAGTGGAGTTGTTTTCGTCTGTTGCATACCAAAGTTGATATTTCAATGAAATTTCTTCATAAACTCCGGTTTGTTCATTCAAATCATAGTTGATGTAATATCCCACTTCTTCATCTTTGTATGTGTTGTTAAGTTCAAAGCGGGCTCTCTTTTCCATAATTGCTTCAACAGCTGCAACTTCACTGGCATCATTTTGGTCATAATTATACGTTTCAGGGTCGAATGGATAATCAAAACTCAAAGTATCTGTCGCATTGATATACGAATAGAACACGTCATAAGTCTGTCCATTATATGTTGAGGTTCCACCACTTGAAGAAACTTTGATATTGTTTCCATCAACAGAGAAATCAACCAAACAAATTGTTGCACGGCTTTCTTTGATTTCAGTATTGTTGTTTACAACCCTCTTCACAGTTGCACAAACATAGAAGATTCCGCTGTCTTTGTTTTCCGTCAATTTTGCATCAACATACGCAGAAATTGTTGCCGTGTAAACCTTATATGTGTCAAATTCTTCCACAACGGCCGCAGAAAGACTAATATTTGCACCATTGTTTTGCAAATACAAATCTTCAAGTTCTTGATTTTTGTCAACTGTCACAGTAACAGTCGCGCTGCCACCCTTTGCAAGAACATATGTAGAAGCGCCATTAACTTTGATGTTTGCACTTTGCAAATAATCAATGTTAAGGTTATGGGTTCCTGAAATCAAAGGTGTATTTCCATTATAGTATGTCAAAGTAAACTGCAAAGAGCTTGATGTTTCAAAAGCACTTGAAACATAAACCCTGAAATAGAACACTCCATTTCCTGTTCTATCTTCATCAGTCAAAGTGACTTCAATTCCGTTTTCGATAAGTGAAGTAGAATTTGAGTTAATATAATATCCATATCTAGAGTTGTAAGCAAGTTTAGAAATGTTTACAGTTCCTGTTGTTCCACTTCCGCCCGAAACAGAATATGTCAATCTAAACTTTGTCATCATAGCATAAGCAGGATCAACAGTAACTGCTATAATTGCATCAGATGAAGGTGTCAAAGTGTTTGTAATTTCATCTGCAGGAATCAAATACAGAACAGAATTTCTGATTTGTCTGCTTTCAATATTATAAGTTGAAATGCTGATATCCTCAATTTCTTGAGTCATAACAGTAAGCCCAACAGTTTTCAAATAATTTGTATTTGAAGATTGACTTTCGGCATTGACCTTAAGAGTCAAATCATCATAAATTTGGTCAATCAAATGTTTGTTGGCATCATCAATTCTCACCCAAACTCTAAACGAGAATCCAGTTTCTGTTGGTGTTCTTGTCCAAGAAACATTGAGTGTCAATTTGCTGTCAACAACAAACTTTGCAGCATATTCATCTGACGAAATTTCATTTGAAATTTCAATTTCTCCATACTGCAAACCAAACACAAGGTTGTCATTTTCGGCGTCAGTTTCAAGAGAAACATCAAAAACAGCATATTGGGAAGGTTTAACAATGAGATTTGTTGCATTGTTAATCACCAAAGATGTTGCTCCATTATAGACCGAAACGTCAAAATTTCTGTTTCTATTTGTTTTGATTGCATTTGAATAATCACTATCATTTGCAACATCGTCAACGACAATGTATGCTTCAACTTCTGTGACATCACCATTTTCATGATTCTTATTTCCCAAAAGTGTCAAGGAGTTATTGCTCTTAGAAACAGTCACATAGTCTTTTGTAACAGCTTCTTCTCCGGAATCATCTGTGTATGTGTTTCCAGTCAAATTATAGTCAACAGTAAAGGTATCTTTCGCAGTTGAATATCCCGTTCCATTCAAATAGATTGTGTTGTTCATGTTGAACATAATCGTTCTTGAATTGTTCAGTCCAGTCTGCAACAAAACTGTTTGACTGTCTTTAAGTTCAACAGAATCAATCGTTGTTGAAAGTTCTGGAAGATAATTCAAAATGACAAATTTAAATGTCTTATATGAAGTGAAATTCATTTTTGAATGAACATTAAGTTCAATCTCTGTCACACTCTTAGACAAAACTCTGATTGAATTTGAATTGATTGAAATGTTTTTACTTTCACTTGTGATAAGCAAACTCTTTGCTTGCTCTGCAGTCACACCAAACAAATCTGCAACAGAAATTGTGTTGTAGCTTGTGAGTGCAGATTGTTCTGCAGAGTCAGAAATTGTCACAGTTGGACTGTAAACAAACAAAATTCCCTTATCATTTCCGGCACTCAAAGACTTCAATGGTGAAACATTGTTTGCAATGTTTACATTTGCAACATCAACAGCCGCACTTTGAGTTGTGTTTTTGAGATACATAAATCCAAAGTTGATTTCATCATCAACATCAACAGTTTCCCAAATGTCAGAACTCAATCTTGCAACCAAGTTGCTCCATTTCTCACCCTGAGTTGGATTGTTGTAATCTGAAGGGATATCTGTTATTTGCAAAACATTAGAGTCCCCAATTTGTTCTGTGTCACCATAATAAATTTGATTTGTGTATGCAAAAGTTGCGTTAACAAAAATTCTTGTGTTAATTGCAGCAGTGCTTGTTGTCCCATTGTAATATGTGATGTAAGAATTTTTGAAAGTAATCATTTGAGCACTTGTATTAGACTCAACTGGTGCTCTCAAACTGCCCATAAATGCGAAACTTTCATTGACAACAGCGCCAGCTTCAAAGGCAGCCAAGAACGCACCTTTTGTTGCAGTGCTGTTTGCAAAGACATTATTAATTGCACAGCTTCCTGCTTCCATCAAAGAATATGCATAAGCATAAGATTTTTCAATAATACTTGTTGCTCCACCAAAACCAACAATACCACCAACAGCACCTGTTGTTGTGATTTTGTTGCTTGCTGTCACTGACGAATTGCCGTTTTGTGTCACAAAGTTATAGAATTCAACGCCACAATTTTCAATAGTTTTTTGATTGTTTCCTGCAATTCCACCGACATACATTCCATTTGTTGCATTGATTGTCACACCATATGAATATGTGTTTTTGATTGTTCCAAAGTTGTATCCTGCAATTCCACCAACATAAGAAGCAGTTGCATTCAAAGTGCTGCTCTTATATTCTCCGTCAGCATAATAAACATCAACAGAAACGCCATCAATTATTCCATAATTTGTGTTGGCAACAAAGCCAGCAGATTCAGTTCCAGCACTTGTCACATTTCCAGCAAAGATAAGATTTTTAATCACACCTTTTTCAAGCAATGTGTTAACAAAACTTTGGCTGTTTCCTTCAAAAGTTAATGTGATTGTGTCATCTTTTCCAAAGAACATACCGCTAAATTCATTATAACTTTCCCAATTTGTCAGAGTGATGTTGTTCATGATTCTGTAATATTTTGCAGTATCAATATTCTTTAGGTCTGCTTCGTTGTAAACCCTAATAGCAGTCCCCTCACTCATACCATCAGCGATAGTAATGGCAATTTTAACAATCAAATCTTTGTAATAAATTTTCACACCATCGTTGTTGTAGAAATAAGTCGAAAATTCGTCATTTTCATTAATCAACTTGTCATAATAACTGTCAAATTCGGATAATCTTATTGTTTTTGCAGTCTCAACAATTTCTCCTGCCTCATCTTCAGTGTATTTATAAACCAACACTTGATCAACACCATCAACGGTCTTAATCATGTCATTAGGGAGCAAATACAAATTTCCATAACCACCCTTGCTTGTGTTGATGTTAAGGTTGAAAGTCTGCCCAATAGAAGAAGTTGTGATTGAAAGGTCACTGCTTGAACCATAAGATGCAAAATACGCATAAGCCAAACTTGTGTCATTTGCATCACTTGGAGAAACAGATGTTGAAATTGTAAAACTTCTCTCACTGCTTACCGTTGTTGTCAAATTCAAATAAATTTCATTATCTTCAGTTTGGTTAAGCCATTGAACACTTTCAATTCTCTTAACATTTCTGATTTCAATTTGAATTTCTGTTTTTCTTTCAAAACCATTTTCGTCCATATAAGAAATGGTCAAAATGTCACGCACAGATGTCTGCATATTTGTTGAGTTTGCCGTGATTCTAAATTTGAGATATCTTCCAGAGGAAGCAAATGAAATGTTGCTTATCTCATAATATCTGTTTTTCAAATAATTTCCGTCTTGCGTTCCTTCAAAATCATCTAAAGCTGATGTGAAATTGAAGTAAGAAAGGTCATTTGAATATGTTGGAACTTTCTCATCTGGACGCATAGAAACTGTAACGTCAACTCTTGAAAGCCCAATGTCGCTTTGACTTAATGTTTCGGTTGTGTAAAGCAATGCCGTTTTAACATCAGAAGAAAGATATCTAACAGAATAGAAACTTTCCAATGCGAAAAATCTTGCAAGCACGATTTCATTGTGTTCTTCATCATAGCCACTAAACAAAACACAAACATAACCTTTAAAAGCATTGTCAGTCAAGCTCAATCTGCTTTCATTGATTGTGAAATAAAGTCCATTGTTGTCTTCAAAATATCTGTAATAATTCAATGCAATAGTGTTCAAATCATTCGAACTGAACAATTCCTCCGCTCTAGCCAATGCCTCGTTATCGTCAATAATTCCTTCAGCAACCTTAACAGCTGCAACCAATGTGTCAAAAGAAAGCATTTTATATGAAATTGCTGTTTCTGATAAAGATGCATTTTGATAATTTGTGTTCAAAGGAATGCTAGTTCCCGCTTCAAGCATCAATTTTGAAAGAGAACTAGACTGTCTTGTAGCATCACTATCAATCAAACCTGCCAATTCAACAAAATTTTGAACAGTTTGCTCGTCTTTATAAACATCAGACGATGCCTTATCCGCATTTGAAATTGATGCTAATGACAAAGGAACAAAAGCATGAATTCCAAATTTTGCAGAAGTTTTCCCTGTCACATGTTCAAACCAAAAATTGGTTGATGAATCAAAATTGTAACCATTTAAAGAAACAGTAAATCTGACAATGACATAAACACCTTCGTCAGGATCCAAACTTGAAGAAACATATTGAATGTCAGAAAATATAAATCTTGAATTTTCGTCACTCTTAAGAGTCAAGCCAGAAATTGTTGACAAATCTTTGATTTTAACATTGAAAGTCATCGATTTTGATGCATTAACACTTGAAGAAATGTAAGTCGTTGAAGGGATATCTTCGTCATTGGCATCTGTTATTGTCAAATTTTCATCTTCGGAAATACGATAGAAATTCATTGTAAGCGAAGTGCTTGCATCAGCATTACTTACAGAAACAAATCTGAATTCAACTCCTTCCAAAATGTCAAATTCACTTCCGCTCGCAACATAGATGTCAGAGTTGTTCAAAATTATTGGAGAAGTGTAAACACTTGAACCTGCTTCATGTGTGAATGTCAATTCTTGTCCACGATAATAAACCTTAATGACTGAAGAAACAGGATTGTTTTCGTCAAGTGCCAAGTTTTTCAAAGCATCTTGATTTAAGTCAACAGAGATGTAATACATGCTGTTATCAATTGCCACTTCAGTTGGAAGAACTGTTGTAGAAATTTGATATCCATTGCCTGTCTCATAATTTGAGAAAACATCAATAACATTATTGTTCAAGATGTCACCATTTGCATTTGAAACTTCAATTCTTGTTGCAGAATAGAAAGTGTCCAAAACGGCAGTCGAACCATCAGAAACCAAATCAAAGTTATAGTCCTTATAACCAATCTTGAAATAAAAATAGAATGTTCCAAATTTGTTGATTGATGACTTGTCCAATGCATCAATTGTGAAATTATATGTAATTTTATTTGTTGCTTCATCGACAACTGGTGCGTCGATTTCCAAAGTCAAATAATTTTCATATTCAGATTTGCTCAAAGTTTGCAAATCACCATTGTCAAGTTTTTCATAAACAACTGGTGACAAACTTATCTCATAAGGTGTGTTAATGACAATTGAACCTTCAACGCTTGATAAATTTGAATTGTTTCTCGTCAATTTGAATGTTGCTTCATTTGTCGCAACAGAATTGTTTTGATACAAAGCAACTCCATCAATGGTCAAATTGTTGATTGTACTCTTTTCCAACACCTCAAATCTGACAGTGTTATAAACATTTGTGTTGTTTGCAAATGATGCTCTCAAGTTGATGTATGACATATCAAAATCTTCATTCACATACAAAACATCACCTTGAATGGTTGCATACAAAATTCCGTCTTTAACAAATTGTTGAGAATTTTCTTCTTCAGAATCTTCAAAACTCCAAATAATGTCACAAACATTTGCGGTCACTGGTTCCAAACTGAAATAATCATCAACGTTAAGTTTTTTCTCAACACCCTTTGTCACAAAAAGATTTGTCCTTCCATCGACGCTATCTTCAGACAAAGTTTTAATTTCTTCCAAAACGGTCATAACATGGACACTGACAATTTTGCTCTGCTTGCTGTCTTCTTTTGCTGAAACCTTAACTTCTGCTTCACCACTCTTATCAGCATAGATTGTGAAAGAATAGTTGCTCGAATTTTTCACAGTAACAGGAGAAAGCCTAATACTATCTCCACCTTTCAAGATTTCAACGTTAATCCCCGAGGAAGAATTTTCAAGAGAAACATCAATCACCTTTGATTGATAGTTTTCCGCCTGTTCATCATTTGTATAAATGACAACTTCTTCCGTAGAAACAGAAAGCGAAACTTTCTTTTCACATGCGGAAAGTAAAACTCCTCCCAAAATCATAAAAACACTCAAAATTCCCAGAGCAAATTTTTTCATGTGTCCTCCTAAAATAATATTTGCAATAAGCAAATTTTTATATTATATATTATAAATAAATAGCAGACCCAAAGTCAAATTCTGACAAATAATTTTAAATAAAAACAAAAAAATTAAAATGGTTTCAAAAATAATTTTTTAACAATTTTTCATAATTTTTAAATAATTTGGCTGAACAATTTTTAATACCACATACAAAAGGCATCAGATTTTTGTTTGAATTTTTAATTAAAAATATTTGTTAAAAAATAAAAAAATACAAAAAATTAACAAAAAAATGCCAAAAAATTGATTTTTTGGGCATTTTTTATGCATTTTTTAATATTTTTAAAAAATTATTTTTTACAATTCTCTTTCTCTTGTTTCATATTTAAGCTTTGTAGACATTCCTCCACGTATATGTTTCTCCGCAAAATTGTGTTCCAAAATCTTTTGAACATCATCATACATTTGTTTATCAACCTTTTGCAATCTCTTTGACAAATCGTTGTGAACAGTGCTTTTGCTCAATCCAAAAATTTGAGCAGTTTTTCTGATGGTATCCTGAGTCTGTGAAATGTGGCGAGCAACTTCCAAAGTTCTCTCTTTGATATAAGCTTTCATTTTTCCTCCCATAAGAATTTGATAATTCAAATCTCTTTGAAATTGTCATAATAATTCTTATGAGAGAACTTGTCACATTATGCAAGATTTTGTCGAAATTCAAAAAACAACATCATAAAAAAAATAGAACGACAAGCGTTCTATTTTTGACATTCTTCAATCAATTCAACGATTTGACCGATTGTTTTGATTTGGCTGATTTTTTCATCTGGAATTGTGATACCATATTCTTCTTCAAGAGTCATCAACATTTCAATAACATCCAAAGAATCTGCACCCAAATCTTCAATAATGTTTGATTCTGCGGTGATGGTGTCTTTAGAAATTCCAAGTTGTTCTGCAACCAATTCTTTTACCTTATCAATAATCATGTCAACCTCCACGGGATTATAATACCATAATCTTCATGAAAAATCAACTAAATACGATTATTTCTCCATTACTTATTTTGCAAATCAAGGTAATTGTTTGGGTCAACTTCAACTCCGTCTTTCATGAGAACAAAATGTAAATGAGCTCCGTCCTTAGATTCGTTTGTCGCAGAATCTGAAGCATTTCCAATTTGTTGACCTTTCTTGACACTGTCACCTTCTTTAACTTGCACACTGTCACTCAAGGATGAATAAACGCTTACAAAACCATCAGAATGACTTATTGTGACAACGTATCCATCCAATGAATTTGATTCCACAGAGTCAACTACTCCGTCATAGATTGAGAAAACTGCATCATTTTCAGAAGATAAATCAATAGCAAGATGAATTTCCCATCTGTTAAGACTTTCATTCAACTGCAATCTGTCGTCAGCATAATCTTTCACAATCACAGCATCAGTCATTGGCAAACCAAATTCGATGTTGTTTGTTGACACCGGTTCCCCTTTTTGAACTCCCAAAGCAATTCCAAGTGCAAGTGCAAGAGAGAAAATGCACGCAAGACTCAATACTCCATATCTTTTGAATAATTTTTTGAATTTTCCTTCTTCTTTGATTTCCATATTACCTCCATGCATTGATAATTGCCACAAAAAAGTTAAAATAAACATAAAATTTGAATTTTTTTATAATTTTTTCAGAAATTAATATCCTGTCAATATCATCGGAAAACCCACAACAATATTTCCATCAGCCACAGCAACTTGCATATTCACTTTTTTCCCATCCAAATAAACACAAGTTTGACAATAAGGAGTGTAACCACAATAAACAGTCAAATCTTCAATTTGAGAAGTGGAAACAATTTGACATTTTGTTTGCTTAAAAAGTTTGTCAACGTCATTTCCATTTAAGTAGAACTGAACAGCATCAGAATTATTGTTTAAGTTCTCCAAATTTTGCTTTGCGACATCAAGCGTGCAAAAATTGAAAAACTTGTCCCCACACGCAACCGATTCAACATCATCAATCTCTTGAAAATCGGATGCAGAAACAAAACAAACTTTTTCCACATTTTCAAGGCTATAAATCGGATTTGTTTCATTTTTTACCAGCAAAGTTGAGCACAAACAAGTCAAAATTAAGATAAAAACCAAAATTTTCTTCATAATATATCTATTCCCACTTCATAAAAACTTAAACAAAAAAAGAAGTGCAAAAATCGCACTTCTTTCATATACTTGGATTAAAATTATTTCACCAACAGATAAATCAAAATTCCCAATGCCCCAAGCGAAACAATAAAACCTAACCAATAAAGAAAAGTTTTCATTCCACCGCTGGCTTTATGCTTAACCTTCTCTGCTTTTTCTGGTTTTTCCTTTTTCTTTTTTGTTTCAACCTTTTCTTGCTCAACATTTTCTGTCACTTTTTGCACATCGGAAACAGATTTCCCCGGTATTTCAACGGTTTCAAAATTTGCATTCTCCACAGGTTTTTCTGCCACATTATTCTCATTTTTTGCTGGGGGAGGTGGCGGTGGTGGTGGCATATTTTTCAATTCTTTAGGTGGTGGTGGCATAACAATTTTCTTTTCTTCCATTTAAAACTCCTTGACCTACCATTATTTTATCTTATAACTACCAAAAAAGTCCAACAAATTTCAATATTGTTGAACATTTTCCCAAATATTTTGATCATCGAACTTTGTTTCCAATGTTTCCACCACAAAAGTTAAGATATATTTTTCTTTACTCACAAAATCTGCATCTTTTGGCAAAACAAGATAGGTGCAAAATGTAATTTTATTTCCCCCATGCAACACATCATCATAATAATAATATCCATCTTCATATTTTTCAAAATGCTCACTTGTCACAAAGTCGAATTCGGTATCGCTGACAACTCCAAAAATTTTAGCTTTAACCCTCACCCTAACATCAGAATTTAGGTCTTGTGCATTTATTTGAATCACCTGCGGAATCGTCTCCCCAGGCAAAAATGAACCATCAAATGTAAATGACGCCACACTTGCCTGATTTGGATTGACTCCAATAGAAAACGAATCTCCAACAGTTAGATCTGAATCTGAATTTAAGTATGATATTGAATAATAATAGCCACTTGCCCCCAAAATCAATGACAAAATCAACAAAAAAGACAGAACAATAACTGCAAAAATCCAACCTACATTACTTTTCTTCATGATAATAGTTTAAACTTTGCTTTTATTATTATTCTGTCCTAGATGTCTTTTTTCAGTTTTTTTCTTCGTTTATTGCGTTCTTGTCTGAAATTTTCTATTTGTACTCTTCTGAATTCTTGACTCTCTTCTTGAAGTGCAAATTTCTTTTTAACCCAGCGATATTTTCGATTTCCATAAATTGTGTCATAAGATATCACTCCAATTCCCATAAGCAAATCAATGTAGAATGAACAAAATCTCCAAAGAAGCAATGCCCAGAATGTGTAACCACCCAAATAATCATTAAACAATGCCGCAAATGTGATTTCATTCATACCACTTCCACCAGGAAGAGGAATGAAACTTGCCGCCAAGTCAATCAAAGCCGCATAAATAAAGAAGTCACCATAATTTCCAATGGCACCACCCTGATAAGGAAATGCCAAATAGATGAAATAAGGAATTGAGAACAAGAAAACAAATCTAATGGTGTGCAATGCCAACTGCAGAAGGACATCCCATTTTGCCTTGCTATATTCCTTAATGATGTTTTGATAATCGGTAACAAAATTCATTACCTTATCGTAATATTTATCATAGTCCTTCAAAATGTGCATTTTGACAAGCAGTTTCAATCCCCAGGACACAAGTTTTTGCCCCAATTTTTTCGAAACAGAAACAAAAACAATAAATGCAACTGCGACAAATGCCAAAATAAAACCTATGATACTTGCAACAGAAACAAATGTTTGAGAACTTCCATTAACAAACGACAAAACAAGGCACACAAAAGTAACAATCAGCCATGCAATTTGCTGAAAAACCAATTTTGCCATTGGAACCGAAAGAGAAGTCGACGCTGGCACATCTCTTGCATTAAGATACGTCGCCATAAAACCCTGACCACCACCCGACATAGGAATGATAGCATCATAATATCTCAAAATTCCAAGCGATTTAAAAGATAAGAACCATCTTGAACGCAATGTTTTTCTGTATATCATTCTGTGAATAGCAATAACATCGACAATAATGATTCCAGCCAAAAACACCAATGCGATGAAGATATAAAGAAAATCTACATCTTTCAGTCTTAAAGGAGTAAAGTCCTCTGTTGTGAAGATGTTCCAAATCAAGATTCCAACAACAAGAACAATGTTGAAAACAAAATAAAAAATGTTTAATATTTTCTTTTTCTTTGCCTTAGATTTGTCATTGATTTCTTTGTTTGCTTCTTCAATCTTCTCTTCAACTTTTTTATTTTCTTCTTCTGAAAGCTCTTCTTTTTTCAGTCTTTCAATTTGCTTATTTCTGTATTTTGTTTTTACGCGTGAAAAAAAATTCTGCTTCTTTTTTTGCCCTGTCATTTCAGCAGACTGCAATTCTTCATCATTTTTTATTGGCTGTTTTTCCACATTACTCATTATATTTGCATTTTATCAAAAATAAACAACCCTTGTCAATTTAAACAAGAGTTGTTATAGATTTTATCAATATAAATCTTTCATATTATTTTCAATCGCTTCAATTTTTGTTGTTAATGAAGATCTAAGATAGTTCATATTCATGTTTTGGAAAATTGCAAAGTTATCTGTTGTAAGTTGTTCATAAATCTTGTCAAACAATGTCTTTTCTGAGAATATGTTCAATCTTGTTGATGCCAAAGCTCTGATGTTTTCTTGATTTTTTGAAGCATCAAAATTTGCTGTTATTCCACTGAAAACATTCTTAATTTCGCCTGCATAGAAGAACATATAAAGTCCATCTTCTGCTCTAACAAATTCAGTTGTGTCGCCTATTTTTGCTTCGTTGTTGTTATAAAGTTCCAAAATCACATCCAAAACATCTTCATTTCCACTGAATGTATCATTTGCCAAAACTTCATTTGAAGAATTAACACCAAAAACTGCATTATATTCAGCACCTTTCAATGTGTCATCATCATTATAAAGATAAAGGTATGGTCTGAAGGCATCAGCTTTGTCATAAGAAATTTGTTTGTTATATTCAGCAACATAAGTTTCCAAAGTTTTCCCTTCGGCTTCTGCTTCAGCAATTTGTTCTTCTGTCAAGTCAGAAACTGAAATATATTTGTATTTTGCAACATCTTGATTAATTTTGTTAAGCAAATTTTGTGCAGAAATTGTCTGATTAGTTTCTTCACCAGTTTCAGCATCTCTAATTGTTGCACTAATGCTGTTGTACAAAACATCAAGTCTTTCTTTATATTCATTCAAACCAATTGATTGATTTTCCAAAGCAGTTTGAAGATTTGTGTATTCATTCTTCTGTGCATCTGTCATTTCAAGTTTGATGTACGCAACATAGAAATAATTCGATGCCCCTTCGCCTTCCAAAATGTAATCAACACTTCCAACATCAGAAAGCATTGTGCTTGCATAGGTTTCCGTGTCTCCACCCAATTCATATGTTGCATAATCTGCTCTTACCTTTGCAGAATAATATGACAACACGTTTTCTACAGTCACATTTGAAATATCTGCATCTTGATGAGATTGTCTGTTGTAGATAACTTCATATTTCTCAACAATATAGTTGTCTCTGATGATGCTGTGAACTCTGTCCATTTCAAACATGAACCATTCTTTGTCTGTTTTAAATTCTTTGTACCCATAATTGTCTTTAATGTCTGCAAGATAGTTGTTGAAAGCACTTCTCCAATTTCTTGCACTTGTTGAATTGTCAGCTTCGGTCAAAGAATAAAGTTTGTTGTACATTGCTTCTTTGAAAACATAATTTCCTTCAGCATCTTTGTATTCATAATCACAATAAACACCATCAGCATTTTGTCTGCCGTCATACGTTGCTCTGATAGTTGAAGCTGGAGTTGTTTTCTTGATTACATACTTTCCATTTGAACTTTTTTCAAGATAACCAGATTTCGCATAAGGTGTATAAACTGACGAATTTGAGTCTGAATTGGTCTCACTATCTTCCGGAGAAGAAATATCCAAAACTTCATTCAAATATTCCTTCAAGTTTGAATACAATGCACTATAAGTTTCGTCCCAAATGTAAGTGGTTTCATTTCCGTTCAACATTTCGCCTTCGCTTGGGTTGGCTTCGTAATATTCCTCAACAGCCTTGATTGTCAAACGGTTGTCAACAATGGTTTCCAATGTTTGCTTAACTGCTTGTTCCATTGTGTATCCATAGTTGTCAACATAATTGTATCCATAACTGTTGTAAGCAGAAATCAAATCTCTTTTTGTGATGTTTTCTTTCTCCCCATCAGTGTATGTTATTGTTGCGACAACTGCTTCATAATAATTTCTATCATTTCTGGTAACCAAAGAACAGCCTGTAAAAACAGACAGACACATAATCACCATCATAAATAACGCTGCAAATTTTCTTTTCACATTTCTCTCCAAGTCATTTTTGTTTTAAAGCGACACTTGTTCACTCTAATATACTAACTCCAATATTATAAACTATAAAACGATAAAATTCAAGCAAAAGAAAGCATTTTCTCAATCTTTTTTGGATGTCAAAGCATTGGAAAACATCTCAATAAGCAAATTAACTTTGTCAATAACCTTACCTTTTGTGTTTACCTTTAGAATAGGTAGTTGTTCAAATTTTAAACAAGTATTATAAAACTTGCCAACATTCGACAATCTTTTATCAATTATCTCTTCACTCTTATAGAAATAAATCAAACAGTCAACCGCATTAATTTTGATTTTTTGAACATTAAAGTTTCCTGCCAAATTTTTCAGAAATGCCACCTTGCACAAATTCTCAACTTCGACAGGCAAATCACCATTGCTTTCTTGAAGTTGTTTGACAACTTGGTCATATTCTTCTTTGGTTGAAATGTTGCTGATTTTGTTGTAGAAGATAATTCTTTCTTCTTGAGAAGGAATGTAATCTTCACTGATAAATGCATCAAGCACAAGTTCCATCTTGATTTCTTTCGCACTGTGTGTTTTTTGTCCAGAAATTTCTTTTGTGACTTCTTCCAAAAGTCGAACATACATATCATATCCAACTTTTTGCATATGCCCATGCTGTTCTTTGCCCAAAATGTTGCCTGCACCACGAATTTCCAAATCTCTCATCGCAATTTTGAAACCGCTTCCAAGTTCTCTGAATTCTTTGATTGCTTCCAGTCTTTTATAAGCGTCCTCAGTCAAAACCTTTCCGCTATTGTAGGTCAAATATGCATAAGCCAACTTATCAGAACGCCCAATTCTTCCTCTTATTTGATAAAGTTGACTTAGTCCCAACATATCACAATCAACAACAAAAAGCGTGTTCAAAGTCGGCAAGTCAATGCCGTTTTCAATCAAAGTTGTTGAAATGAAAAGATTAAATTTGTCTTCATACAAATCATTAATAACTTTCGCAAGTTCATTTTCCATCATTTGACCATGAGCAACTCCAATTTTTGCCTGTGGCAGAAGTTCTGCAACATGACTTCTGAAGTTGTAAATCTCTGCAACTCTGTTGAAAAGCACAAGAGCTTTTCCATTTCTTGAAAGTTCTCTTGAAACAACATCTTGCAAAAGTTGGTCACTGTAAGGACTGACATAAGTTTGAATTGGAAGTCTGTCACGAGGTGGAGTTGCAATGACACTGATGTCACGAATTCCTGAGAGTGACATATGCAAAGTTCTTGGAATTGGTGTTGCAGAAAGTGTCAAAACATCAATATCCGTTTTCATTTTTTTGATTTTTTCTTTGTCCTTAACTCCAAATCTTTGTTCTTCGTCAAGAACAAGCAAACCCAAATCTTTGAATTTCAAATTTTCATTCAAAATTTTGTGAGTTCCAATCAAGATGTCAATTTTGCCTTCCGACAATCTTTTGTAAATTTCTTTTGTTTCTTTGTCAGACTTGAAACGGTTCAAAATTTCCACTCTGAGACCAAAACCACTCATTCTCTGTTTGGTTGAACGATAGTGTTGTTCAGACAAAATTGTGGTAGGACAAAGAAAGGCAACTTGTTTTCCATTATACACTGCTTTGAAAATTGCACGAAAAGCAACTTCAGTTTTCCCAAAACCAACATCACCACAAATCAACCTGTCCATGATTTTTTCACTTTCCATATCTTTGTCAACATCGGCAATTGCTTGGGCTTGATCTGGAGTCAATTCAAATTCAAAAGCGTCTGCAAATTGTTTTTCAAGTTCTTCATCTCTGGCAAAAACAAACCCTTTCTTGTCTTGACGTTCTTTATAGATTTTTGCAAGCGAAATTGCAACTTCTTTCAAATCCTCTTTGACTTTTTGTTTCAGCCTTGTCCACTCACTTGAACCCAACGCATTAAGTTTTGGACTTTCTCCGCCAATATATGCCGACACCAAATTTGCCTGTTCTGATGGCAAATACAAAAGTGCTCCATTTTTATATTCCAAAACAAAATAGTCTTTTTCAAAGTGCGAAAGTTTCAATCTGACAATGTCTTTACATCGTCCAACGCCATAGAACGAATGAACAACATAATCTCCAACTTTTGGCAAATATGAAAAATTTTGTTTTCCACTTCGATAGTCAACTTTTTTGTTTTTATACATATCGTCTGTGCCAATGCCAACAATGTCAAATTCAAGAAAACTGAAAGAATAAGGGAAATAGTCTTTGCACAAATAAATGTGAATATTGTCAACCAAATCTCCCTCAAAAACCTTGTATTGAATTTTGTTGGTAAGCAAAAATTCTCTCAAAATATCAAAGTAATCACCAGCAAACAGAAAAACATTAACATGACCATCTGCATAAATCATTATGTCTTTTTTCAGTGCCAGAAAATCTGTCACATAACTCTTTTGCCCGACAGTTTTGTTTTCAAAGTCACTGTCATTTGCATTTGTCAAGACAGTATATTTTTTTAAATCAATCTCATCAAAATTCAAGAAAAGTCCATCTCTGTTCCAAGACAATTCCTCTCTGCTCTTTTGCAAAATTTTACATTCATTTTCAATTTTGATTGGCTCATCAATGACAACATTGTCACATAAATCCAAGACCGAATTTGTTCCATTTTTCAAAAAAATAGGCAAAATTTCAATTTTTTCAACAATTTCTTGCGTTTTCATTGTAGAAAAATCAAAATTTATGATTTTTTCAACTTCCTCGTCAAAAAATTCAACACGATAAGGATAATCTTGTCCACTGATAAAAATGTCGACAATGTCACCGCGAACAGCAAATTGACCAACACTGGTCACACAGTCAACTCTTTCATATCCAAACTCAACCAACTTTTCTGACAAATCTTCAAGGGAAATTTCTGTTTGTTGTGCAATGACAAATTTGTTTTTCAGAAATTCCAAATCAAATTTTGTTGTGAGTGATGATGGCAAAAAAATCAAAACATCAATCTTGTCATCCAAAAATGATGAAACAGAATCTGCAAATGGAAACAAGTTGACATCTCTTTCGTCTTCATTTTCTCTTCCACAAGAGACAATTTGGACCTTCTTTCCACAATCCAAAAGACCTCTTTTCAGTTTGCTCGCTGTGACAAAGTCGCCACAAAGATAGACAAGTTTGTCTTGCAAAGAACAAAACAAAACTTTCTCACCAATAAAAAACCCTCCCAAGCTTTTCTTCTCAGGAAGTTTTGTCGTTTTAAGAAAATCCAAAAACTTATTCATCAAGACAATCTCTCACAAATTTCATTGACAGCTTTTGCAATTATTGGTTCAAAAACGCTCTTGTCATATTTTGAAAGCACGTAGTCTGCAAGGTCCATTGTTATATCTCTGCCAATTCCAATTTTCAATCTTTCAAAATCTTCTCCAATGTAAGAAACAATGCTTCTAAGTCCATTGTGTGTGCCTGCAGAACCGTGTTCTCTGTATCTGATGTTTCCTTTTGGCAAATCTATGTCATCAACAACAACCAAAATTCTTGCATCCTTGAATTTGTTTTTGATCATAACCACGCTTTCGCCACTCAGGTTCATATAGGTCTGTGGTTTTACAATCAACAATTTTTCTCCGTTAAAAACTCCTTCTCCAACCAACGCTTTGAATTTGTTTTTATCAAAAGAAATGCCCAGTTTTTCAGCCAGGGCATCAACAACATCAAAACCAATATTGTGATATGTGTTTCTATATTTTTCGTCAGGATTGCCAAGTCCAACCACAACATTCATAAAAATTCCCCTTAAATTTTTTGATTGATAAGTTTCGCAAAAGGACCAATCACTTTTCCCTTTTCCACTTTGCTCTTTTCAAGATAACTTTGACAAACAAAAGCCTCATCGCAAACAATTGTGTCAAAGATGTAATTTCCACTTTCCAAAATAACATTTTTTCCAATGTAACTTTCACCTTTAATTATGTTGTTTGGATAGATTACACAACCTGCTTCAATTTCAACATCTGCATCAATAAAAATTGTGTTTTCTCCAAAAAAGATGACTCCGTTTTCTTTGTGATAATTCAAAATTCTTCCACTCAAAACCTTGAACGCAAAAGACACTTTTTTGGAAGAATTGATAAGTGTGAAATCTTCTTTGTCAAACTCTTCCACGGTTGAAGACAAAAGCATTTTGGCATTTTGCAAATACTCCGCTCTGAAAACATATCCTCTGACAAGTTTCAAAACATTCATACGACGCTTGGAAAAATAATCCATAATTTCCAAAAATGTTGTTTTTTTCAAAAGTGGCGTATCACTGTAAAGCACTGCAACAAAATTATATCCTTCTGCCAAAGTCCTAACAGCTTCCAAAAGATTTTCTTCTTCTGGCTCTTCAATGACCTTTTGAGCACAACCAGAAGCTGCAAGTGCCACCCAATCAATCATTTTTTTGCCGCAAATGTCAAAATTTGGAGAAATTTCTCCCTTTGCCTTGACAATGACAACCAAAGTCTCCTCTGCAACCCAATCATAGTTTTCTGCTTGTTGCAAAGGTTCTTTGTTCATATCTTGCAAAAAATCAAAACTTATTTGATTTTCACTTACTTCAATTTCCAATTCGTTATCAATTTCCATAAAAATATTATAAAATTATTCATAACTTTTGTCAACAAAGAAACCTTTAAGAAACAAAAAAGTTAAATTAATATTTTAAATTATTGCAAAATGTTTTTAAAAATCACAATCTTATGGTAAAATAAAAACGATGAAAGAAAAAATTACGAAAAGTTTTTTGATTAAAACAATTTCCATTTTTTTGATTGTCCTAACCTTAGGTTTGGGAATTTTCTCTTTGCAAAAAACAGAAACTGCAAATGCAGAATCTTTTGTCCAACAAACACATGAAGATGGAAGATTTTCAATGACGCTTACGGTCAATGCAAGAAACCAAACAGCACTCGACCTTGACAAAAGAAGCATAACAACAGTGGTTGGAGAAGAGATTGATTATTATTGCTTCAAGTGGAGCGAATTGGAATATCTGAGATTTCGCTTCAACTCCACCATAAAAAACAACCCACTGACTTTCAAATCATATCAATTTTTGCTGACAAACATTCAAACCGACGATTTGCAAACATCACTCGGGGTCACCGAACCAAAAATTTTGTATCAAGGAAACATCTCAAACAATTCATTTTCTCAATTTGATTTTTATTATTACATCGATGATGACGCAAACATAACTGAAACCGCGACACGTTGCACAGGAAATGATTTTGGACTCTACAAATTTGATTTTGTTTACACCTATGAAGAAGATGGCGTTGACATAAGCAGATCTGTTGGAGATTTTTACATCGCTGTGTTGCCAGATGACATAGATTCAATTCCAGTTTCAGACATCAGAATTTTGTATTCAATTTCCAGTTCAAACAAACTTATGAATGTTTTCAATCTCTATCTTTCAAATGACACATACAAATATGTAAACCCAAAATACATTCAATGGAATGTTGTTGGCAACGATAAGATGAACATAAGTTACGTCTTGACTCAAAAAATCAAAGATGAAAACATCAACTATGCAAATTCCACAGTGATTTGGCAATCTCTACCAGAAGATAAGGTCACAGGACCAAACTTCGTGTTTGACTCAAACGACATTGAAGGAACTTGGACAGTTTACTGCACAATAAAGAACTCCGATGGCAGTGAAAAACTCAGTTTGTCCGTGCAAAACTTGTCAACCATGAAACAACAACCCAAATCTTATGTTTGGTTGATTTTACTTATCATTTGCCTAGTCATCTTGATTGCTGGAATAATTGCTCTCGTCATATTCTATAAGAAAAGAGATAAGGTTTGGTAAAATTTAATATAAACAAAAAAAGGATATTTTACATATCCTTTTTTTCAAATCATTTCAATGTCATCTCTTCATCTTTTGACTTACATTCGCAAATCTCTTCAGTGCGATATTGCAATTTGACTGCATTGTTTTCTGAAGAGATTTCAACATTAGACTCACCAAGAATCTTTTTCAAAGTCATTGCTGAAGAAGAATCTTTTTCAACTGATGCCAAAACTTTACCCAAATTTTGACATAACTTGAAAAAATCACTTTTTATGAAATAATATTCTTCTTCCGCTTTTTCTTTTTGTTCTTTATAGAAATTTATAAGCATTTCTTCTTCACTGACATACATATCAAACTTCTCCAAAATTTCTCTTACACTCTAGTAAAAGTGTAATATCCTTCTTCAGCAACTTCGCTTTTTGTCCATGCTGAACCATTAAGCCAATTGTTTGTGTTTTCAGGATCATCCACAATGCTTGCCAAAACCTTGACTGTAGTTGCATGTTCAAGCAATCTTGATGCTGCCGTATTGCTTGTTGCAGATGTGTAAACAAATGCACTATCAATTGTTACATCAGTAAGATTTGCACAACCATTAAATTCATAACCATTTCCAAATTCACTTACGTTTTTAGGGATTTTTATTGACTTCAAACTTTCGCATGCCCAAAATGCATTATTACCAATGTATTCCAAACTTTCTGGCAAAATAATTGTTTCCAATCCTGAGCCTTGGAATGCAATTCTTTCAATTCTTGTAACCCCTTCTGGAATTGTGATTGATTTGAGAGAACTACAATTCAAAAACATACCTTCGCTGACAGTTGTAAATTGATTTTCAAAAACCACTTCCTCCAAAGACTTGCAACCATTAAAAACAGCCATACCAAATGATGTTATATTTTTTGGAATAACAAGAGTCTTAATACCTAAATGTTGAAATGTATATGTTTCCAACGCAGTAACATTTTCTGAAATTTTTAGTTCTTTCGCATTTTCGCACCACGCAAACGCCCATTCTCCAATTGATGTTACAGAATCTGGAATATTAATAGCCCTAAGGTTTGTATACATAAATGAGTTTGCTCCAATTCTTGTAACACTATCAGGAATATCAATTGATGTTAAGCCACTATAACCAAAAGTAAAATCTGCAATTTCTGTCACTCCATCAGGAATGTGGATAGATGTCAAAGCAGTGCAATGATAAAAAGCATATTTACCAATACTTTGAACACTGTCTGGAATTGTTACTGATGTCAAACTATAACAATTATTAAATGAATATTCTCCAATTTCTGTCACACCTTCAGGGATCACAATCTCTGAAGACAAACTATTACATTGTTGAAAAGCACATCTTCCTATCTTTTGAATATTCTTTGGTATGTTTATTGTTTCAAGAGCTGTACAATAATTAAATGCAAAGGCATTAATCTCTGTAGTTTTTTTATCTAATACAACATTTTTAGCTTCTGCACGAGACTCTGTTGGAGCCAATGCAACAAATTCTTTTCCATTAACATAGTAATTCATGTTTCCAATAGTTTTGATTTTTGACTCTGGTTTTGCTCCGGTCAAATCACTCGCATTGTAAACAACTTTTGCAAAATAACCAGCATTACCATTTCCTGATACACCCAACTCAATGTTTAAACCAGAATAATTATAAACTTCCGCTAAACTTATAATATAAAATGCTTCATCTCCGATTGACGTAACTGTTTCTGGTATTGTTATTGACACAATGCTATAATTATGTCTAAATGCTTTTTCTCCAATTGTTTTCACACCATAAGGTATATTTGTAAATGTTAAACTTCTGTTATAATAAAATGCTTGTGTTCCAATTGTTTCAATACTATTTGGCATTGCAACAAGTGTCAAATTGTCAGATGCCTCAGATTTTCCAAATCCATTATCGGCAACTTTTGTCACAAGTCCAGATTTTGATGTTTCTGCATCGTTATACATCCTTGGAATCACCACTTCTCCTGTGATGTCCTCGCTGACTGCTGAAACTGAATATGTTGCTTCATCATCATTAAGTGTAAACTTCAGTTTGTCCATTGTTGCCGTTCTTGTGTATATCGTCATGTTTTCATTGATTTTTGTGTCATTTGTAAGTGATGTTGTCATGCTCTCATCAACAAACCATCCACATGTATTGAAATCTGTGTAACTTGAAAGATTCTCCATTACATATTCATACACATTGTCACCAGGTTCAAGTTGAATCTTCTCAACATTCTCACCATCAACATTGATTGTCAACTTTCCTTGATCTTTTCTTGTCAGTCCAAAGCCTAAACCAAAACCAAGTGCCGCCAGCACAACAACAATCGCTGTGACTATAAGTGTGATACGAAGTGTCTTGCTCATTCTCTTTCTCCTTTTCTCTTTTGATATTTGCAAAAGTTATATTACAAATTCACTCTTATTTTAAAATCCCCCCCCCGCTTGTCAAGTAAAATATTCAATATATTTGTAAATTTGCGAAAAAATTTTTGAAGTGTTTAAAAATAAAAGTAACCTCATCTCCACTTAATTTGGTTACTTAAATTTTTAATAAGAATTAAAATATTTAATACTATAAAATGTTATGGAAACTTGCACCCATGAAATGCTGGAATGTCTCAACATAATGCTTGATTATCTCAAGCGAAACAAAAAATTCAATCGGCTCTTCTTCGTCTATATAGGTTTTGAGTCTGACGATTTCAATTCCGAGTTGTTCAATTGATTTGTGATTGACCATGAAGCACATCTTCCCTTCGTTGACCGTCCAACTGTATTCCAAGTTGTCCACCAAACTTGCAACTTCACCATCAACAATTCCATTTTTCTCTGCAATTTCTTCAATTTCATAACAATAATTTTTCACTTCATTAAGAGAACTTACAATCACCCTGTCCTCTACAACACAAATTACAATCAAGACACCAACAATAAAAAGAATGGCAATAAGTTTAAACCAAATACACTTTGTCATTCCTGCACCTGCCCCAATGGTTTAAGTTGCATGGTTTGATATTTTTCATTGAATTTTTGTATGTAAACCGCGCCATTTTTGTCAACAGTCAAAATCAAAACATCTTTAACCTTTTTAATTTTGGCTCTTTCCAGAATGTTTTTGACATCTGTTTCATTGATGTCAGCAATTGGAAGATTGTCTTTAACAATTTTCCCTTCATTGATGATGTTGATTGGAATTGCACTTTTTTCTGTTTCAAGTTGCATATCTTCAACCGTAACTGGAGCATATTGACTTTTTGGAAGCACACTCATTTTTCCATTTGTTTCCATGATTGCATATTGAATTTGCTCAATCTTGAAATATCCACACCCTCTTATTGCCTCAAAAACATCATCAACAGATATGTTCAAATTCTTCAAAGCCTTGTAATCAATTCCGTCTGGATTGATGACAATCACAGGTTTCCCGCTCAAAAAAGAAGCAAATTTGTTGCTGATTTTTGAAAGAAAAGTCAAAACAAAGTGCAAAATCACAAGAGTAAGCAATGGCACAATTCCATGCAAAACCGGAACAGAAACCTCCGCCATTGGAATTGTTGCAAGGTCAGCAATGATAAGCGTCAAAACCAATTCAAAAGGTTGCATTTGTCCCAACTGCCTTTTTCCCATAAGTCTATACAAAAATAAGACCACCAAATAAATTATTATTGCTCTGACAACTATCGTTAACATGAAAATATTATAAGTAATTTTTAAAAATTAACACATTTTTGCCAATTTTTTCGATTTTTTATGATTTTTCTTTCTTTTTTCGCTTTAATTTTGAAATAATGACTTTTCCGGCAAATTTTTCTTTCAATTTCACTGTGTAAACTGAAAAATTGACAACATTGAAAACCAAGCATAGTCCAATAAAAATTGCAACCCCAAAAAAAGCGGAAATCACAATGTCAAAGAACATTGGAAAGACATAGGAAAGCAAAGAACTCAAGAAAGATGTAATTGCCACTGTTGGAATTGAAAACAAAATGAAAAGAAGAAGATTTTTTTTGATGTTTATTTCAATTTTCAATTTTCTTTTAAGCATCAACAAATTTAAAATCGCGGATATCAGCGATGACACTCCCATTCCAATCACAAGTGCATTTATGCCAATGAATCTTGTAAGCGTCAAGATAGAGATGAACATAAAAACACCACCGATTAGATAGTTTATGAAAGATTTGACTTCCAACCCAATTGAATTCAAAACTGCGGAAGATATGTTTGTAAGCCCCATAGGAATCATTATCCAAGCAGAATACTGAAGCAATTTTCCGCTTAACTCGTTGTCATAAATAAAAACCCCAAACTTGTCCCCAATTGCCATGAAAATTGGAACAATCAAAAAGGAAACAAACATCGCAAACAAAACAGAAGATTGCACCCGAGTTTCAATATGTTTTGTGTCGTTTTGAACCATAGCCATCGAAATGTCTGGAACAAGTGCAGTCGCAAGTGAACCAATCAACGCCGAAGGAAGAGACAAAAAAGGAAAGGTCATACCGATTGCAACACCATAAAGACTCATCGCTTGCGCAGAAGTGTAACCAGCAGCCATAAGTTGTGCTGGAAGTATCAAAGCAATAAGTGGTTGGACAAAACTGCTTGCAACTCTCACCCCAGTTATCGGAGCAGACTGTCTTATCACTTTTCTATATATTTTTGTTGGCTTATTCATTTTTCCGCCATAGAAAAAATACAAAAGCATGACAAAAAATGCAGAAACAACACAGGAAAGTGTGAATGACCATGCCACAGACATGGCATTTTGAAGTGCTGTCATACCTGATGCAAGAAGCAGAACACAGACAACAATTTTGACCACCTGTTCCAAAAGTTCTGAAACACAAAGCCCAAAATAGTTGTCATTTCCCCACATTGCACCACGAAAAACGCTATAGATGGAAGAAAAAATCAATGAAGGAAGCAAAATAATCAAAATGTAAATGCAATTTTTATCTGTGAAAAGATTGGCAAACAAATTTCTGAACAACAAAATCACAAGGCACAGAATCACGCTGACAGCAAGTCCAACGAAAAGACTTGTAGTGACAAGACTTCCAATTTCCTTCTTTTTTGCACCGACACGATAGCTTGCAGTCATTCTTGAGATTATCAGTGTGAATCCACTTGAAACAATGGTCAAAAGCACCATAAAGATTGAAAGCGCAACTTGATACATTCCAAGTGCTTCTGCGCCTATGGTTCTTGACAAAAAAATGCGGAAGAAAAATCCCAACATCCTTGTCAAGAGAGAAAAAGCGGTAATAATTGCAACATTTTTGAAAATTGACTTCATATATTTTAATTTATAGGAATTTTTGCCGATTTATGACTAATAAAATATAATCATCACTGAAAGGAGAAAAAATGAGCATAAAAAAAATACCTTTTCCATATTACCAAGTTAAAAAAGGCGAAAATTTGAAGATAATTTCACAGAAATATAACATTGACAGCACAAAAATTTTGCTCGATAACAATATGTCACCAAAACAAATAAAAGAAGGAGTGTTCATCCTTTTAAAAAGAAACTAAATCCCTTCTTTGTCATTTTTGTTTTGATCTAAGTTTTCATTAGAAGGCTTTGATTCTGCTTCCTGCTTATTTACGTTTTCATCAATAACTTCAGATGTTTGATGTTGTTTGCTTTCTTGAGCCACAACCTCTCTGCCGGCTTCCACGTTTACGGAAGTTGCTTTTTTTGATCTGAATTTTGTTTTCAAAAAATTTTCAATTTGAGGACGATATTTGAATGTCAAATAAAGCAAAATTCCAACCAAAACGATGATAAATGCCCATGCCACAAGCCCCCAACCATGATAAGGGATAAGTTCTCCACTTCCAAGATAGCAAGTCATGAAAATTCCAATGGGCCTCGCAATCAAATTGGTCAACACAAAAAATTTCCAAGTCATGTTTGTGAGTCCTGCAACCAAACAAAGAACATCATCAGGAAAAATCGGCAAAACCATCATAACCACAAATGAGTATTTTGCATTTGTCAAAAAGTCCGTCCACTTTTTGCAAGTTTCCTCTCCAACCATGAATGCAACAAGTTTCCTGCCAAATTGTCTTCCAAGCCAAAAAGCCAAAACGCTTCCAAGCATGATCCCAGCAAGACTCAAAAGAGCCGTCTGCAAAGGTCCATAAATCAACACCCCAGCAAGAGTGGAAATTGTCGAAGGGATTGGCAAAAAGGTCACTTGCAAAAATTGCAACATAACAAACGCAAAGCGTCCCCAAAAACCAAGGGACAAAATGAGTTCTCTGATTTTGTCGACAGAGTTGATATATTCCCATGCACCTGTCCAAACAAGAATGTAATACGCCAAAACAACTATTGCGACAATAATGACTGCCACAACAACAGAACGAATGATTTTTCGTTTTTTTGTTAAAGGTTTCTTTTCCTTTTTCTCATTTTCGGCCATATTAATATTTTATTATATTCACAATTTTAAGTCAAACGATACAAAATTGGTTAAAAAACAAAACTGTCGAAATTATGGATTAAATTCACTCGGATTTGTTTTTTCGAGTTTGTTCTTGACCGCATCTTCGTTTGCTTTTGTCACCTTTTGCGGTTTGATTATTTTCACATCACTTGCAGGAATAATCATTCCTTCCGCTGGAGTCTCAACTCCTTCCATCACAACGCCATCTTGTGGCAAATAATAATCATGCCTAATTTCCTTTTCTTCCACAAGTTCACCATTTTTGTAATACTCTAAATATCCTTTGCTTTCATAACCTTCTCTTGGATATTTAATTCTCAAATATTCACCTTTATACAAAATTCTGTTGGAATATTCTCCTTTTGTATCCGCAACAATTTTGTCACCATTATGTGGAAGAATTTTCACAAGCTCTGCACGCTTTTTGATGCTCATTCCATCTTCAAATTTTTGCCCATAAATTTGGACAGTGACATTGTTTTCATCAGCAGAAGTTTTGATGTAAATTGGATTATCAAGAGTGTTTTTGAACACCAAATCTGAATAACTGCCAGAAACCATGGCATCAAATGAAAGTGGAACATATGATGCTGGCAATGAATGATGATTGACACTCAAAATTTCAATATCAGCCAAAATCAATGCATTATAAAGAGTTGTTGATGCCTGACAAACACCACCACCAACTCCATCAACATAGACACCTCCAACAATGATGTGCGCATTTTTGTATCCCTGCGCTTCCGTTCTTGGTCCAGTGGTTTCATTGAAAGAAACAGTCTCTCCAGGTTCGACAATCATTCCATTAAAACTTTCCAAAGCCTTTTTGACATTGTTTTTTCTTGCCGATGAACTCGTTGCATAGGAGGTGGAAAATTCACTTCTCATGACCACACTATCTTTGAGGGCTTCAACATCAATTTGATTTTCAATCTCAATGATTGGGATTTCAATCTTCACTTTCTTGCTGGTTTTCAAGGCATTGTCAATCTCTTGATATAGTTGGTCACGATTGACAAGAACCGCATTTTGTCCCTTATCCACAGCGAAAACCTCTTCAGCCTCTGGTTGAAAAATCAAGCTGGCCTGCTTGCTTTCCTGTTCAACTTCCTCAATTATGTCATTGATTTTTTCGTCAATGTCAGCCAAAACATTGGTGTATGAAATTTGAAAATCCTTCCCCTCTGCTTTGATTTGTTTTGCTTTTCTCATGTTTTGAAAAAAGTTTCCATCTTTGCCATATTTCGCAATTTGTGCAACAATAGGCTGAATTTTGTTTGACACCTCAAAATCATTGCCTGACAATGTCCAACTTTTATCCTTGCATGTAAGTTCAATCTCAATATCTTTTCTGCTTTCAAGCATATCAGTCAAAACAACATTTTCCGCTTCCGCAACAGACATTCCACTGACATCAATGCCATTGATTTTGGTGTTGTCATAAAATTTTTCTTTCCCCGTTATCGTGTTAGCAAAGAAAAATTGACAACAAAGCAAAAGCGCCACAGACATTGCCGACACCCCCAAAAACCACAAAAAGCCTTTTTGATGTTTCTTTTTTTCTGTTTTTGAAACTTTTTCTTTGTTGCTATATTTTTTTGTTTTCTCTTTTTTGTCTTCTTTTTTCATAGAAATATTATGTCAAATTAAACCAAAAATATTAAATATCAAAATATAGAAAATAAAAAAATTCGAGACCTAATAAATAGGTAATTGGATGGAGAGGGTCCCAATGCCCAGCCGATTTCCAACTCTCGAATTTTATACTTATATTATACACTATCAACTTAGAAAATCAATAGATTTAGAGAAATTTTAAAAGAAATTGGGAAATTATGTCTTCAATGCAAAAAGTAAATTTAAAAAAGAAAAATTATTGAAAAAATCAATAATTTTGTAAATTCTTTTCAATCTCTTTCAAAAGTTCTTCTTTCGTGTTTGCGACTTTTCCATCAAAAACCTTTGAAAGCAAATTGTTTAAAATTCTTTCATAACTTCTTTTATCAATATTTGGAAAATTTTCCTTGATATCCCCAGCATTAATTGCTAAATCAGTCACTGAAATCACAAGACCATGTTCAATGATATATTTGTAAAAAAAGTTATATTTGCTTTGCGTTCTTTTTGATTTCGCACCCAAAAGTGGATAGATGTTTGCCCAATCTTGATAATATTTAAAGAAATAATTTTTGTTTTTCATTCCCCTAAGTGCATTATAATAACCGGAAAGCAAAACAAAAACTTTTTTAATCAAAGACTGATTAAGTCCAAATTGTTCTTTGAGGAATGTTTCCAAAAATGTTTGCAAACACTCTGGCCTATGCGAATCGACTATATCAATCAAAAGTCCCAAAAATCTATCTTCTGTTTTGAACACCATTTTATATTTAATCTTTTTAACCGAAAGACCAAAATATTGCCAAACAGCCATCAAATTCAAAAGTTTCAGAGCCCTTTTAAGTCCTTTTTTGTTGAGATTGTAGCGTTTGTCACAATATAAAATTTTTTCAATTTCAATCAATTTTCGATTGCCAGAGATATCTTTCAAATTTGATGTGTACTTAATCGCCGACCTTAATGTTCCTTTGTCAATTCTGAAATTCAGTTCTCCTGCAATTCTGACCATGCGAAGAATTCTCTCGCCGTCATATTTCAAAATTTCGTCTGGACTGATGTTGCAACGAATGATTTTTTGATTTAAGTCAACGATTCCATGATATAAATCAACAATCTCATCTTTGTTTATGTTGTAATAGATTGAATTGACAGTGAAATCTCTGCGAATCGCATCTTCTTCAATTTTGTCCGTAAGTTTGATTTGAACAGGATAGTGCCCACCATTTTCGTCATATACTTCTTTTCTGAAAGCAGTGTATTCATAGTTTTCCTTTCCTTTGGAAATCAAAATAGAACCCAATTTCAAGTTTTTGATTTTGACAGAAAACTCACTTCCTTTCAAACGATTGGCAACTTCTTCAATGTTGACACTGCTTGCAAGATCAACATCACCATCTGCAATTTCAAGAATCTTGTTTCTGACAAAACCACCCACAATATACAAATTCTCTGGAAAAAACTTTGCTAATTTTTTTAAATTATCCGAGATTTCAATAAACATTTTTTCCTCCAAAAAACACCATTCAACATAAACAGAGCAAATTTGTCAGCAAACATCATAAAATGATTGTTAAATTGCATAAATTATCTAAAATAAAAATAATATAATTATTTAAAAAAGTCAATTATATTTGACATTTTGCCAAAAATTTAATAAACTAAAAGACGAAAAAATATGAAAAAAATAAAGAAGTCAAAAAGAAACAAAAAGAAACAAATGTTGCAAGACATTCCTATTGTTCGTTATCAAACAGATAAGGAACATGGTCTTTCTGAGGAACAAATCAACGAAAGAATTGAACATAAACTTGTAAACGACACAAAAATCAAAACTTCAAACAGTTATCTTCAAATTTTTTGCAAAAACATATTCACTGTGTTCAACGTCATCTGGCTTGTCATTGCCATCGCTCTTATGTGTGTCAATGCTTGGAGTGATCTTCTCTTTTTGTTCGTGGTCATCGCCAACACTGCAATTTCAATTTTCCAGGAAATAAAAGCAAAAAATGCCGTTGAAAAACTTTCAATGGTGACTGCTCCAAAAATCAAAGTCATCAGAATGGGATTGCAACTTGAAGTCAAAGGCGAAGACTTGCTTCTTGATGACATTATTGTGCTTGAAAACGGAAATCAAATTCCGGCTGACTGCATCATTATTGATGGCAAAGTTGAAGCCAATGAAAGTTTGCTTACTGGAGAATCAAACCTAATCAAAAAACAAGAAGGAGATTATCTGCTTGCAGGAAGCTTTTTGGTTTCTGGTCTTTGCTATGCAAGAGTCGACAAAGTTGGAAAAAATAATTACATTCAAACAGTCGCAGAAAGAACAAAGGATTTCAAACCACAAACTTCCAACCTTTTCAAAGATCTGAACAGCTTGATCAAAATCATCATCATAATCTTAATTCCAATTGGTGTGCTGACTTGTTTCAAAGAAATCTACAGTCCTGACACCACAATAGAAGAAGCCATCACAAGCACAAGTGGAGCTCTCACCGGAATGATTCCTGCAGGAATGTACTTGCTCATCACGGTAGGTTTGTCCGTTGGAGTCATCAAACTTTCCAAAAAGAAAACATTGGTAAAGAATCTATATTCAATTGAAATGCTTGCAAGAGCAAATGTACTATGCCTTGACAAAACCGGAACAATCACAGACGGAACCATGAATGTCGTTGAAGTTATTCCACAAAACAATTTCACAACAGACAAGATAGAACAAATCATGAAAACCATCTTGGCCCATCAAAAAACAATGAATGCCACAAGCGTTGCACTTGTAGAACATTTTGGAAAAGAGCTTAATACCGATGTCAAAGACATAATTGAATTTTCTTCTCAAAGAAAATACAGTGCCACAACCTTGAAAAACGGAAAAACATATTATGTTGGTGCCATTGGTTTCATCAAATGCGCAATGACTGCACAACAAAAAAATTTGATGAATCAATATATGGAAAAAGGTTTGCGTGTAATTTCACTTGTTGAAGACACCAACCCATACACTGAAAAATCTGCTGGAAAGAGAGGAAAACTTGTTGCATTCTTCGTCCTTGAAGACCATATCAGAAAAGATGCAGTGGAAACAATCGCATGGTTCAAAGAAAATAATGTTGACATCAAAATCATCTCTGGAGATGATGCTCTTACAGTTTCAAAAATTGCCAAGAGAGTTGGAGTGGAAAACAGTGACAAATATATTTCTCTAGAAAATATGAGCATTCAAGAAGTTGCACAGATTGCAAACAAATTCACAGTTTTCGGACGTGTAACCCCTGAGCAAAAACATGTCATTGTCAAAACATTAAAAACACAAGGCAATGTTGTTGCAATGACAGGAGATGGCGTCAATGACACCTTGGCTCTCAAAGAAGCAAATTGTTCCATTGCTATGGCTGACGGAAGTGAAGTTGCAAGAAACATCTCCCACTTAGTTCTCATGGAAAGCAACTTTTCTGCTCTCCCATCAATTGTTAAAGAAGGAAGACAAATTGTCAACAATGTTCAACACTCTTCAGTGCTGTATTTGATGAAAACGTTGTTTACAATCCTGCTTTGCATAACCACTCTTGTTTTGGGGATTTCATATCCATTCACACCAAAACAACTTCTTCTTCTTGAAATGTTTGTTATCGGTCTTCCGTCATTCATTTTAACTTTCCAACCTAACAGCGAACTAATCCGAGGGAATTTCATTCCACAGGTTTTGAAAAAGTCAATTCCGTGCACCCTTCTTATGTATATCAACATCTTGATTGTTGTGATTTTGAATGAAAACACCGTAACACTTTCGCCTGAAGAATACACTTCACTTTGCACCTTGCTTTTGACATTCGTTGGATACATCAACCTAGTTTGGATATGCTGGCCACTAAACTGGCTGAGAATAGGTTGCGTAACAATTTCCGCAGTGTTAATCATCTCTTGTTTATGCGGACTTAGCAATTTCTTTTCCATCACCTCATACACATTCCCAGTCATGACAACACTTGTAACACTTCTTCTTTGCACAATATTAATAATTGTTGGTGTGTTCTATCTAAAAGAATGGTTGACCAAACGCCAAAAAATAAAAGCTGCAATGAGTGTTGCTTCAACCACTGATGGTTCACAAAATGCAGAAGAAGTTGTTGAAGTAGCTGAAGAAAAACCAAAGAAAAAGAAGAAAAAAATAGATTTGTGGCAAAAAATAACATCAAAACTCTCTAAAGAAGAAACAATTGACGATTTGGAAGAAGATGAAAAAATGATGTCAGCAATCAATCAAAATAAGAAAAAGGATACACAAGAAAAAGACTCAACTTCAAACCAAGAAACTGAAGTTGAATCCGCTCAAGAACAATCAACTCCAACAGACAAAAAAGTTTCAACCAAGACAAAGAAATCATCAACTACAAAGAAAGCTTCGGATATATCAAAAAAAGAGAAGACTCCAAAAGAAAAATATGTTGGAACAAAAAATATAAAAATAAAGAAAAAATCAAATGTATAATTTGATTTTTTTATTAAGGAACTTATGAAAAAATTCATTTCAGCAATCAAAAATTTGATTTTTCCAGAGGAATATAAGTGCATATTTTGTGGACAGGACATACC
>CAMMFF010000003.1:0-107489 GCA_946496065.1 uncultured Clostridia bacterium
TCAGTGAAAGAAGGTTGGGCATTTAAAGATAGTGAAATGTACAGCAACATATCAGGCTTGAACAAGACCGCATCAACAACCAATTTTTCAGCAAACATCACCAACAAACAAGGTTCTACGAATTACACATATTACAAGTTTGGGAGTGCAGGGCAACAAGACAAAGTTGTCAGTGTTTCAGTGACAGAGGATGGAGTGAGAGTGGCATCAATAGAAGAGATAGACGACTATTTAACAGACTATTCCGCAAAGGCAAGTGACATGGTATGCTTCTTGCTTGGCTGTGGAACAGATGATGAAGTGAACTATTGGACAAGGAACTTGGGAACAGGTTTAGGCAATGGACAGATTGTCACAAAAGCAGGCGTTACAAAATCGACATGGCTTGACAATGTTCAAGGCGTTAGATTTGCTTTGACCATGGGCAACGGAAGCCGAATCTAAAGAAAAAAGAAGGTTTAATCAACCTTCTTTTTTGTTTAAACAAATTCAATGAAAAAAACACGGAGATAACAAACCGTGATTTTCAATTATTTTTTCTTTGCAGTCTTGATGCATTTTGTGCAAGCTCTAACTTTTTTTCCGTCAATTTCTGTGTTCTGCAAATTAACATTATATTTTCTAGGTGCTTTATTGTTTGCATGGCTTACTGTCTTGCCATCCATTTTACCTTTACCGCAAATTTCACAAACTCTGCTCATATCTCGTCTCCTTTCAATATTTTTCCGTGCTTAATCATACCATAAAAAACCAAAAAAATCAACTGTTTTTTGACATGTTTATCATACATTTTTTTATTTTCCTGTGTATATATTTTATTAAAGCACATCAATTTTGCTTGATGTAACTTTGTTTTGATAAAATTTTTTTGTTTTGAGATTGATTTTGCTTGTCAAAATTTCTCAATTGGTGTATTATATAAATACGAATATACTTAGTTTTGGAGGAGTCCTTTGACTGTCGATACAAACAACTATTATGGAAACATATCAATCAGCGACAATGCAATCCGCACTGTTGCTGGTTTTGTTGCGTTGGATTGCTATGGCGTTGTTGACCTTGTTGCAAAAGATTTTCGTGATAGTGCAAGAGAGTTGTTCAAAAAAGAGAGATACTCCAAAGGTATAACTGTGAGCCATATTGATAATCGAATCTTCATTGATATACACTGTATTTTGAAATATGGTGTTTCTATCAGTGCTGTGGCTGAATCGCTCAAAAAATCTGTTAAATATAGCGTCGAAAACTTTACTGGAATGATTGTTGATACAGTGAATGTTCACGTCGTTGGCGTGTGTGTATAATCTAAGGGAGCATAAAAAATGCAAAAATCTATTAATGGGACGACCTTTCGCAAGATGGTCCTTGCAGGTGTTAGTCTGCTTGAACAAAACAAGGAATACATTGATTCTTTAAACGTTTTTCCAGTTCCTGATGGTGATACGGGAACTAATATGTTTTTAACCATGAAATCTGCTGTTGGCGAAATCAACAAATGTATGAATAATGATTTGGCTTCTTTATCTGAAGCTTTTGCCAAGGGTGCTCTTCGTGGTGCAAGAGGAAACAGTGGTGTTATCACTTCTCAAATTTTCAAGGGTTTTTGTTCTGTAACAAAAAACTGCAAAGAAATCACAACAAAAGACTTTGCAAAAGCTATGCAGGAAGGTGCAACAATTGCCTATAAGGCGGTTACAAAGCCTAAGGAAGGAACAATTTTGACTGTCATTCGTGTTATGGCAGAAAATGCCGTAAGTTTGGCAAAGAAGCATGATGACTTCGATGTTTTCTTTAAGAAAGTGATTGACACAGGTGAAGAAATTTTGAAGCAAACACCTGAGATGTTGCCTGTTTTGAAAAAAGCGGGAGTTGTTGACTCTGGTGGCCGTGGTATTTTGGTTATTTTCACAGGTTTCCAACGTTTCCTTGCTGGGGAAGAAGATTTGGAATATACCTTTGAAGACGAAACTAAGCCACAATCTGTTGACGATGTCATTGCTGATATCAACAAACTTGGCGACATTGAATTTGGATATTGCACAGAGTATATGATCATCAATATGCTTAAGAAGACAACAGAAGCGGACATTGACAAACTCCGTGAAAGACTTATGGAAATCGGTGATTCTGTCATTTGTATCGGCGATTTGTCTTTGGTTAAGGTCCATGTTCACACAAACGAACCTAACAAGGCTCTTGGTTATGCTTTGGAACTTGGCGAACTTTACAATTTGAAAATTGAAAACATGCGTGAGCAAAACAGAGAATTGAAGAAGCGTGCTCAAGCTGTTGAAGAAACAAAAGAACTTGGAATGATTGCAGTTGCACCAGGAGATGGCTTAGCACAAATCTTCAAGGAACTTACTGTTGACGAAATTATTGTTGGCGGACAGACAATGAACCCAAGTGCAGAGGACATTGCAAATGCTGCTGACAAGGTTCCAGCAAGAAACATTTTCGTTTTCCCAAACAACAAAAACATTGTTTTGGCTGCAGAACAGGCAAATGATGTCACAAACAAAAACTTGATTATCATTCCAACAAAGAGTGTTCCAGAGGGAATCGCAGCTTCAATTGCCTTCAATCCTGATGCTTCAGTTGAAGAGAATAAAAATGCCATGCTTGAAGCAATCAAAAGTGTTCGTTCAGGTTCGGTTACTTATGCTGTTCGTGACACACACGTTGACGGATTTGACCTTGCAAAAGGCGAAATTATTGGTCTTGATAACAAAGCAATTTTGGCAAAGGGCAGTTTAGTTAACGAAACAACAGAAAAACTTATTGACGCTATGTTTGATGATGCAGTAATGAACATCACTCTTTTCTATGGTGAAGACATCAGAGAAGATGAAGCAAACGCTTTGCAAGCAACTTTGGCAGAGAAATATCCAGATTGCGAAGTTACAGTTGCAAATGGGGGGCAACCTGTTTATTATTATTTAGTATCGTTGGAATAGTTATATAAAAATAATTTTATATTTATTTGATTATAAAAAAAGATGGTCAATTGACCATCTTTTTTATTTCAAATTTGATCCTAATTTTTATTTTTCTGTTCTGTTATGTTGTTTCCGCAATGTGGGCAAAACAATGTACTTGAAGATACTTTGTTCCCACATTTAGAACAGGTTATTTTTTTCATGTCATCTATAGTTTTTGCAATTTCTAAGATGTTATCATCATGGACTTGGTTTAGTTCTGCATGTTTTGATATTGAGTATGTCCAAAATAAAGACAGAAATGACATAACAAATGACAATATTGATTCGATTATGAGCATTGTAACAGTTAGTGAGAGAAACGAAGATGTTTCATAAGTTTGATTTATTGCTTCCATAAAAAAACAAGACAAAACAATACCAATTATTGCGCTTGTGAAAAATAATATGCTAGAAATCACAGAAATCACTTTTGATATAACAATAAACTCTTTTTTCATTTTTTAACTCCTTTTACGACAATTTTATCACAGCGGGGGGGGGGAGTCAAGCGATTTGCAAAATTTTCTTCTTTTTGTGGCATTTTGATTGAACTTCTCATATCTTATTAGTGTATGGACTTTAAGGAGGTTTAAAATGTCATTTTACATCAATAATACTAATCCTAACAGACCTGGACCGATTTGTGGAAATCCGACAAATGGTATTTGTGAAAAGATTTTGATTGAAACAACAAAAGTTTTTGATGCTTGCGTTTGCACCAGCACTGAATCTGGCATAATCTTGCAAGTTTCAGACTTCTTGCCTGCTGATCCTGTTTTGCCACTTACTTATGTTTCAGCAGAAAATACACCAAATTCAACCCCAACAATTTCTGACCTTGTGATTGACAGACTGGACACTTGTCCAAATTATGCCAATGTAAGTTTCACGCTCACCATTCCTGTGACGGTTACATACCGTGACGCAAATGGCACTTTGGGGACTGCAGTATCAACAATCACTGTTCAAAAATCTGTGATTTTGTTTGTTCCACAACCAGCAATTTCACCAATTGACATCACAGCGGTTGCAACTTTCAGCAGTCAGATTGGAACATTCACATCACCAAACATTTTCACCGTGACAGGTTGCATTCAAATCATTGTGAAAGTTACAAGTGTTGTCGATGTTTTGGTTCCATCTTACGGATATCCAGTTTTGCCACCATGTCAACAAGCACCACAAGCAAGTGCATGTCCTGGTTTCCAAGATTTACCAATCTATCCGACCGCTTCGGCACTTTCAAATGTTCCAAGGTTATAATTAAAAGAAGGACTTGCGAAATTGCAGGTCTTTTTTTGTTATTTTGTTTGACAAACTATATCTTTTTTTATATAAATATACTAATAATAAAATTTTAGAGGCTATATGAAAAAGTTTTGGAGTTATGCAAAAATGCCAATCATAGTTGGTTGTGTTGCTTTGGTAATTTATATTTTTGATAATTTAATTGGTAAGTTGTTATATCCAAATGGTTCATTTATGTGGGTGGCTTTTGTTTCTTGGACAATATTTTCAAGTGTTACATTCAAAGAGAGAATCCAAGCATTGATTGGAAATGTTATAGGATTTGGCTTTGGTGTTTTGATGTATTTTGCTCCAACATTTTTTGATAGTGCGATTTTTGGAATATCAATTGCTGGTATGTTGTTTGTATTTTTGGCAAATGGTGCGATGATGCTGTTTCCTTATCTCAAAAAAATTTGGCTTCATTCGATATCTGGTATATTTATGGGAGTGCTTCTTGTCTTCAGTGGATTGGGTGTTGGTTTGTATCCATCAACTGTTTCAAATGCATTTCTTCAGCTGGGGATAATCTTGTTGTATAGTTTAATAGGGTTAATCGCTGGATTTGTTTGTCAAGTTTTAGGGAGAGAAAAGAAAGACTACACAAAGAAAACGCAGGAGTTTTCAGTTGATGTGGAGAAATAAAAGTCTTACAAGTGATAAAACAAAGTCAAAGAGAATTTAAAAAGTTAACAAAAATGTTGACTTTTTATTTTTTTATTGTATAATAATAATACATCTAAAGGAGAATTATTTTCGTGAAGGTAGGTAAATTTGCAGTATATCAACAAAGCGGCATTTAAACTGTGCTAAAAATTACGGCACAGTGGTTTATATGTGCCGTTGGAAATAATTTTCAGAATTAACATCTAACGAAAAAGGTTCTCGTTAGATGTTTTTTAATTTAGGAGGGAATATGAATAAAGAAAGTATAATTGAAACTATTAAAGAAGAAAATGTAAAATTTATCAAACTTATGTTTGTGGACCTTTGGGGGTGTCTTCAAATCGGTTGAAATAAATGCAAGCGAAATTAAAAACATATTAGATGACAAAATTATGATTGATGGCTCTAATATTGCTGGATGTTCTGCTATTAAAAATGCAGATGCATTTCTTTCTCCAGATATCAATTCTTTTAGGTTGATGCCTTATTTTGATACAGAAAATGGCAGGGTTGCAATGTTTATGTGCAGCATTTTGAAGCCTGATAAAAAACCTTTTGAAGGTTGTGTAAGAACTATTTTAAGGAAAAAATTAGAAAAAATGAAAATGTTGGGATATTCAAAGATGAATGTCGGTTTTGAACCTGAATTTTTCATTTTAAAAAACAAACCTATCTCAAATTCTGATTTAAACTTCTTGGATGAAGGTTGTTATCATTCAAATGAATTTGAGGATTCTGGTGCAGAAATTAGAAGAGAGATTATTTGCAAATTAGGGGAAATGGGGGTTCATTGTTTGACTTCGCACCATGAATGTGGACCATCTCAATACGAGATTACATTCAAATATTCAGATGCTATAACTTCTTGTGATAATTTGATGATAACAAGATTCATGATAAAAACAATCTCAAAAAAATATGGATTATATGCGACATTTATGCCCAAAATTAATTCCAAAATTGCTGGGAATGGTTTGCATACCAATATTTCTCTAGAGAAAGATAGAAATAATGTTTTTGCAAGTGATTTCGGGTTGTCAGCAACAGCAAAAAAATTTGTGACTGGGATTTTGAATCATGCAAAAGAAATTTGTCTTTTGACAAATTCAAGCATTAACTCTTTTAAAAGGTTGGTAAGAGGTTTTGAAGCACCAGTTAACATTTGTTGGAGTAATGCAAACCGAAGTGCGATGATAAGAATTCCAAAGGCAACAGGGAATGCGACAAGAATTGAAGTTAGGAATGTTGATTCTTCATCAAATCCTTATTTGGCAGTTTTTGTGTTGTTGTCTGCTGGACTTGATGGCATAGTCAAGAATATGCCAATAATTAAGCAAACAGATTTAAATGTATATGAATTAAACGAAAAAGAACTGAAAGATTTGAAATTGGACTATCTTCCGAGAAATTTGATGGAAGCGGTATTGTGTTTCAAAAACAGTAAATTTATTGATAATCTGTTTTGCAGTGAAGTAAGGTCGTTAATACTGCGAAAAGAAGAAAAAGAAATAGAAAACTATAACAGGTATGTGAATAGTTTTGACTTTGAAAATTATTTTTAAAATTTTTAGAAAAGTTGACAAAATTTGTTGACTTTTCTTTTTTTACTGCATATAATAATGCTAGCACTGATAAGTCGAGAGTGCTAGCAAATACATTTAAAGGTTAGTAATTATGGAACTTTCCGAAAGAAAAATTAAGATTTTAAACATTGCCATTGAAGAGTTCATCAAAGACTCCGCGCCAATCACAAGTGGGTCGGTTAAGGACAGAACTTCCCTTGATGTTTCAACCGCAACTCTGAGAGCAGAACTTAACGCTTTGGAAGCTATGGGATTTTTGAAACAACTCCACACTTCCGGTGGGCGTATTCCTACTGCTCAGGGGTACAGGTTCTATGTTGAGAATATACTCAAGAACATCAAAGCCACAAATGGTGAATTGGAAGAAGTTCGTGAACTTATTGAAAACAGAACTCAGAGTTTGGAAAATATCGTCGCTGGAATTGCAAAAATCATTTCAAAAGCGACAAATTATCCAACTGTTGTGCTGGTCAATGGCATTGAAAATCTTGTTTTGCAAGAGTTCAAAATTATTCCACTTTTGGAAGAAAAATGCATGGTTTTGATTGGAACAAACTATGGTTACATCACAAACACCATGGACATCAAAGCCACTGCTCAAAATTGTGAAGATGCTTCGAATTATTTGACTAAATATTTCAAGGGCGAAACAATGGGCTTTATGCTTGCGAACATCAATCAATTCAAAAAGGGTATGAGTGGTGAAATCAAAGCATTCCAATCTGTTGTTGACAACATTGTTCTTGGGCTTTCAAAACTCAACAAGCAAAAATTGTTGAACGTTCAAGCTGATGGTGTTGCAGACTTGGTTGACAAAGAAAAAGACATCAAAGAAGCTAAGAAGGTTTTGAAAACTTTGAGTGACAAAGAAGAACTTATCGAAGTTTTGGATGGTGATGAAGATGGTATTTCCGCTGTAATCTCTGACGAAAATGACGAAAAATGTTCAGTTGTCAAGGCTCCAATCATTGTTGGGGGAAACAAACTTGCATCAATTGGTGTGTTTGGACCTCAAAAAATGGATTATATGGGCATTGCTTCCGCTCTTAAAGTGGTTATCGATGAACTCAACAAGGAGAAAGGAGAATAAATGAAAAAAGATAAAAAGAATAAATTTGACGACGAAGAAGAAATTTCTTCAGAGGAAAAGGAAAACAATTGCAATTGCTATTGCGATGAAGATTGTGATTGCGGTTGCCAAGAAGGAAAAGAGTGTCATTGCCATGAGCAAGATGAAGACGATGATGATTTAGATGAAGAAGACGAACATTGTGAGCATGAACACAAGCACAAACACCATCACGACCATGAATGTCACTGCCACAAACATGACCATGATGAAGATGATGAAGACGAATGTGAATGTGATGAGCATTGCCATTGTCATGAGGAGCACGACGAAGAGCATAAACATCATCATGAGCACGAAAATGACAAACACCATCTTCCACCACATGAGCTTGAGGCAAAAGCAAGACAATATTTGGAAATGGCACAGCGACTTCAAGCAGATTTTGACAACTATCGCAAGCACGTCGCAGAACAATTGGATGTTCAAAAACAAGAAGGAATCAAAAGTGTCATTGAAGTATTCTTACCATGTTTGGACACTTTTAAGGAAGCCAAAAAGAGCATTACAGATGAAAAAGTTTTGGCCGGTGTGGAGATGATTGAAGACAAAATCAACAATGCATTAAAAACATTGAATGTCGAAAAAATTGAAACGGTAGGTCAAAAATTTGATCATAACACCATGGAAGTTATTGCTGTTATGAAAAATGAAAATGCTGAAGATGATATCATCTTGGAGGAATTCCAAGCAGGATATAAATTTAATGGAAAAGTCATACGATACGCAAAAGTAATCGCTAATAAATTATAAAAGGAGATAAAAAAATGAGTAAAATTATTGGTATTGACTTAGGAACTACAAATTCTTGCGTTGCTGTTATGGAAGGCGGAAAACCTACTGTAATTGCCAATGCTGAAGGAGACAGAACAACACCTTCTGTTGTTGCTTACACAAAAGAAGGCGAAAGACTTGTTGGTAAGGTGGCAAAAAGACAGGCCATTGTTAACCATGAAAACACTGTTATCTCAATCAAGAGAGAAATGGGAACTGACCACAAAGTTAAACTTAATGGAAAGGAATACACACCTCAAGAAATTTCTGCTATGATTTTGTCTAAACTTAAGGCTGATGCAGAAAGTTATCTTGGCGAAAAGGTTACACAAGCTGTAATCACTGTCCCTGCTTATTTCAATGACAGTCAAAGACAGGCGACAAAAGACGCTGGCAAGATTGCTGGACTTGAAGTTCTTCGTATCATCAACGAACCTACTGCTGCTGCTCTTGCTTATGGTCTTGACAAAGGCGAAAACAAGAATCAAAAAATCTTAGTTTATGACCTTGGCGGTGGAACATTCGATGTTTCAATTCTTGAAATTGGAGACAATGTTTTTGAAGTTTTGTCAACAAACGGAAACACAAGACTTGGTGGAGATGACTTCGACAACAGAATCATTGATTTCTTGGTTGAAGAATTCAAAAACCAAAATGCAGGCATGGATTTGTCAAAAGACAAACTTGCTATGCAAAGACTTAAAGAAGCTGCTGAAAAGGCTAAGATTGACCTTTCTGCAACTCCTATGACAACAATTTCTCTTCCATTTATTTCTGCTGATGCAAATGGTCCAAAACACTTGGAAGTTGAACTTACTCGTGCAAAATTTGACGCACTTACAGAAGATTTGGTTAAAGAAACAACCGAATGTTGTGAAAAAGCATTGAAAGATGCAAAACTTACAAAAGAAAAGATTGACAAAGTTATCTTAGTTGGTGGTTCAACACGTATTCCTGCAGTTGTTGAAGCAGTTAAAAACTTCACAGGAAAAGAACCTTTCAAGGGAATCAACCCAGACGAATGTGTTGCCATTGGTGCTGCAATTCAAGCAGGCGTTTTGGCTGGAGAAGTTAAGGACGTTCTTCTTCTTGATGTTACTCCACTTTCTCTTGGTATTGAAACCTTGGGCGGTGTGTTTACAAAATTGATTGAAAGAAACACAACAATCCCAACAAGAAAATCTCAAGTTTTCTCAACTGCTGCAGACAATCAACCAGCTGTTGACATTCATGTTCTTCAAGGTGAAAGAGAGTTTGCTGCTCAAAACAAAACTCTTGGAAGATTCCAACTTAACGACATTCCACCAGCACCAAGAGGAGTTCCTCAAATCGAAGTTACATTTGATATTGATGCAAACGGAATTGTTAAGGTTTCTGCAAAAGACCTTGGAACAAACAAAGAACAAAACATCACAATTACTGCTTCTTCAAACTTGAGCGAAGCTGACATTGACAAAGCCATCAAAGAAGCTGAAGCACACGCTGAAGAAGATAAGAAGAGAAAAGAATTTGTTGAAACAAAGAACCAAGCAGACAACATGGTTTACTCTCTTGAAAAACTCTTGAAAGAAAACGGCGACAAGATTTCTGCTGAAGACAAGAAACGTCTTGAAGATGAAATCGAAAAAGCAAAGAAAGAGTTTGAAAGTGATGATATTGAAGTTATCAAGAAAGAACTTGAAGAACTTACAAAAGTTTCTAACGAAGTCTTCACAAAGATGTATCAAAATGCAAATCCAAACGGAGCAACAGGTGATGCTGGAAATTCTGGCGCTGGTGCAAGCGACAACAATGGAGCTGATTCTTCTGACAAGAAAAACGGCGATGATGATGTGATTATCGAATAATTTAAATACGAATTAAAAGGAAAAAGTCGTGGCAAATAAAGATTATTATGAAATTTTGGGTGTAAGCAAAGATGCGGATGCGGACGAAATCAAGTCCGCATATCGTAGACTTGCAAAAAAATATCACCCTGATTTGAATAAAGCACCTGAAGCCGCAGAAAAATTTAAGGAAATCAATGAAGCTTATGAGGTCTTGAGTGACGATAGAAAACGTGCAAACTATGACCAATATGGCTCTGCAGATGGTCCACAATTTGGTGGTGGCGGAACAAGTGGCGCAGGCGGTTTCAGTGATTTCTTTGGCAGTGGTCAAGGATTTGGTGGCTTTTCTGATATCTTTTCCGACATTTTCTCTGCTTTTGGAGGTGGAGAAAGAAGAAGTGGACGTGTTTCAGAGCGTGGCTCTGACATCAACATCGCCATGAATTTAAGTTTTGACGAAGCAATTTTTGGTTGTGAGAAGATTATTTCTTTTAATCGTGTTGAAACTTGCTCAAAATGTTCTGGAACTGGTGCAAAAAATGGAAGAGAATTCACAACTTGTCCTGATTGTAAAGGGGTAGGCAGAGTGAGAATCCAACAAAACACCATGTTTGGAACAACAATCAGAGAATCTGTTTGTCCTCGTTGTGGCGGAACAGGAAAGATGATCAAAGAAAGATGTGAGGAGTGTTCTGGGAAAGGATATAAGAAGGTCCCTGCTCAAGTTCATTGCAAAGTTCCAGCAGGAATTGATGACGGACAAACAATCAGAATGAAGGGTGAAGGAAATGCTCCAGCAGGTCAAGGAATCAGTGGAGATTTAAACATCAAGGTTTCTGTTTCATCTCATCCAATTTTCAAAAGAAATGGGTTTGATTTGTTCTATGATATGGCTGTTCCTTTCACAACTTGTTTGCTTGGTGGAAAGATTGAAATTCCACTCACCAAGGGAACAAAAATTGTGAAACTTGAAGAAGGAACAAAAAATGGAACGGTGCTTAGAGTCAAGGGCGAGGGTGTCAAACGCCTTAACTCAGAAAAAAAAGGTGATTTGGTTGTCACAATCAAAAGTGAGATACCAAAAAATCTCAGCAAAAAAGCAAAATCTATTTTGCAAGAATTGGAAAGCAAATTCACAGAAGATGATTATCCGGAAACAAAGAAATTTAAAAGTAAAATCAAATAAGATTTAAAAATTAAATTGAATTATATTCAAACTTTTGAAACACTTTAATCATTGTGATTAAGGTGTTTTTTATTATAAAACGAAAGATTTTATAAATTTATTTTTATAACAGAGAAAACGCATATAATTTTTTTGATTTAACTTATTTTATGATATAATGTTACTATTAAAAGTTGAATATGTTTACAAAATTATAAGCACTTTTGCCTTTTTTATCTATTTTTCTTGATTTTTCTTGATTTTTTGTTGTATCATAAATCTAGTGAGGTTGATATGAAAAGATTTTTCGGTTCAAGAAAAAATGATTTGATTTACATTGAAGGAGAAGAATATAATCATCTTAAAAATGTTCTCAGATTGAACATTGGAGATGTTGTTCTTGTCAGTCTTAATGATGAATATCAATATTCTTGCGAAATCACAAAATTTGAAAAAGGAAAAGCGGTTTGCAAGATTATTGGAAAAGAAGAATGTGTTGGAAATCCTCAGAAGAATATTGTCATTTTTCAAGCCATAACCAAAAGACCTAAGTTTGAATTTATTGTTCAAAAAGCCACAGAAGTTGGAGTGACAAAAATCGTTCCTTTTGTCAGTGACTATGTCATCGCAAAAATGACTGAAAACAAAATGGATAGGTTGCAATCAATTGCTCTCAATGCATGCAAACAATGTGAAAGAACAATCATGCCAATCATTGACGAGACAAAAACTGTTGATGATGTCCTTGCTTCAATCAAAGATTTTGATGTCGTTTTGTTTGCAAATGAAAGAACTGACAAGGGAGAGAAAATCAAAGACTTGAGCAAATATAAAAACATCGGCATCATTGTTGGCTCAGAAGGTGGGTTCTCTCAAAAAGAAAAAGAAGCATTCATCAAGGCTGGGGCAGTGTCTATCAGTCTTGGAAGAAGAATATATAGATGTGAAACTGCTTCTGTTGCAATGATGAGTTTGGTGTCAATTTTGAGTGGAAATTAATATGAAAATTGCAGTTTTAACATTGGGTTGCAAAGTTAACAAATATGAGAGCGATGCTCTCATTTTTGAATTAAAGAGCAGAGGTTTTGAGGCAACCGACAAACTTGAAGAAGCTGATGCATACATAATCAACACTTGTGCTGTGACAAACGAAGCAGAGAAAAAATCAAGACAAATGCTGGAAAGGGCAAGAAAATTCAACCCTGACGCACAAATCTATATCATGGGGTGTGCAAGCCAAAACAAACCAATTCAATTTGAAGAAAAGGGTGCAAAATTTGTTATCGGAACAGCTGGGAAGAAAAAACTTTTGGATAATCTTGAAAAACAGGGAGAAATGCTTTTTGAACTTCCAAAGGAATATGAAGATGACTTGTTTTCTGCTCAGACGCTCTCAAGAGCATTCATCAAAATTCAAGACGGGTGTGACCATTTTTGCACATACTGTTTGATTCCATATCTTCGTGGAAGAAGCAGGTCGAGAAGCGAGGCAAGCATAATTACGGAAGTTGAAAAATTGCCAGAAGATGTCAAGGAAATTGTGCTTGTTGGAATTGATGTTTCGGACTTTAAGATAGACGGCAAAAAGGGGCTTGGAAAATTGCTTTCCGATTTAGACAAATATCGCAAGCGCTTGCGTCTTTCTTCAATGGAAGATAATTTGATTGATGAAGAATTTTTGAAAATACTTTCCACACTTAACAATTTTTGTCCACATTTTCATCTTTCTCTTCAAAGTGGTTCAGACAATGTCTTAAAAAAAATGAACAGACATTATTCGACAGTGGACTTTGAAAACAGTGTCAATTTGATTAGAAAATATTTTCCCTTGGCTGGAATCACAACAGATGTTATTGTTGGTTTTCCAACTGAAACAGAAGAAGATTTTGAAGATACTTTGAAATTTGTCGAAAAAATCAAATTTTCACAGTTGCACATATTCCCATATTCAAAAAGAAATGGAACAGTGGCATCAAAACTCTACAAAGATTTGCCAGGACAAGTTAAGAAAGAACGCTTGAAGCGTTTGAAAACTCTTGGCAAAAAACTCAAAAATGAGTTTATTTTGAAAAACACAAATGGGAAAGTCTTGATTGAAGAGAAAAATGGAGAGTTTTTTGAAGGTTACACAGAAAATTATATCAAATATTACATTAATGCAAAAGCGAATGTGCATATTGGTGATGTGATTGATGTAAAACTCATCAAACCTTTTAAGGACGGAGTTTTTTGTGAGTGAAAAAATTGCTCATAAAATGTTGACATTAACCATAAAATATGTTATCATTACGCAGAAAATTGACCTTGAAAGGTGGTGAGAAAGTTGACAACAGTTAAAGTAGGCGAGAACGAATCTCTTGAAAGTGCTTTGAAACGTTTTAAAAGAAAATGCCAAAAAGACGGCATTATCGGTGATATAAGAAAAAAAGAAGCATACGACAAACCTAGCGTTGCAAGAAAAAAGAAAAGCGAACAAGCAAGAAAAAGAGCAAGAAAAAGAGGTTAATAAAAATAAAAAACAGACCAATTTTGGTCTGTTTTTTATTGATAAAATGAGTTTAAAAAATTGATTGATATATTGAATTATGGTATACTTATAAAAATAAAATTTCAGGGGTCAAAATGAAGCACGAAAAGATTACATTGGAATTTATGTCTTTTTTAGAAAAAGACGAGAATTTGAGAAATCTTGTAGAAAAAAGTTTGAAAATTGCAAAGAAGAACAATCCTGACAAGACAACTAATCCAGCACAATCACTTGAAGAACTTTATGATTTTCTTGATTGGTCTGTCAAGTGTATGCCTTGGGAATGTTTGAAAAATGCAAAATACGATGATTTATTTACTGCCATGGATCAAACCACTGGATACTTTTGGTATATATTTGATCAACCACTGGAAGAGTTGAAAGGGAAGGGATTCTTCTACCCTACACTGCAATATCTTGAACCTATCGCAAGTTGGATAAAGAAATATTCAAAAACATGGGGAAATTTTCTATCAACAAAATCAAGTTGGAATGATGAGTATTACAAGCTTGCACTTTCTGATGAAAAATCAGGTCTGTTGAAAGGTTGGTATGGAAAAGAGAATATTTGGACAAGCTACAATGATTATTTCAGCAGGAAATTGATTGACAGAGAACAGAGACCAATCAGTGATGCTGATGTGGTTTCCCCTGCAGATTCACAACCAAAGGGATTCTATAGGATTGACAACAAAAATCATCTGATCAATGATGTCAACATTAAATCAGCAAACTTGACTTCAATTGAAGAACTTCTGGGGAAAAATTGTAAATATAAAGACGTATTTAAAGGTGGGACTTTGACTCATACATATCTTTGCATGAGTGATTATCATCGTTATCATTTTCCAATTGGAGGAAAAATTCTTGAGATGAGAAAAATTTCTGGAGCTAATGCCGGTGGTGGGATTACTGAATGGAATGAAAAATTGCATAAATATATCTATTTCAATGAAACTGGTTTTCAAATGATTGAAACTCGAGATTGTTTGATTTTGGACAATGAAAAATTTGGGCTCGTGGCAATTCTGCCTGTCGGAATGTCACAAGTTTGTTCTTGTAATTGGGAAAAAGAATTGAAAGTTGGTCAAGTGGTGAAAAAAGGTGATCCTATGGGATATTTTCTTTTTGGAGGAAGTGATGTTGTTATGATTTTTCAAAAACATATCAAGGTCATTCCATTGATAAAAAAAGATGAGAATTCACAATATAAACACATTTTAATGGGAGAATCATATGCTAATTTGGAAATTAAATGTTAGAAAAATTTGAAACACAGGCAAATTTAAGTCTGCTTTTTCTTTTGCTATTTTTTTCTTTTATGGTAAAATATTTTCTATGAATGGCTATGATTTAAATTCTCTTAATGAAGAACAAAAAAAAGCACTTTTGGAAATTAATGGAGTGGTTTTGGTTACTGCTGGGGCAGGCAGTGGCAAGACCAGACTTTTGACACACAGAATTTGCTATTTGATTGAACAGGGAGTTTCTCCTTACAACATTTTGGCCATCACTTTCACAAACAAGGCAACCAACGAAATGAAAGAAAGAGTGGCGAAAATGTGTGACCGCTATGTTTGGATTTCCACTTTCCATTCTATGTGCGTGAGAATTTTGAGAGAGAACATTGAGTTTCTTGACGGATATAACAAAAATTTCACGATCATTGCTGAAGCAGATAGAGACAAGATTTTGAAAGACCTTTTGAAAAAAAACAACCTTCAAGATGACGAACTTTCAAGAGTGGAAGGACACCTTGACAACATCAAAAATAAAGGACTTGATATTGATGAATATTTCTTGTCTTTGCAGGAATTTGGAAACAAAACTGATTTAAAAAACTATCAAAAAATATGTTGGCAATATGAAGAATATTTGCAAAAAAACAATGCCCTTGATTTTGACGATTTGCTCAATAAAACGCTGTTTTTGTTTAATAACTACAAAAGTGTTCTTGACCATTATGCAGACAGATTTCACTACATTTTGGTTGATGAGTTTCAAGACACAAACCTTGTGCAATACAAGCTTATCAAACTGCTCGCAAGTAAACATAAAAACTTGTTTGTGGTCGGAGATGAGGACCAATGTATCTATTCTTGGAGAGGGGCAAACTTTCACAACATCTTCAATTTGAAAAATGATTTTGAAGATGTCAAAACCTTCAAACTTGAAAGAAATTACCGTTCAACAAAAAACATTTTGACCTTGGCAAACAATGTCATTGCAAACAATAATGAGCGTTTGAAAAAGAACCTTTGGACAGACAAAGAAGACGGTGCATCGCCAGTCATTTACACCGCTTTTGATGAGAAAGATGAAGCAATGTTTGTTGCGCGCACAATTGAAGAATTGGTCGAACAGGGATACACTTACAATGATTTTGCGGTTTTGATGCGTATTAACGCTCTATCTCGTCCCATTGAAGAAGGGCTTATGATGTCACAAATTCCTTACAAACTTTATGGCGGGTATAAGTTTTATGAAAGAGCGGAAATCAAAATGATTTTGTCCTATCTTTCGGTTTTCGTCAATCCAAAAGATGAGATTTCGCTTTTCAAAATCATCAACTTTCCAAAGCGAGGGATTGGCGATGTTGCAATCTCAAACTTGCAAAATGAAGCGGAAGATAAGACAGTTTTGGAATATCTTTTGAGTGACAAGTTCAAGTTTTCAAAATATCATTCCAAACTTGAACATTTTGTTGAAAACATCAAATCTTTGCGTGAAGAACTTGATGTTATTCCGCTTGCTGATTTTGTTGAAAAAGTGGTCAAAGTTTTCAAAATCAGAGAAGCGTATGCTGGAAAAGATGAAGAAGCAATCAACAAACTTGGCAACATTGACAGTTTGATTTCTGGTGTTCAAGAGTTTGTTGACGAAAATGGCGAGTGCTCGCTTGCTGACTATCTTGCAAATGTTATGCTCAGAAGTGACAGCGACAACATTCAAGAAAATGGATTTGTTTCAGTTGCAACAATTCACTCTGTCAAAGGGTTGGAGTTTAGGGTTGTTTTTGTCGTTGGTTTGGAAGAAGGGATTTTTCCTCTTTTTCGTGCAACTTACTCCAACAGTGAAATGGAAGAAGAACGCAGGTTGATGTATGTTGCAATCACAAGGGCGGAAGAAAAGATTTATCTCATTCATGCTTGCAAAAGATATATGTATGGCAAAAGCAACTTTCAAGTTGAAAGCAGGTTTTTGAAGGAACTTGGAATTGTTGACAAGAAAAAACCAAAAATCACAGCTGGAGATGATTTTTTCAGAAAAGAGAAGGAAACTGCTGACGCTTTTGACAGTGGTTTTCATGTTGGCGACCGGGTTTATCTTTCTCGCTATGGAGAAGGCGAAATTGTTGAGGTTTCTGATGACGGTTTTGTGGGTAAAATAGATTTTGACGATTTTGGCATTAAAGAAATCATGCTTAATTCCAAAAATCTTGAAAAAGTGGAGGCGGACAATGGATAAACTTGAAAGAATGAAAGAGTTGGTTGATGTCATTTTGATGCACAACCGAAACTATTACGAACTTGACAATCCAACCATTTCGGATAAGGAATATGACAAACTCTATGACGAACTTGTTGACCTTGAAAAAGAAACAGGTGTTGTGCTTTCAAACTCTCCAACACAGAGAGTTGGCGGAGATGTGCTTGACAAATTTGTCAAGAAAAAACATGATGTACGTCTTTATTCAATGGGCAAGGTTCGCTCTTTTGACGAACTTAGAACTTTCTTCTATGACATGAAAAAACATGTCAAAAATCCAACTTTTGCTGTGGAATATAAGTTTGATGGTTTGACCATTGTGACGGAATATGTTGATGGGAAATATGCCAGTGCAACGACTCGTGGGAACGGTGAGATTGGGGAAGATGTGACAGAACAAGTCAGAACAATCAAAAGTGTTCCGCTGGAGATTCCTTTCAAAGGCAGATTGATTTTGCAAGGCGAAGGAATGATGACCAATTCAAGTTTTAGGCGTTATAACAGAACTGCAGAAGAACCTTTGAAAAACCCAAGAAATGGGGTTGCTGGAGCAATCAGAAATCTTGACCCTAAAGAAACAGCAAAAAGACAACTGGATTATTTTTGTTATGCCGTTTTGCTTTCTGAAGGGAAAACTTTCAAAACTCAAGAGGAAATGCACGAATTTATCAAAGAGAATGGTTTCAAAACTGGTGATTTCTTCAAGGTTGTCAAAACTGAGGCGGAAGCGGAAGACATCATAGGTCAAATCGATGCTCAAAAATCCAATCTTGATGTCATGATTGATGGGGCGGTGGTTAAGCTTAATGAGATTGCTCCTCGTGAAGAAATTGGATACACAAACAAGTTTCCTAAATGGGCAAGAGCATATAAGTTTGAAGCGGCAGAAGTTTCAACAATGCTTAATGATGTGATTTGGCAAGTTGGAAGAAGTGGAAAAGTTTCTCCAACTGCAATCTTGGAACCTGTGGAACTTGCTGGTGCGACAATTTCAAGAGCAACGCTCAACAACATTGAAGACATAAGAAAGAAAAATGTCTTTTTGAAAAGCAGGGTTTTCATCAGACGAAGCAACGAGGTTATTCCTGAAGTGCTGGGGCTTGCTGAGAAATATGACAATTCAGAAGTTATTGAAGAACCAAAAGTTTGTCCATGTTGCAAAACTCCATTGGTTAAAAAGGGACCCTTGATTTTCTGTCCAAATCATGACAACTGCAAAGAACAAATTGTTGCAAGGCTTGTTCATTTTGTTGAGAGAGAAGCATTCAACATTGAAGGTCTTTCTGAAAAGACAATTATTCAGTTTTATGATGATTTGGGGCTCAGGCATTATTCTGACCTTTACAAACTCACAAAAGAGCAACTTGTTGGACTTGAAAAGTTTAAGGATAAAAAAGCAGAAAATATGCTTAAAAGTTTGGAAAAAAGTAAACACATTGAACTTTTCAGATTTATTTATGGCATCGGCATCAGCGAAGTTGGAATCAAGACTGCAAAAGATTTGGCAAAAACCTTTAAAACTTTTGAAAATTTCAAAAATGCTTCATTTGAAGATTTGGTTGCTGTTGAAGACATTGGTGACATCATTGCTGGCAATATTGTTGAATTTTTCAAAGACGAAAACAACTTGAACGAAATTGAAAGACTTTTTGGTGTCGGAGTGGTTATTTTGGAAGAAAGTGTGCCTAAATCGGACAGACTTTCTGGAATGATTTTTGTTTTGACTGGGACCCTTCCAAACTATTCACGCTCTGACATGACAAAGATTATTGAAGAAAATGGTGGAAGAACTGCATCTTCTGTTTCAAAAAACACGACTTATGTTTTGGCTGGTGAAGAAGCGGGAAGTAAACTTGACAAAGCAAAATCACTTGGTGTTCCAATTTTGAGTGAAAGCGAGTTTGTATCTAAATTTCTTGATATTGAATAATTTTTGTGTTATACTATTTATAGGAGTAAATTTATGGCTAAATGTCCAGTTTGTAAACAAACATTATCAATTGAAATGTTGCCAATTGGAACTGAACCAGGTGAAAAGAAGAAAAAACTTAAATTGGGAGCAGTTTTGCCACAGGTTATTACATGGGCAATAGATCAATCTTTGCGTGCTTCTGTTGGTTCTGGGCGTAGTCTTTATTTGACCTGCAATAATGCTGATTGTCCAGCTTGCTGGAAACCTACAAATCCTGTTTATTTCAAAAATGGGGTGCTTGGACCAAGTCTTGTTGGTGACAGTGCAGGAATCAGATTGACAATCATGCAAGGGCAATATGTAAAAAGAAAAAAACGTCGTTAGAAATGATGACAAGGTGAATCAATGAAGAATGTTCATATTAGACAAGAAACAGAGAGAGACCACAAAAAAATTTATGAATTGATCAAAACTTCTTTTGCAACTGCTGAACATAGAGATGGCACAGAACAAGATTTGATTGAAAAATTGCGTAAAAGCAAGGCATACATTCCAGAACTTGCTTTGGTGGCAGAATGTGATGAAAGAATTGTTGGGTATATTATGTTTACAAAGGTGAAAGTTGGGCGAAAAGTTGGTTTGGCTCTTGCACCACTTGCAGTTGCACCAGATTTTCAAAGACAAGGTGTTGGATCTGCGTTGATAAACAAAGGGCATGAGATTGCAAAAAGATTGAGTTTTGAATTTTCTTTAGTCTTGGGAAGTGAAAAATATTATCCAAAATTTGGATATATATCGGCAGAAGAATGTGGTGTCGAAATTCCGAAAGATTTTCCATCTTCAAACTTTTTCATCAAACCACTTCAAAAGAATTTTAAACATGTTTCAGGGCAGGTTGTTTATCCGAATGAGTTTGGATTATAAAAATCAAAAAAAATAAACAATTTTTATTGTCAAAACACTTGACAAGAATGTGAAATATACTTATAATTAGCATGTGTTTCGTTGTCGGAAACCATGCTTAATTTTTTAAGCATAAACAAACAACAGGTGACGAGCTGATTTGAGTTTTCAGTTTCAGCGCAGTTTGATTGAGTTCAAACGACAGGAAAAGGGTTACAAACCTCACCGATTTGAAGAAATAATTCTTCAAAGTTGCAAAAACAGAAAAGTTTTGTTTCTGTTCAAATGCAATTGTGTTGTTCATGTTTAACATAAAAGCATTTTTTCATTGACACGGAAACCCGTGTCTTTTTTATGAAGACACAAGAATAACACAAATAAAACTGTGTCTTCTTATGACAAATCCAATTCATGATTTAAAACTGAAAATCTACAAAAGGAGATATGAACATGCCTACATTTAACCAACTCATTAGAAATGGAAGAAAATCATTTGAGAAGAAGAAAAAGGCTCCACTTCTTGAAGAATGTCCTCAAAAGCGTGGTGTTTGTTTGTCTGTTAGAACAGCAACTCCTAAGAAGCCTAACTCTGCTCTTAGAAAAATTGCCAGAGTAAAACTTTCAAATGGTCAAGAAGGAACATGCTACATTCCTGGTGTTGGACACAACTTGCAAGAACACAGTGTCGTTCTTGTTCGTGGCGGACGTGTTAAGGACCTTCCTGGTGTGCGTTATCACATCATTCGTGGAACTCTTGACACTGCTGGTGTTGCAAACAGAAAACAAAGCCGTTCCAAATATGGTGCAAAAAGACCTAAAGCAGGTAAGTAATCTGCACAAACTGCTCATTTTTGATGTCTATTCAAAATTGTGCTTTAATGTTTGATTACTTGCCACAGTCGTTAATGACAATTCGCTTGCAAAGATGTGGGCGAAAGGTGGTTGGTTTTCAAATGTGTTAACTATTAAAATTTTTTAAAAGGAGAGTAAAACCAATGCCAAGAAGAAATAGTGCGGTTAAGAAAGATGTTTTACCAGATCCAATTTATAACAACAAGGTTGTCACAAAACTTATCAATCAAGTTATGTTGAGTGGAAAGAAAGGCCTTGCTCAAAGAATTGTTTATGGTTCTTTCGATATTATTAAAGAAAAAACAAGTTTGGAACCTCTTGATGTTTGCCTCACAGCAATCGAAAACGTTAAACCTATGCTTGAAACAAAAGGACGTAGAGTTGGTGGTGCAACTTACCAAGTTCCTATGGAAATTCGTCCTGAAAGACGACAAACTCTTGCTATTCGTTGGATTGTTAACAATGCTAGAAAGAGAACTGGCGAAAGAAATATGGATGAAAAACTTGCTGGTGAACTTATTGATGCTTACAACAATACTGGTGCTTCAATCAAAAAGCGTGACGAAATGCACAGAATGGCTGAAGCTAACAAGGCTTTTGCACATTATAAATGGTAAGAGATACGTATTTCGACAAATTAAAATTTGAAGGTTATCAAAAATTAGTCAAATTTGCATAAGAAAGACGGGTTGAAACTAATCAAAAAAGTTGATAATCTTTCCGTGTCTTTGTAAATCTATCAACATAGACGCGGCATAATTCAAGAAGATAGAGAAAAATAATTAAGGAGAAAAAATATGGCTACAAACCTAGAATTGACCAGAAATGTTGGTATTATGGCTCACATCGATGCTGGTAAGACAACAACTACTGAAAGAATTTTGTTCTATACTGGTAAGAACCATAAAATTGGTGAAGTTCATGATGGTGCTGCAACCATGGACTGGATGGCTCAAGAACAAGAAAGAGGCATCACGATCACTTCTGCCTGCACAACATGTTTCTGGAAAGGTCACAAAATCAACATCATCGACACTCCAGGACACGTTGACTTCACTGTTGAAGTTGAACGTTCTTTGAAAGTTCTTGATGGTGCTGTTCTTGTGCTTTCAGCTCGTGACAAAGTTCAACCTCAGACTGAAACTGTTTGGCGTCAATCTACAAAATACAAAGTTCCAACAATCATCTATGTCAACAAAATGGACAGAGATGCTGCAGACTTTTTTGGTTGCGTAGATTCAATCAGAGACAGATTGAAAACAAATCCTCTTGCCATTCAAATGCCAATTGGAGAAGCTGACACTTTCAGTGGAATTATTGACCTTTTGACAATGAAAGCTGAAATCTATAAAGATGATATGGGAACTCAAATTGAGATTGCTGACATCCCAGAAGAATACAAAGCAAAAGCACAACAACTTCATGATGAAATGATTGAAAAAATCGTTGAAACTGATGATGCTTTGCTTGAAAAATATTTTGAAGGTGCAGAAATTACACTTGATGAACTTAAGAAAGCTTTGAGAAAGGCAACAATTTCAAGAGCAGTTGTTCCAGTTCTTTGTGGTTCTTCATACAAAAACAAGGGTGTTCAAATGCTTTTGGATGCTATGGTGGAATATCTTCCATCTCCACTTGATATTGACCACATTGAAGGTGTTAACCCAGACACTGGAGAGACAGAAACAAGAGCACCAAGTGAAGATGCTCCATTTGCTGGCCTTGCATTCAAGATCATGACAGACCCATTTGTTGGTCGTCTTGCGTTCTTCAGAGTTTACTCTGGAAAATTGACTGCTGGCTCTTATGTTTACAACTCAAACAAGGGTGAAAAAGAAAGAGTTGGTCGTCTTATCAGAATGCATGCAAATCAAAGAGAAGAAATCAAAGAAGTTGGTGCTGGAGACATTGCTGCTATCGTTGGTCTTAAGGACACAATTACAGGCGAAACTCTTTGTGATGAAAAGAAACCAATTGTGCTTGAAAGTATGGAATTCCCAGAACCAGTTATTAAGGTTGCTATCGAACCTAAGACAAAATTGATGCAAGAAAAGATGGTTCTCGCTCTTGTTAAACTTGCAGAAGAAGACCCAACTTTCAAAACATACACAGACCAAGAAACTGGACAAACTATCATCGCTGGTATGGGCGAACTTCACCTTGAAATCATCGTTGACAGATTGCTTCGTGAATTTAAAGTTGAAGCAAACGTTGGTAAACCACAAGTTGCTTACAAAGAAACAATCAGAAAAGCAACTCGTGCAGAAGGCAAGTTTGTTAGACAGTCTGGTGGTAAGGGACAATACGGTCACTGCGTTATTGAAATGGAACCTCTTGAACCAGGTGCAGGATATGTCTTTGAAGATAAGACTGTTGGTGGATCTATTCCAAAAGAATACATTCAGCCAATTAACAATGGTATTCAAGAAGCAAGCAAAAATGGTGTTATTGCAGGATATGAAACTGTTGACTTCAAAGTTACTGTTGTTGATGGTTCTTACCATGAAGTTGACTCTTCAGAAATGGCATTTAAGATTGCTGGTTCTATGGCATTCAAAGAAGGTGCTTTGAAGGCTAACCCAGTTCTTCTTGAACCTATCATGAAAGTTCAAGTTGAAGTTCCAGATGACTATCTTGGAACAGTTATGGGCAACTTGACATCTCGTCGTGGTATTTTGACAGGAAACGAATCAAAACCAGGCGTGCAAGTTGTTAATGCTGAAGTTCCACTTGGAGAAATGTTTGGTTATGCAACTGACTTGCGTTCTCAAACACAAGGCCGTGGAACATTCACAATGGAATTCTTGAAATATTCAGAAGTTCCAAAGAATATTGCTGAAACAATTGTTGGTCAGCGTAAAAAACAAGCATAACAAAGATTTTTAGTGCGATTTAGCTTTTTTGCTTAAATACAAAACTGATCTTTGCAAAGGACAACTTGCTTGTCTGTGAAAAGTTAGGTTGTCGATAATTTATTTTGAAAAAAAATTATAAAAATGCTTAAATTGTTTTGACATTTTCAAAATATATGGTAAAATATCACAGTAAAACATAAAAAGGAGATTATTAAAATGGCTACAGGAAAATATGATAATACCAAACCACACGTTAACGTTGGAACAATTGGCCACGTTGACCACGGTAAAACAACTCTTACTGCTGCTATTACAATGTATAGTGCTGCAAAGGGTTACGCTCAAAAAATGAGATATGATGAAATTGATAAGGCGCCAGAAGAAAAGGCAAGAGGAATCACAATCAACACTGCACACGTTGAATATCAAACAGACAAACGTCACTATGCACACGTTGACTGCCCTGGACACGCTGACTATGTTAAAAACATGATCACTGGTGCTGCTCAGATGGATGGTGCCATCCTCGTTGTTGCTGCAACTGATGGTCCTATGCCTCAAACAAGAGAACACATCTTGCTTGCTAGACAGGTTGGTGTTCCATACATCGTTGTATTTATGAACAAAACAGATCAAGTTGACGATCCAGAACTTTTGGATCTTGTTGAAATGGAAATCAGAGAACTTTTGACAGAATATGGTTTCCCAGGAGACAAGACACCAATCATCAAAGGTTCTGCATTGAAAGCTTTGGAAGCAGCTCAAGCTGGAAATGTTACAGATCCTGCATGTGCTTGCATCCAAGAACTTCTTGATGCTTTGGATGCTTATATTCCAGAACCAGAAAGAGATACAGACAAACCTTTCCTTATGCCTGTTGAAGACGTTTTCACAATCACTGGACGTGGAACTGTTGCAACTGGTAGAATTGAAAGAGGAACTGTTAAACTTAACGATGTTGTTGAAATCGTTGGTTTGGGAGCTAAGAAGCAAACAGTTGTAACTGGAATTGAAATGTTTAGAAAGACCGTTGACGAAGGAATCGCAGGATTCAACGTTGGTATTCTTCTTCGTGGTATCCAAAGAACAGAAATCGAAAGAGGACAAGTTCTTTGCAAACCAGGTTCAATTCACCCACACACAAAATTTGCTGCTGAAGTTTACGTTTTGAAGAAAGAAGAAGGCGGACGTCATACTCCATTCTTCAATGGTTACAGACCACAATTCTATTTCAGAACAACAGACGTTACAGGAACAATTGAACTTCCTGCAGGCGTTGAAATGGTTATGCCTGGCGACAACGTTAAGATGACAATCACTCTTAACAAAGAAATCGCTATTGAACAAGGACTTCGTTTCGCTATCCGTGAAGGTGGCAGAACAGTTGGTTCTGGTGTTGTTTCTCAAATTATTGAATAATTGTAGAAATATAAAAAAAGGCTTTGGTTGATTCAAAGTCTTTTTTTTGTTTTGATAATAAAGGACAAATTAATTCTAAAGTGAACTGTTAAAATATATCAAATTTCTGATTATTTTCCCAAAATAATTTGATAAAAAATTTATTCAGATTTTAATTTATTTGCATAGAGAAATTAATTGTGTTAAAATAAATAGAGGTATTTCTATGGGATTTATGAATTACATTTATAAATTTTTTGGTTTTGAAGGTGATGATGTAAAAGTTGTCAAGAAGAAAAAAGAACCAAAAGCAGCATATAATCTTAAAGTAGCACAAAAATTGCCTGATGAAATTGATGGAATTAGGGTGTTTTATCCTGAAAAATTTGAAGATTGTAAGGATAAAATTGAATTACTGAAGAAGGAAATTCCATTTTTTATTGATTTTAGAGCTTGCAATTCAAGTGAAAAAAACAAAATTTTGGACTATTATCATGGTGTGATTGATGTTTTGGGGGCAAGCGAAGAGGTGGTTGACAAAGATTTATATATCTTTCTTCCAAAAAATATGGAAATTGATAGGGATTAGGTATGAAAGCGACGGGTAAATGCCCAAAATGTCACAGTGAAAACATTTTGGTTTTTGAAAATAAGGATAAAAATTCCAAGAAGTCTACTGCCGATTATGAGGTGATTGGAGCTTTTGGGAAGCAAATTTTTACTTCCCGTTATGTTTGTTGCGATTGTGGATACACTGAAAGGTATTTTGATGACGAAAGTTTGGAAAAGTTGAAGAAAAAATATAAGAAAATACGAGGCTGATTTGAAAAAGAAAACTGTTATTAAAATGTGTGTTATGTTTGCTATCATTGCAGTGGTTTTGGCACTAGATTTGGTGACAAAATATGTTTTTGACGACTTACTTTCTGATGGAAGAACAATCACAGTCATTCCATATTTGTTTAATTTCAAACTTGTTCACAATTATGGTGCTGCTTGGGGTCTTATGGCTGGCAAACAAGTGTTTTTGATTGCTTTAAGCATTGTTTTTATGGCAATTTTCATTTTTTATTACATCAAAGAACCAAATAAAACATGGTTGTTGAATGTTACATTTGGATTTTTGTTTGCGGGTTGTTTGGGAAATCTCTATGATCGTATGGTTTTTGGATATGTGAGAGATTTCATTCAATTTGATTTTTGGCAATCATTCCCAATTTTTAATTTTGCCGATGTCGCGCTTTGCGTTGGTGTTGTGATGTTTATCATCTATTTGATAATTTATTTCATCAAAAATCGCAAAAAAGAAAAAATTAAGGGAAAAGACAAGAATGGTAAAGACATTTAGTGTGTTGAATGATGATAGGGGACAAAGACTTGATGTTTTTTTGCTGTCAAAATTTCCAGAATTTTCTCGTTCTCATATCAAAAATATGATTGAAAAAGGAAAAGTTTCTGTTGATGGGAAATTAATCAAAAAAGCTGGAACATGTTTGAAAGAAGGCGAAAAAATTGATGTAGAAGAACTCGAAATTGAAAAAATTTCCACTGAGGCAGAAGATATTGAGTTTGAAATCGTCTATCAAGACAAAGATTTGGCTGTTATCAACAAGCCACAAGGACTTGTGGTCCATCCTTGTTCTTCAACAAAAAGTGGAACGCTTGTTAATGGGCTTTTGTATAGAATTAAAGATTTAAGTGGCATTAATGGCAGTTTCAGACCAGGGATTGTTCATAGATTGGATAAAGATACGAGCGGTCTTTTGGTTGTTGCAAAAAATGATTTTGCCCATGTCAATTTGGCAGAACAAATCAAAAACAAAACTTGTCACAGGAACTATTTGGCATTATTAGATGGCAATTTGAAAGATGATGAGGGAGAGATTAAAACTTTCTTAAAACGTGATCCTAAGGATAGAAAAAAGATTAGTGTTCAGGACAGCGGAAGAGTTGCTGTTACGGACTATAAGGTCCTCAAACGTTTTGAAAAATGTTGTTTGGTGGAGTTTTCTTTGCAGACAGGTCGAACGCACCAAATTAGAGTTCACTCAAAATTTCTCAACCATCCAATTGTTGGAGACAAATTATATGGAAAAGAAGTTAAAGGGTTGAATGGACAACTTTTACATGCTTACAAATTATCATTTCTGCATCCAAGAACTTCTGAAAGAATGACTTTTGAAGTTTCACTTCCACAATATTTTCAAGAATATATGAAAAAACAAAAAGAAATTTAGGTGTTTAAGATGATATTGTTTATAAGGCATGGACAAACAGAGTATAACATAAACCACCTGTTAGCTGGTGGGGACATAGATTTATCGATTAACTCAAAAGGAGAACAGCAAGCAGAGGAAACTGGTTGGAAACTTAAAAACACAAAGATTGATTTGGTGTATTGTTCACCTTTGTTGAGAGCAAAACAAACAGCTGAAAAGGTTTTAAGGTTTCATAAAGATACTCCAATTATTTATGATGATCGTTTGAAAGAGCGTTTCTTTGGAGAACTGAATGGGAAAATAGACAGTGATTATCCTGATTGTTGGAGAGTTGACTTTGACGAAGGAAATGGCAAAGTAAAAGGCATGGAGAGACTCCAACATTTTCATGGTAGATGCAAAGATTTTATTGATGAAATTTCAAATCTAAGTAAAGATAAAAACATTTTGGTTGTCGCACACAATGGTGTTGGACGTATGTTTAAATGTATTTTTTATGGTTTTCCAGAAAGTGGAAATCTTGATGATTATGATGTTGACAATGGAGAAGTTTTAATTTTTGACTAGGATCGGTGAATAAATGCTGAAATATGGTGGTTGGCTGATTAATTTTATTGTCAAATTTCAATTTTTACAGGGGTTTTGTTCAGATTTTACTTGACAAAACCTCTTTTTTTTGATAAAATAATCACGTATCCGCATGTATCGGGTTTTAGAAGAAAAATCTGTATATTTTTATTTTTTTATATAGAGAGTGTCATTGACACCACCTAGATTGCAGCGAGTTTGGTTAGAGGAGGTATAGATAGATGTTTGCAGTAGTTCAGACAGGCGGAAAACAGTATAATGTAACTGAAAATGATGTGCTTAAAGTTGAAAAACTTAATGGTGCAGTTGGCGACAAAGTTAAACTTGATGTTTTGCTTATTTCAGACGGAAACAAAACTGTTGCTGGAACGCCTACCGTTAAAACGGCAGAAGTGGTTGCTGAAATTGTTGCTCATGGCAAAGGTGATAAAATTGTTGTTTACAAATACAAACCTAAGAAAAATGAACGCAAGAAACAAGGTCACAGACAACCATGGACAGAAATCAAAATTGTTTCTATAAAGATGTAATATGATTAAGATTACGATTTTTAAAAAAGATGATTTGATTGCGGGGTTCCAAGTCAAAGGTCACAGTGGTTATGCACAAGAAGGTCAAGACATTGTTTGTTCTGGTGTTTCTGTTGCAACGCAAATGACTTTGCTTGGGCTTAAAGAGATTTTGAAATTTGATCTTGAAAGTAATGTTGACGATGGATTTATGGTCGTTAGACTAGACAAAAAAGATTATCAAAATGCCTCTGCTCAAGTTCTGCTTCAAAGCATGGAAAAAACTTTGGAAGACATCGCAAAAAATTATTCTAAGTTTGTTAAGATGGAGGTAAGAAGAGATGTATATTAATTTACAACTTTTTGCTCATAAGAAAGGTGGCGGTAGCACCAAAAACGGTAGAGATTCTCAAGCAAAACGTCTTGGCGTTAAGGCTTATGCTGGACAATATGTGACAGCAGGTTCTATCATTGTTAGACAAAGAGGCACAAAGGTTTATCCTGGTGCTAATGTTGGACTTGGAAAGGACTACACACTTTTTGCTCTCAAAAATGGAAAGGTTGTTTTTGGGAAGGGCAATGGAAAGAATATAGTTTCAGTTGTTGCTGAATAAGTTTAAAGGGCTTTACGCCCTTTTTTCTTTTTTTAAGTATTTTTTGACGAATATTGAATTTATGTTAGAATTTGGGTTGAAAAGGTCGAAAAAATGGATTATAACAAGGGAAAAGATTATATTGAAATCTTTGGAAAAAATGATTTTGATATCAAACAAATTCTGGAATGTGGTCAGGTGTTTTCATATCAGGAAAATGAAGATTGCTTTTTGGTTTACTCAGGCGATAAAAAGGCAAAAGTCACTGAAACTTACAGGGGATACATAATCAAAACAGACACTCCTGACTATTTTGAAAATTATTTTGATTTGCATACAGATTATAGTGCAATAAAAACAAAACTTTCCAAATACGAAATTTTGCAGAAGCCGATTGAATTTGGAAGTGGCATTAGAATTTTGAAACAAAATTTGTTTGAAACATTGATTTCATTCATCGTTTCAGCAAACAACAATATCAAAAGAATTCAACTTATTTTGAATAGGTTGAGAGAAAAATTAGGCAAAGATATGGGGACCTATCATGCCTTTCCAACAAGAGAAGAACTGCTTTCTGTTGATATGAAATTTTTTACAGAGATAGGTGCAGGATATAGAGACAAATATTTGTTCAATGTTGTAAGACAAGTGGATGAAAAAATGTTGGAAAACTGGAAAAGTTTGCCTACAAATGAATTGAGAAAAAAACTTATTTCACTTTCGGGAGTTGGACCAAAAGTTGCGGATTGTGTGCTTTTGTTTGGTTATGGAAAAGGAGATGTTTTTCCTGTTGATACATGGATTCAGAAAATGTATAACAAATTTTATGACAATCTTGAAAATAGGGAGAAAATCAGAAACAACCTGACAGCTCAGTTTGGAAATTTGTCCGGTTATGCTCAGCAATATTTGTTCTATTTCATGAGAGATAACTAAATTTTTGCTTTTCAAAAACATACAAAAAGAAATTGCCTATTGCAAATTTTGTTAAAGTGTGTTAATATATAAATAACCAAGGGGGATATATGATGAAAAAAGGGGATATTTTATCAGAAGAAGAATTTGAAAGATACAATAAAATTGGAAAAGCCAAAAGAAGGGTTGCTCTTAACTTTCCAAAGAAATTTACTTCAATGCTTGTGACAATCGTTGCATCTGTAGGACTTTTAACTTTGGTTGGTTGTGGTCCAACAGAAGATCCACCTGTACAAGAAATTCCAACTGAAAAAATTACTGCTGTGTTGAATAACATGGAAAAAGACAATTATACTTACTCTCACACATCAGCAAATGGGGAGATTAATTATTTGCTGGCTGGCAACAAAATGAAGACAGTTGCTGACGGAGAAGAGACTTATTACGATGCTTCGGAGGAAACTCCTTACACATTGACGTATGACAAATCTGATGAATTGTGGCACAAAACAGAAACCACAACCATTGACTTTGATTCTTTCATCTACGATGACTTGGCTGCTGCAAAATGGACTGCTTATGACGAAAGCACAAAAGAGTTTACCGGAACAATGAATGGACAAACTGTGACATTGGAAATTTCCTCAAATGGTAGCGTTAACATTGAAGGAAATGAATTTGAAAGTGAAATCTATGACATTGGAACAACTACAGTCACACTTCCAGACAAATCTTTGATTGCAGATGACGGCAAAGAAGAAGTTCCTGTTGAGGCAATAAATGATTTCGTTGCCACACTTGAAAAAGGGAATTATACTTATTCTAAACTTGAAAATGGGATAATTGACAACTACCTTTTTGATGGTGACACATGGCACATCTTTGAGAATAAAGATACAAATGGCTATTATTACTATGTTGAAGATGGAAAAAGTTATTTGTTAAATTATGACGAAAGTGACAGAATGTGGCATAAAACAGAAACAGAATTGAGAGATGTAAATGATTTTATTTACAACGACTTGATTTCAGCCACTTGGACATCTTATGATGAAAACAAACAAGTTTATTATGGCACAATGGACGGCGAAGAAGTTTCATTTGAATTCACATCAACTGGTGCAATAATTTGTGGAGATGGCTTTGAAAAGACAATCTACAGCGTTGGAAACACAGCAATAAAACTTCCAGATGATTCAAAAATCATTGATGACACAGTGACACCAGAACCTCCAATTGTAGAAACTGACAAGATATATGAAATCAAAAATGGCGAATATGTCTTCAACATTCCTGCAATGGTTGAAGTGCTAGAGAAAAATATAGATTTGATGTCTGATTATTATAATGCTTTATACTTTAATATTTCTGATTTTGATGTAAAAGATTTTATCTTTATAAATGCAAACCAAGATAATTTAGAGATTGGATTGTTGGCTATAGACAAAAGTTCGAATTTAAAACAATTTGGTATTATATCTGATAAGAATAATACTTGGTCTGATTTTATTTCAAATGCTGAAAATAATGATATAAAAAAATTTGAAGAACATATAGTGAATAGTAATTCTTTTGAACGTGACGAATCAGTAAATTACGAATATTCAACAAAAGAAAATATAGATTTAAGTGACTTCAACAAAATGACTGAAAATATTTTGAAAAAGATTGCAACCAAAGGTATTCAACCATCAAGCGTTAAAGACCCTTATCAAGATGCAATTCCAGAATTTGAAAATGCTGAAGTTTTGTTTGCTTTAAAAACACCTGCAGATAGAATTACTATTGGTTCAGACTTAGGTAATATAAAATACTGGAATCATTACTATCTGTTGAATGTTAATGGACAGCTAGAGTTCGTTAATGTTTCATTAACATCATCTATTGATGGAGTGTCAAATGAATTGGAAAATATAATTAATGGAAATGATAAGGGATACATTATTCGAGAAGTAACTAGGAAAGAAATTGATGAAGAAAATTTGAAATTATACGAAAATTTTTCTGCTCAAGCAACAATAACGAATTATTCTACTTTAGAAAAAGAAAGAGAATTGTAATCAATTCTCTTTTTTGTTTTAAATTATTGTTTTTTTTGAAAGTTTGTGATATTATATAAATATGAAAAATAGAAAAAACATACGATTTTTGTCAGTTTTGTTTTGTTTTATGTTTTTGTTTTTTGTGGGTTGTGACGGCGGTATGGGAGGCATCGGTGGAGGTGATGATGGTAACCCTCAATCTCTCGCTGGTGCAAAAACTTTAAGCAGACCAGCAGAATACAACTTTTCTGATGCAGTTGGCGAGAATGCTTCACAATATTATTACAACATTTTTTCTAAGAATGTATTGGAAAACCTTTACCAATTGTATGAACGCGGGGAATTATATTCAAATAATTTAATTAAAGATATAGATACAACCAAAGGAGAAACTTTTGGTACATTTACAGGAAATAATCAATATTATTTGTTTGATTCTTTAAGATATTCAATCACTGATGTGACAACGACATATGATGCAAACGGGGCGATTACTTCTCAAACTTTGACTTTGGATACTAATTCTGGTTGGAAGTGGACAATAAAAAATGATGCAGAAAGTGCAAAGAATTTCTTTATTATTTTGAGTGAATTGTATGAAGGTAAAGTTGATATAAATCAAAGTGGCAATGGTGTTTGGACTATTCAATTGAATATTGAGAACGATTGGAAAGATGTTTTTGATATGGTCATTGAACTTGGACGTTATCCTTCATTCAGCGAGTATTATGGTGGAGAAGTGTCTGAAAATAAAGAAGAAAATGCTGAGGTTATAAATTATTGGTATTCGCCTTATTATCAAAAAGAGTTTGGTATGATCGATGATAAAACGGCAGTAAACTATTTCCAAGATGCTTTGGAATATGCGACCTATTTGTTTGTTTTGGGTTATGATTATGTTGAAGAAACAGATCAAGGTGTCTTTGTTGAAACAGATGATGCTCATTTGTTTGATTTTGAAGTGCAATATAATGCTGCTGGAGTTGTGACTGATGTGAAAGTTAATGGCTGGGAAAATCAACCTATTTCTATTGTTGATGCATTAGGAAGAGTGAAAGCATTATATCAAGAGCAAGCGGGTTTCATTGGTTTGACATCAGATAATAAAGACCAAATTGCGAGATTTATTGAAGACAAAATCATTGGCGAAAATGCAATGGCAAAAGACAAATTGACGGTGACTCAAAAAACAATTCAAAAAAATGCTGATGGTGTTGCTGGAACACCTGTTGTTGGAACACCGTTACAATTTAATAGAAATTATTCAATCATTATTGATAACATAATTAATTATGCTTGTTCTCAGGCTCCAATTGGTTCTGACAGTGTTACGGGTGAAAAGTTGACTTTGGATAACGCTTACCCTGTTTCGAAAATTACTGATTATTCAGGCGACTATTTCTTTTTGAATTATGAAAATGATGATGACAGTGAGTTGTTTAAGTATATTGATGCTGCTGAATATCAAAGTTTGATTTTGTTCCCACAAGACGAAGATTTAGGAAAATCTCTGGAAGATGTGATTTTGGCTTTTGAATATTATGAAAATCCTGATCCAACTAAGAGAATGGCGGAGTCAATCACAATCAATGTTGGTTTCAGATACTTTAGCAGCACGGGAAATGGCGGAGATGGTGAGATTGTTTTTGAAGGCGAAGTTCAAAAAGAAATCAAATTTGGGAAAAATGGCTATATTGATGGTGAAAATCCAGATGTTAATTGGGTCTACATTGGTTACAGTGACTTGGAACCTGATCAATACGACATTCCTTTGGCAAATGGACTTCCTGTGAACACAGGTTTTAACAATGATATTGGTGGAGGAGTCCTTAATCCTTTTGTTTCTGGAACAGAAATTGAAGAATCAACAGCTTCAAAATTGGTTACTGGAACTGATGCAGCAAGAAATTATTACAAACTTAACCCTTCGTCAACTTATGGTTTTTATAGTACCTTTGACGAAAGTAAGTTTTCTGTGAATGAGGCAGGTGACGATGCTTGTGATTTCATTGAAATTTACTTTGATATCAACAAAGAAAAAGGTGTTTCAGGAATTAGTTACAACTACAAAGTTGGGTTATATTATGTAGGTTTTGAAGACGTTTAAAAAGAGATGAATATTCATCTCTTTTTTATTATATTTTTACGAAATTCTATCTAGACAGGACATGGCTTTTGTGATATAATAATAAGGAAAAAATTAATTATTATATTACTAGAATTAGGAGAAAAAATGAACGCTGGAGTTATTGTTGCTATTGTTTTGGCAGGATTGGTTTTTGTATTTTTATTGACATTATTCATTTTGATGCCTAAAAGGGCTTATTTTACTGCTTTCTTTTCAGGGGCTTATGTTTCTTTGTTTAAATCTATAAGTATGAAATTGAGAAAACTTAATGTGAACGAAATCTTTGATGCTTATGTTCTTGCAAAGAAATCTCATATTTCCGTTTCAATCTATGACCTTGAGATAATCTCTACGAGTGGTGGACACCCTTTGAAAATTGTAGAAGGTTTGAACGCTGCAAAAAACGCAAATCTCAATTTCGGCATAGATTTTGTTAAAGCAATTGATATATCCGGAAGAGAAGTGTTGGAAGTTGTGAGAGAATGTATCAATCCGAAAATAGTGGAACTTCCTCTGATTTCTTCAGTTGCGCAGGACAACTGGGAAGTTAATGTGAAAGTCTCTCTGACGCTTAAAGTTGACATAAAGAATTTTTTGAATGGCGTGACGGAAGAAACAATTTCTGCAAGGGCAGTTGAGGCAGTTGTCACAAAAATTGCAAACACTGAAAAGGCAAGTTTTCTGGTTTCAAAACCTCAACTTATCGACAAAGCGATTTTTGATGCTGGTATTGACGATGATTCAAAATATGAACTTATCTCTGCTGATGTCATTCATGTTGATTTGGGAATTAACAGAGGGCTTTCAGCTGAAAAGGAACAAATTGAGAAAAACAGAATTTTGACGGCAAATCAACTTGAACATCGCAGACTCGTTGCTGTTGCTGTTGAACAGGAGATGAAAGCGAAAGCAGAGGAGATGCGTGCTAAGGTCATTGAAAAGGAAGCTGAAGTCCCAAAGGCTGTTGTTGAGGCTATCAAGGAAGGGAAAATGAAAGACGTTGTGGATTATTACAAACTTCAAAACTTGCAGGCAGATACTGAAATGAGAAGACATTTGGTTGGAAAAAGTAACAAGTCATAACATATCTCAAAACTTTTGATCTAAAAGGAGGCAAAAATGTATATAGCAATTTATGTGTGTGCCATTATTCTGGTGTTTGCTATGATTGTTCTTTTCTTTGTCTTAAGGAATAAGAAAGACAAAAAGCATTTGAATGACTACAAAAACTCAAAAGCAGAAAATGTTGACAGAATAATGAAAGAAGTTGATTTGTCTCAAAATCTTGAAAAAGTGAAAGAAATAGACAGAGTTGAAATTGCGAAAGATGAACCTAAGGTTGATGCGACTTTTGAGGATTTTTCTTTGGATGGGAAGAAGAACGCGACTTCAAAGCCAGAAAAGAAAGCTGAAGTAGGAGTGCAGGATAATAATACATTTTTTAATCCATTTGTTGATGACGAAGATGAGAATGAAGAAACCCAATATAATGATGAGGACGATGATGATTTTTTTGATGAAAAATTTGCAGAATATGAAAAATTTTTAAGAGAGAATCTCAGTTTTGAAGAAAATGATGACAAGGTGGAAGATGACACAACTGTAATTGATTTTGACACTGTAGATGATTCTGATGATCTTGATGCTTTAGCTGATTTTGATTTGGACTCTTTAAAGGGGAAAAGTGACGAAGAAATTGCTGAACTTATCAAATCTCTTCCGCCTAAGGCGCAAGAGTTGCTTATGACTGATATACTAGGCAAAAAAAATTTTGATGATAAAGAAGACTGATGGTCTTCTTTTTTTATTTTAATCTTCTTTTAAACAGCGATTGTTCATATAATACTATGAAAACTTTATAGGTGAGATATGTTCAATTTTTTAGGAGAGATTAAGGATAACATAAAAAATTCCAAAAACTTTGATTTAGACAGTTTTAACATCATAAATGTGTCCGGTCGTTTGCTTTATGTCGAGGGACATTTGGGGCTTGTGTCGCTTTCAAAAGAACTGATTTCTTTCAAAGTCAAAAATGGGGTTATTATGGTTGAAGGGAGCGATATGATCTTGGCAGAATTAAGTGAAAACACAATAAAAATTTGTGGAAGCATTAAAAAGGTGGAACAAATTTGATGAAATTCAAAAATCAAACCAAATTTCATATTCATGGATTGAATCAAGAAAAGTTGCTAAATGATTTATGCAAAACTGTTTCATTGAATGAAATTGAAAGAAAAGAGAAAAATGAAACAACTTTTGAATGTTCCTATTTTGAATATAAAAAAGTAGAAAAATTTTTGAAAGATAGAAATGTTAAGATTGTTTCAACGGAACATTCTGGGTTGGTTTATAATTTGAAAAAGATTTTAACCTCATATGGCTTGATTTTGGCAGTTTTACTTTTTTCAGTTTTTTATTTTGTTCAAAATCAATTTATTTTGCAATATGAAATCAATGGGGTGGACAGACTTAGCGAAATTGAGGTCATGGATTTTGTTAAAGAGAATTTTTCAAGGCAGAAAAACAAAATTTCAATTGACGAGATAGAAATGGGACTTGTTGACGAATTTGAAGAAATAAGTTTTGTTTCGTGCATGATCAAGGGGCAAACGCTTGTTGTCAACATAAAGGAAAAGTTGTGGCCAGATGAGATGTATGGAGAATTTTCTCCAATCATATCTCAAAAAGATGGAAAAATTACGGAAATAAATTTGATATCTGGGACAGCAAAGGTCAAAGTTGGAGATATTGTTCAAAAAGGTGATGTTTTGATTGAACCATACACAATTGATGCTTCGGGAGAATTTAAAAAGGTCGAAGCAAAAGGTGAAGTTTATGCACAGGTCTATAACGAAGGAAGTTGTGACCACTATCAAACCTATATCCAAGTTGAGAGAACTGGAAGAGTGGTGGAACAAAATGACATAACTTTGTTTGGACTTTCAATTTACAGCTTTAAAGAAGATGTGAATTTTCAAATGTATGAAGTTGAATATGAAGACTTGGACTTGACGAGTAATTTGTTTTTGCCTTTCAAAATGAGAAAAACAATTTATTATGAATTGGAAGAAAAGATAATCAGCAGCGATTTTGAAGATGTTAAGGAAGAATATATTGCAAAAGCAAAAGAAAAAGCGTTGGAAAATTGTGACAATTATGATACAATAATTGATGAGTTCTATACTTTAAGGCATTTTTCTGGGGTTACTATTGTTAACTATTGTATAATTACTTCAGAACAAATTGGAGGAAATAAATGATTGTTGATGGGAAAATTTTTCCATATAAAAAAGTTATTGAAAAAATGTTTGAAATTGCAGGACAAGTTTTGAATGAAAATTTTAAAGAGGTTAATCTTTCAATAAATTTTGTCTGCGAAGAAAAAATAAAACAGTTAAACAAAGAATTTAGAAATGTTGATAGAGTTACAGATGTTCTTTCTTTTCCAAATCTAAACAAAAATGTTGATCAAACATTGAAGGAGTTTGAGCAAGAAAAAGATGAAGAAGGCATTTTGTTTTTGGGAGACATTGTAATTTGCAAAAAAGTGGCATATAAACAAGCAAAAGAATATGGACACAGCAAAAAAAGAGAGATTTGTTTTTTAGCATTGCATGGACTTCTTCATCTTTTGGGTTATGATCATATTGAAAAAAAAGACGAAAAACTCATGACGAAAACCGCAAATTCAATTTTGGAAAAATTTGGAGTGGAAAGATGAAATGTGGATATGTTGCTGTTTTAGGACAACCTAATGCGGGGAAAAGCAGTCTCGTGAATTTTTTTGTTGGAGAAGAAGTTGCCATTGTTTCACACAGAAGGCAAACCACAAGAAATTCCATTCTTGGCATCAAGAATGGAGAAGGATATCAAATAATTTTCATTGACACACCTGGAATTCATCACAGTAAAAATAATCTTGATAAATTCATGATGAAAAATGTTAGAAACGCTTTGGCAGGGGCAGATGTTGTGCTTTATTTGTTTGATGGTTCAAAACCACTGGAAGATGAAGAGTTGCAATATATCCAAATGCTGAAAGATAAAGCAGAAAAATTGATCTTGGTGCAGACAAAAGCAGACAAGAAGCAAGTTTCCAATGACCTTGGTGCTTTGCAGGTCTCTGTTATGAATGGAAAGAATATTGATGTTTTGTTGGACAAAATTGTTGATTATCTTCCTGAAAATGAACAAATTTATGAAGATGACCTTTATACTGACAAGAGCGTGTCGTTTTTAATAAGTGAAAAAATAAGAGGTTTTTTGCTCAACAATTTGGATAAAGAAATTCCTCATGGAGTTGCAGTTGAAATTGTCAATTTTGAGGAGATGACAGACATTGTCAAAATTGAAGCAGAAATCATCTGTGAAAGAGAACAGCATAAGGGGATAATTATTGGAAAGAATGGCAGTATTCTTAAAAAATTGGGACAAGAAACAAGAGAATACATTGAAAATTTGCTTGAAAAGAAGTGTATGTTGAAACTTTTTGTTAAAGTTGACAAAGATTGGAGAAATAAAAACATAAATAAATATTATCAATAAAAACAAGGCCACAGAAATGTGGCTTTTTTGAATAATAATTGTTCTTTTGCTAACTCTAACAAAGAGGAGGGGATTTATGATAGTAGTAAACTACATAGCTTACATTCTAACTTTAATTGGAGCATTAAATTGGGGGTTTGTCGGAATTTTTGATTTTGATTTGGTGACATGGATGTGCATGGGATACCGTAATGGTTGGGCGATTGCAATCTATGTTCTTATTGCGTTGGCAGCGATTTGGTTGATTATTTCTCCAATTATTTCAAAAGGTATGCTTGATTTGGGTTGCAAATATAGAAAAAACCAAGAAAAAATGTAAAATAAAAAGCCTTTGATTTTCAAAGGTTTTTATTTTACAAAGTATGATTGTGGAATATAATTTAATAAAAAACAAGCCAAATGCTTGTTCTTTGGCAGGGGTGGAAGGAATCGAACCCTCCTCTGGAGTTTTGGAGACTCTCATTCTACCGATGAACTACACCCCTATGTATTTCTTTTCATTTGAATGCTCTCTTATTTTACTATAATTTGTTTAATGTGTCAATAAAATTCTTTAATTTGTAAAAGTATTTTTGCTAAATTGGTTGCTTTAAATATTTTTAGTTGCTATACTATTTGTGATTTTTATCGGGGAGAATTTATGATAGACAGATTAGTAAGCAAAATAATGGAAAGTAATGTTTTTGTTGTTTCTCACAACGATTCATGTATCATAATAGATTCTGGTGTTGAGCCTGATGTTATAAAAAAAGCAGTTGGAGACAAAACTGTTGAAGCTGTTTTTTTAACGCATGGGCATTATGATCATTGTTTTTATGCCCTTGAATATCAAAAAATGTTTGGTTGTCAGATTTTTTGTGCACAACAAGCAAAGGAATATTTGCAAAATCCAGATTATAATTATAGCGAAGGTAAACTTAAAATTACACATTTTTCAAATTTTGTTTTTCTCAATTCAAATGGCAAAATTGACTTAAAAGATTTTAATGTAGAATATCATCTGCTTGGTGGACACAGCAAAAGTGATATGTGTTACATGGTTGATGGTGAAATTTTTGTAGGGGACATTTTGATTGGAAGAGATATGGGCAGAGTTGATTTGTATGGTGGAGACAAATTAAAAATGAAAGAAAGTCTTGAAATTTTAGTTGAAAAAAATTATTCCATTATGCACTCAGGACATGGGAAAGATAATTCAAAATCTGTTCAAGACAAAGTGGCAAAATTATGGATTAAATTTTTAAGTAGATAATAATTAAAAAATCAATAAAATAATATTAAAAAATAATTTAAATTAATAAAAAATATATTAATAAATATTTAAATCATACATAAATAAAGGAAAATCGCAATTTTTAGCGATTTTTTTAATTTTTAAATAATAAATTAATTTAATTATATTAATATTTATTTTTTATTAATTCTTTTATCTTGTCCATTTAAATAAATTGTTATTGAAGTATCTCTGTCAACAATGCGAGAATATATTCTTTCTCCATATATTGCACCCAAATCGCTTAGACTTAAGTTGCTTGTTATGATCGTTGGAAGTCTTCTGATTTTTCTTTCGTTCAACACAAGATATAAGTTTTCCAAAGTGGAATTTTTGAACATGGTTTCAGTTCCAAGGTCGTCTATGAACAAGACTTCACAATCTATATATTTTTTGATTATCTCTGTGTCTTGATATTTTGTGAACTCTTTAAATTCAATGCTCATGTTAGGGGCAGAAACCATTTTGATTATTTTTCCTCTTTTTATGAGTTCATTTGCCATGCATCGAATGAGATATGTTTTTCCAACACCTGTTGGGCCAGCGATATATATCAAATTTTTCTTAAAATCACTATTGCACCAATCTTGCATTTTTTTGTAAACTGGAGCAAGGTCACCAGAAGTTTTGATTTCATTGTCAAAATCTTTGAGTTCTTCAAAGCCGCTGTTTTTAAGAATTTGTTTTGAAATTTCCGTTTTTAAACAAGTGCACATTTGACCATTGTTGTAACCTTCGTCATTGCACTTTTTGCACGAATAGTTAATTTTTTCACCGCTCAATCTGTGTTTATCTTTCAATCTTTCAATTTTGTCCAATGCTTGTTGTTCGCTTTTTTCATCTGGTTTTTCACCATACGCCATTTTTCTGGCATTTTCAATTTGAAGACGAGTGTAATTTTTATATGCTTGAATGTATTCTTCATCACAAAAAAGAGGAGCCATTTTGGTGTTATAATTGGCTTCTGCATCTCGTTTTCTTTGTTGAATGATTGCCATTGCATCACGTATGATTTCTTGTTTCATTGTTTCTCCTTAGATTTCAATCTCATCAATAGATTGGAAGAGTGCGTTCATTTCTTCTTTGGAATATGATCTTCCAGTTGAAAAATTTGATTTGTTTTCCGTTTTGCTCAAAATATTGAATGAATTTTTTGCTTCTTCAACAGTTTTGATGTTTTTATCATGGAAAGTGGAAAGAATGCTAGAAAGATATTGCATAGGTTGATCTTTTCCGGCTGATATGGTGCAGGCATAGTCAATGACATCATCTGGCAATTTCCAAACATCTTTCCAAATTTTGTACTTATCTCTGTCAAACTGATTTACATTTCTTGAAAGCCCAATTTTTTCAAGAATGTCTTTGATATGTTTGTCCACTGCCAGAACCTCGTTGAAATATTCCGCGAGAGATTTTTCAGTCAAAATTCCAAGTTTATGGAATTTTTCAAGTACTTTGTTCATTCCTTCAAGGGTGCGGACATTTGTTTTGAAACAATAATTGGAGATTTCTTCCAGCATTTTTTCTGAAAAACCAAGGTTAATCCAGTTAAAAATATAATTGTCAACAACTGGTTCGATATTTTCATAATATAGTCCAAGATTTTTAGTGAGTATTCTTGCAGTTTGAGTTGCTTTTGATTTTTCTTCTTCAAAAAGTTCAATTTCAGCAATGGAGAAGAGTTTGTTTGCATAATATTTTTCCAAAACATTGTCCATATATTGAAAACTTGCTTTGTTTTTTGCTTTCATTTTTTTTGCAACATAGGTCAAAACTTCATCATCAAACCCTTGTTGAACCCATTTTTGATAGAGAGACCTTTCTTCAATGTTTGGGAGGCGTTTTGACCCCATAAGTTTGAGCAAATATTCCATTCCTGTCTGCAAACTTTCAAATTCAAGCAGTCTTTCTTCAACTTGTTTTGCAGTGGTTATTTTTTGGTTTGCCCAATCTTTTGCAATTGTTGTGATGTATGCATAGCCAACATTGTTTCCTTTGATGTTGACGCAATAGTTGATTATCATAAGGAGCGCTTCTTTTTCCATGTGCAAGCGTTCAATGATGTCGTAATATTCCCTATACTCATTTGGAGTTATCATTCTTCCGCTCAAAATCTCTTGTGCTTGAGCATTGAAAGATTGATATTTTTTGACATTATATTTCTTTGTGTTGTTCAAGACGTCGCTTATTGGAAGATAGCGAACTTCAAATGGAATGACATTAAGAATTTGCACCAGACCTTGTTCTTGCCAATAATAGAATGCTTTTTCAATTTCTTCTTGTGACAAATTCAATTCATTTGCAAAATTTTCTAATGTGTTGTCTCTGCTGTTGCTGTCTTGGCATTTGTAGAGACCATAAAGATAGATTTTGACATAGTTTGCGTCTGCATAAGGAAGATAATTATTGATAAAAATGTTATCAACTTCAGTGCTGTTGTTTGCCAACATATCAATGGAATATTTACAAAAAGCCATATTTCCTCCTAAGCAGAATATTCACTTGTAATAATATCACAAAAATCGTCTTTTTACAACCTTTTGAGAGCATGTTTTGATTTCTTGAAGAATACAATACAACATGAAAAAGTTTGTTTTTGTGTTGATGATAGCATTTTGTCTGCCTATTTTTCTGGTTGGATGTTCGTCCAAAAGTGAAATTAATTTATACCAAATTGAAGCAATTTATGATGACCAAACGCAGACTCTTGATTGTGTTCAAGAAATTATGTTTGTCAATAACAGCGACAACTCTTTGACTGAAGTTTGTTTTTTTGTCTATGCCAATGCTTTTGCAGAAGGACAAACTGTCGTTCCCAAATCATACACAGATAGGGCGTATCCAAATGGTGAAAGTTTTGGAAATTTGAAATTCGAGAGTGTGCAGGTTAATGGACAAGATGTGAACTTCTCATTGAGTGAAAGTGGGAACATTTTGACAGTGAGTTTGATTCAAGAGTTGTTTCCACAAGAAAAAGTGGAGATAGACATGACTTACACAATCAGTCTCGCCAACATCAATCATCGTTTGGGTTATGGAAATAATGCTGTAAACTTTGGCAATTTCTTCCCTATTGCCTGTGTCTATGAAGATGGAGTTGGCTTTGTCAAAAATCAATTTTCTGCAAGCGGGGACCCATTTTATAGTGATGTTTCCAATTTCAATGTTTCGATTTCTTATCCAGATGATTATGTGCTTGCATCTTCAGGAGAGTTGTTAAGTCAGAGTGTTAAGGACGGACAGACAACTTCAGTTTGCAAAGGAGAAAAGATAAGAGATTTCTGTTTTGTTTTATCAAAAGATTTTCAGGTGATTACTGGCAAAGTGGGAGGAATTGATATCAGATATTATTTTTATGACGACGAAAATGCACAAGTGCATCTCAAAACTTCCGTTGATGCGGTCACAACTTTTCAAAATTTGTTTGGGGAATATCCTTACAAGCAATTAAGTGTGGTTCAAACAAATTTTTGTTTTGGGGGAATGGAATATCCAAATCTTGTGATGATTTCAGATGATGTTGATGAGGAGGCGGAAAACTATGTCATCGTCCATGAAATTGCTCACCAGTGGTGGTATGGACTTGTAGGAAACAATGAATATGAAGATTCATGGGTTGATGAGGGATTGACAGAATTTTCCACAGCACTTTTTTTTGAACAAAATAAAGATTATGGTTTGGATTATGACGTTATCATGGAAAATGCTACCAATACCTATAAAAATTTTGTGTCCATTTTCACTAAAATTAATGGCGATGTTGACGAAAGTATGAACAGAAATTTGGCAGAGTTTGACACCGAACCAGAATATGTTAATTGTATTTATACAAAAGGAATGTTGCTTTTTGACAATCTCAGACAAAGCCTGGGCGAGAGAAAATTCTTTAATTGTTTGAAGGATTATTTTGGTGAATATAAGTTCAAAAATTCTTCTGCAGAAAAACTGATTGAAAGTTTTTGTCATTCGGCACATTCAAATTTGGAAAATTATTATAATGCTTGGCTGAGTGGAGAAGTTGTGTTTCAATAAGAAAAATTTGGCAAAAAAAGATAAATAACAAAAAAATCGCAAAAATTATGCGATTTTTTTTGATTTTTATTATTTATTTTCATAATTATTGATTATTACAGGCTTAATTGCCTTTTTCTTATCTTTGCAGTCATAATCCTTGTCCCAATCTTTGATTGCTTGTTCAAACATTTCGATGTAATAATCCATACTTCTTTCAACAGTGAATTTGAGTGCGTGTTCTGCAATAACTTTTCTGTGAGCCTTGAGTTCTTCAGGGTGTTCAATCCACCAATCAATTTTTTCAGTCAAGTCTTTATAATTTCCATGCTCAAAGATGCTCTTTTCATGAACAGTGAATTGAGGAGTTGCACTTTTGACACTGTTGGAAACAATTGGAACGCAACCGCAAGCAATTGCTTCAATACAACTCATTCCCTCCACTTCAATGTCAGCAGGGTGAATGTATAAGTCTGAGAAATTCAGCAGAGAAACAATCTGTTCTTTTGAGAAGAAACTAAACATTGGATAGATTGGCAATTTTTGAGCCATCTTCATGATATGTTTTTTTGTTGGTCCCTTTCCACCGAAAATCAATTGAATTTTGTCACGATATTTGCTTTCGTTGACTGCCTTAATAATCAAATCATGGCGTTTTTCACGAGAGAATCGTCCAATGAAAGTGATGACGATTTTGTCTCTGAAAACTTTAGGTTTTTCTTCTCCTTCAACAATTTTGAAAATTGGATTATATCCGTTTGAAATCACATGCAAATATGAATTGTAGTGATGATTTTTCAAGAGTTTTGCCACCATAAGAGAAGGGCAGTGAATATGTTTGACATATCGGTATGTGCAGTTTTTGAATTTTTCCCACAAAGAAGCATTCACAACAGCAACTTTGTTCATGTAGATAGTCGATGTGATATTTTCAGGTATTATGTGAAAGCCTGCAGTGCAAGGGACGTTCATTTCTCTGCAGATTTCAATTGTTTTGCATCCAAGTTTGAAAGGCATATAGACATGAACGATGTCGGCACCTTCAATTGATTTTTTGATGATTTCCCTATCTGGTTTTGCAAATTGAAATCCTTGAGAGTTGATAAGCTTTGTAATTGGCTTTCCAAAATATCTCTCTTTAAGTGCATAAGCGGTGTTGTTTGTTTCGTCGATTGCGAGAACTCTGACAGTGTGTCCTCTTTTGACAAGACCATTATAAATTTGTTGTGCGGAAATGCTTGTCCCGTGATTGTTTTTGTAAAATTGGTCCGTAACCAATGTGATAATCATATTAAAACTCCCTATCCAATAGTTTAATCAAGAAGGTATAAAAATTAATTTTATTATCGAAAAAATAACGTCACGTAAAGTTTATACTAATGACATTTTAGCATATTATGATATTTATTACAAACAAATTTAAAAAATTTTAAGTAAAAATTTTTCAAGCCAAAATTTTATTAAAATGCATGACTATATGTCCGGTTTTTGCACAAATTAAAAACATGAGGTGCTTATGGCAAAAATAAAGACAGCGATTCAATTTGGGTTGGTTTATATTCCGATCATTTTACATTCGTGCACAAAAAACACTGATATTGGTTTTAATCTGATTTACAAGAAAACTGGACAAAGAATCAAATACAACAAAACCTGTGAAGATTGTCCTGCAAAAATTGCTCAAGAGGACATTGTTAAGGGGTATGAATATGAAAGGGGGAAGTATGTGACCTTAACGAATGAGGAATTTAAGAAGTTAAAAACAAAAAAAGACGAGAATATTGAAATTGTGCAATTCTCAAAATTGGACGAAATTGATCCGATTTATTATGAAGATTCATACTATGTCGAGCCAAAAGGAGCCAAAAATGCTTTTGTGTTGTTCGTTAAGGCTTTGGAAAGTGAAAAGAAGGTGGGGATTGCAAAAACTGTTCTGGGGACAACGGAAACATTGATTGCTGTCAGGGTTATTGATGGTTGCCTGGTTTTAAGCAAATTGCATTTTGCAGATGAGATTCAGGAAAATCCGGTTGCAAAGCTGAAAGAGAGTGTGAAAAAAGAGGAGTTGGATCTGGCAAAAAAACTTATTGCGAATATGACTAAAAAGTTTGATATTTCTGCGTATAAAAATGAATATAAAGAGAGAGTTGTGAAGGCGATTGAGGATAAAATTGCAGGTCAAAAAATCCATGTTGTCAAATCTCCAAAACCAAAGAAAGTCATCAATTTGTTGGATGCATTGAAGCAATCAGTCGAACAAACAGACAACGATGACAACGAAAAAGTTGTATCTTTCCGTAAACGAGCATAGATGAATTGATTTTTTATTTGAAAACTGATATTATATTGCTGTAATGGAAGAATTGGTAGATTTATTGAATGAAAATGGCACCAAAATTGGTGTAATAGACAAAAAAGAGGCTCACAAAAAAGGACTTTGGCATAGAGTTGTCCATGTTTGGATTATGAATTCAAAAAATGAATTGTTGGTCCAAAAGAGAAGTTGCCAAAAATCTTTTTTTCCAAATGTGTGGGATGTTTCTGTAGGTGGTCATGTTGATGCTGGAGAGAGTTCAATTGATGCTTCGGTTAGAGAGGTTTTTGAGGAGATTAGTGTCAAATTGAAGCCTAGTGATCTAGAATTTTTGTTTTCATTTGCTGACAGCAACATTTATGATGGCGTTTTGGTCAATGAAATTGCCGATGTCTTTTTGGTGAGAAAAGATGTGAAACTCTCAAAATTAAAATACCAATTTGAAGAAGTCGAAACGACTAAGTGGATTGGTTTTGATGAATTTTTAAAGAAATGTTACACAAATGAGTTTTTGCCTCACACAAAGGGTTATGAAAAATTTGAAGAATGGTTGAAGGCAAATGGGCTTGTTTCTAATTGGAAATGTTATAAAAAATGAGAAACTAACACTCTCACAAGTGTTAGTTTTTATAGTTTTAGAAAAAAATAAAAAAACTGGCACTCTTTAGTTGACATTGCTAGCAAACAAGTTGTATAATTGTCAATGTATTAGGAAAAACTAATACAGGTAGGTAAATTTTATGAAACATAACAATAATAATTTTGGTTTAATTTCAAGAGGAGAACATGACAGAGAACCACTTGGTTTCTTTGACGATTGGTTTGATGATTTCATGCCAATGTTTTCAAGAAAGGAGATGAAGCAATTCAACTCAATAATGAAGACAGACATCAAAGAATCAGACGACAACTATGTTTTGGAAGTCGATTTGCCAGGTTTTGACAAAAAAGATGTTTCACTTGAACTTGACAATGGATATCTTTCTATCACAGCAAAGAGAGAGCACAAAGTTGAAGAAGAGGGGGATAAGAAAGGAAACTTCATCAGAAGAGAAAGAAGTTTTGGTCAATTCAGCAGAAATTTCTATGTTGGAGACATTGATGAAGAAGATATTGATGCAAAACTTGAAAACGGAATTTTGACAATCAAATTTCCAAAAGAGAAGAAAGAACAACCAAAATCAAACCGCATTGAAATTAAATAATTTAAGGCATTAAAAAAGAGTGGAAATCTCCACTCTTTTTATTAATATTAAAAACCGTTTTCTAAAAAATAAAAGGTTTAAAGGTGGTCGTATTTAGACATATATGGTGGGTTGCCGGGGGCTCGAACCCCGGACCCTTCGATTAAGAGTTTATATTCAAGGGCTATATATACGTATTTTAGGGCGATGTAGCGTTTCAAACTTTCAAAATTTGGCAAAAATGGTCGTCAAAATGGTCGTCAAAATTGCAAATATAAATTATTATATAATTTAATCAATCCGTCTTTTGTGATATCGTCTTGCAAATTTGTGTAAATATCATTTGTCATGACAATTGAGGCATGTCCCAAATAGACCTGTCTTTCTTTATCTGGCCAACCAAGGTAGTGCAAATTTGTTGAACATGTATGACGCAAGTCATGAAGTGTCTTGTCATTTATTTTCGCTTTTTTATAAATCTCTTGCGCCATGTCTGAGTAATAGTGAGGTTGGCGGGTGAAATATGGCTTGGTTGTTTTCAATTTCAAAAAGTCAATAAATGACTGAGAGACTTTTATTTTTCTTTCGGAACTTTCAGTTTTTGTTCCATGTATGTAAATCTTTTTGTTTTTGTCATCAATGTCACTCAAATCAAAAGTGCAGGTCTCTTGTCGTCGTGTCCCAGCAATAATACTGAAGATCATAAAATGCTGAACATCTTCGTCATAATCTTTCAGCACTTCCAAAAAACGTTCTTGTTGACCAAGTGATAGGGCTGTTTTTCTGTGTCTTTTTGTTTTTCGTGGTTTGATTAGGGTCTCTGCCAGGTTTCTGGCTGTTTTGTTGTTGATGTATGCTTGCTTCAAACATTGCCTCAGTGTCAAATATGCATAATCAACAACTCGACTATTTGGATCAAATTCATTTAGGAACTCTTGTAAGATGGCAGGGGTAAGTTGCCTTAATTTCATGTCCTTGAAAAACTTTGGCATGTGAAGTCTGATGATAGAATTGTAATTGTTTTTCGTGCTTTCGCTTTTTCCAAGTTTATATGTTTTTAACCAATATTTTGTCCAACCAACAACAGTTTCTTTTTCATTAACTCGAATTGATGTTCTATGAATTGCTTTTAACTCTTGAATTTTTCTTATTGCTTTTTCTTTTGTTGAAACGGTAAACCTAATCAGTTCACCGTTTTTTCTTTTTTTATATTCCCATCTTCCGTCTTTACGATGGTATAGATTTTTTATGTTGCTCTTCAACGTGTCCTCCTCATTGCTGGTCACGTTGGATTTGTTTACTGTGTTGTCAATCAACAAGAATGGGCCCCTGCTCTGATTTAATGATTTTTCAAAAATCTCAATCTTTTCCAGACAAAGACTGATTGCTTTTTGGTGCTTTGCAATGTTGTTTAGGCTTTTTGCAATTTCTTGCTGATTCTTCTCAATCTCTTCATTATGAAATCTTATCTCAATTGTTTGTTTTTATATATTCTTCCATTGTTCACCTTCCTTAGTTTTTTGGCATAAAATATTGAATATTAATTGTTTGGTTTCATAGACTAATATTGTCATTAGGTGTATATACAATTTTTGAAAAAGTCTTGACAATTGTTTTACAAATGCACTATAATGACAATAAGGATATTAACTCCTTATACGAAAAGCCTCTGAATCATCGAATGTCGGCGCTGTCGCGTTGAAGTGAAGTAGTTGATTTGGGGGCTTTTATTTTTTTGTATACAAAATGTTTATATGGAGATTTCCAAGCTTTTCTACAATTAAAATAACCAGTTGATAAATCAAAACTAAAATTTTCGCATAAGTTGGTTATGTAATGTTCATAAATGTGATTAAACATTTCAATTTTTGCCAATGCTCTTTTTGAAGTTCTTTGTTCGTCTGGTGTGTTTAAAAAAAATTCTATGGTGCCAAGTATAACATCTATACATTGCAAAATTATATGGTTTTTTGAATCTACCTCAAAAATGTTTGAAGGATAAAGGGAAACTTTGTTTGATGAATCTTTTGAGGCATTAATGAAACAAGAAACAAGATGTTTTTTGAAATTTTTGTTTATACTTAAAGACTCCGGAAGTTCATCAAAGTATATTTTGAGATTAATATCCTCATATGCATAAAATAAACTAAATGCTTTTTTTAAAAAAACATAATAAAGTTTGGAATAAAGATTATCTTGTCCATGTGGGAACTGGTTTAGCTGATTGTTTGGGGAATACATTATTCTTACTTTAATGTCTCCAGCACGAATATATCTGAAAAACAAATCTATGATTTTTTTATAGTTGCCAACATTAAGTTGGTTTATTTTTTCACGTTTAATTTCATGTAAACCTAAAAATTCTTTATATGAGTTTAGCTCATTACTTATTGATTCGTATTGTGTTTCATCTACAATGCAACCTCCAAAAAAATAACTATACTTTGAACCATGTCGGTTTGATTCATCACAAACAATAATGTATTTTGTTGCGGCCATTCGGTTTTATGCTCCTTTTTATTTTATTTAGTTTAAAACTTTCTATTTAATCAGGAATTTTCTTCTGTATATTGTTTTTTGATTTTTTGTTGTTCCTGGTTCTTAGCTTTGATGCCGGCGATGTAGGCTTCAACTCTGCCACAGTCGTCTTCGTCAAGAGCCAAGATATCCTGGCAAAGTTGGCGCTGCAGCATGGTTGCCTCTTTTGGTCTTGTCGGGTCATTGATCTGATGACCAAGCAGATAGTCAACAGAACAACCAAAGAAGTCGGCCAATTTTATAAGCATATTTTCAGAAGGTGTGGCTTTGTTTTGTTCATAAGTAGCATAGGTGGTTAAAGGAATTCCTAATGCTGATGAAACTTGAGATTGAGAAAGATTTTGATTTTTTCTCAGTGCTTTTAGATTTTTCATATTTCCTCCTTTTACAGGAATATTGTAGAAAAAAAATAAAAAAATACGAAAATTTTGTAAAAAATGCTTGACAATTTTAAAAAAATCGTATTAAATTAAAGTAAATTACGAGAAAATCGTAAATAGGAGGGAAATATGAGCAGGAAACATGAAGAATTTCTGAAAATGATTTCAGAAATCAATCCTGGAGACAAAAGCACATGGCCGGCAGACTGCATTGATGAACGAGGTTATGGCAATCCAGAAGAGCGTTTTTCGAACTTCTGCTATTTGTGGGAGCAATGGAAAGTGTGGTGGAGACACAGAAAAAAGTGTCCAAACGCAAAACCAGGAGGAAAGAACAATGAAACTTATTGAAATATTGGGACTTATTGACAGTCCAAAAATCAAATTAGTAGATCTCAATAACAAAGTGTTTGTTGAATCTAACAATTTGTCTGAGCTGAGACAATATTTTGACTTGAATATTAAAAGCATCAAAGTACAAATAAACAAAATTTGCATTAAACTCATGGTTTTTGGCGAGCTTTCAGGAAAACAAAACTGGTTCCATCGTGCGTTTCCAGAAAAAGAGATTGATTGTGAAGTTCCTGACTACGTCTCTATTGAAGATTTAGTTGACAGCATTGAACAATCAAAATGGTTAAGAAAAGCAAATAGACCACTTTCATGGTATGTGGAAAAACAAGGCTATGAAAAAATCATTCAAGGATGTTTCCGAAATGTGGAATAAAAAATAGTCCAGATGGAGTTTTAAATTCATATTTTTTTGTAAGTTAAGGAGTTTCAATGAACAGTTTAAATCAGAGATTGTCAACAAAAGACAGTAATTGGAGTGGATACATAAATTTCTGTCTTGAAAAAGGACTTAGTCCAAAAGATACTGCTAATTTGAATAAATATAGAGAAGCCGTTGGGGTGCAGAAATGACAGCGTCATTTTTCACTCTTGATGGCTTTTTTCTTTCCTGGAAAGATAAGTCAGGCGAGTGTAGGGTGTTTACCAGGGACAAAAGACAGGCCGATGATTTGTTTGTCAAATTGAAGAAGGATAAGCCTGAAGTGGAGAAGTGGCGAATCCAAAATGGCAAGATGAAAAAGATAGCGTGAGGTGAAAAATGTTGACAAATGCAGAGTTTGTGAAAGTTTTACAGAAAGCATATTCAAACAAGATATATGGAATGGAACTGACGATGCTGATTGCAATTTTAAATAATTGCAATGACAAGGGTGAATGTAGAAAGTCAAATCAAGATTTTTCAAAACAACTTGGAGCATCTGATCGTTCAATATCAGGTTGGATTTCAGAGCTTAGAAAACAAGGTGCGATTGGGATTTGTATAAACAGTCACTCACATGTTCGCATTATTTACATAAAAGGGATTGCAGTTTATCACCAACCAGAAACAATTGAAGATATGTCACTAGGGCAAAGAATGTTTCATGAAATGTTTCCAAATAAAAGACTGGATTGTGAAATTCCTGATGACGTGGACATGTTAGGATTAATGGCTAAGATAAGGGAATCAACATGGCTGAGAAATTCGGCAGAAAATATGACCCTTAAGTCGTTTGTTAAAACTTGTTATAAGAGAATTATGAATAATGAATTTAGTGATGATGCTATGCGTAGAAAATTTGGTTATTTAGGAAGTCGAAATTATTCAGATGCTGAAATGAATTCACTTTTTCAGAATGTTGACGAAATTGAGATTTAAATCTAGGAGGGCGTGATGCAAAAGGCAAAGTTCAAGGATATGAAAATTTTAGTGATAGTTGCATTATTAATTGCAAGTTTCTTTCTGCCTATGATTGGCAGTTTGAATGTTGTTTTTGCAGAAGATAAAGTTTATTCAGACGTCCTTTCCGATCTGCAAAAAGATGATTCGTTTAATGCTTTTTCATATCCAGCAAATCCAATCAATTATTCCTTGCAGGTTATTCAAATTGCAGAGAGTGAAGATAAGGAACTGTTTGTGTATGTCTATAATCCCTCCAGTTCAGTCAAAGAATTGAGGGCAACATCAATCAACATTTCAACAAACAAGAATGAGGGCATTTACATATCTGATGACGAAGAAGGGAAGTCGTATATAAATTACAAACTGGAATTGTTAAATTCAAATGGTGTGTTTTATAAATACAAAGTTCTTGATTTTGTTGTAAGTGAAGAAGCAGAACGTTATTACAATATTTCAAATATTTTCCGTGCCTTTGATTATACACTTGACGAACCGGCAACTGGAGACAACACCATTTCAGAAGTTGGAAACGTTGTTGGTAAAGTTTGGACTGCACAAACGGTTGAAGGGCAAGTTCAATATACTTGCACAGAAGTCGAGACAATTGAGATAACCAGCAAGTATGTAGGCTTTGTGAGATATTACAATGGGTTCAAATTGTATGACAGTTCTTGTGATTCGCATTATGTTGCATTTTCTACTGATAAGCCAATAGATAAATTGATTGAAGCTGAAGTGTATTATGCAGAACACGGAGTTACTGAAGTGAAAGAACTTGGAATAACAAACACGTTTGAGGAACCTACAGAAGAAAAATATGTATTTTTAAACTATATACAAAAGGCTTCTAATCCAGCTGGAGGATTATTTGGACACAAATATACTTGGAATAGAATTGAGAGCGTATCTGATTTCAAACAAGGGCTTGAAGATGATGGCTTTGATATGGAAGACGTGTCACCTGAATTGGAAGGTAAAGATTGGGTATTACGTTTTTGTGAGACAGATTATATTGTCGCTGGTTCAATTATTTCGACAAAACAATATACCAAAGTTGAAGACGTTTCAATCTTAAGACTGAAATTTGAAACTGATGGAAAGGTCTATTCTTTAGGAGTTGTTGACAACAAACAAAGCGGAGATCTAATTCCTGACAATAAGTCAAAACCTTGGTGGAATTGGTTAGTCATTACTGCTATATGCATATTTTTGTTGATTGTTCTTTTTACACTTTTCCCATCAGCATTGCAATTCGTTTGGAATATTATAACTAAAATTTTCAATGGAATATGGCGGGTAATAACGGCGCCATTCTCAATATTTGATGATAAGAAATAAAGGAGGACACATGAAAAAATTTGTCGGTTATTTAATGATTATACTTCTTTTTGCTGGTTCAGTTTGTGGAGTTGTTTTTGGGGTTAAGTTACTTCAAGCTAATCAACAAATTGATGACCTTTATACTCAAGAGGAAGTGCAAGAGCAATATAAGGAATATATTAACCAGATAAGCGAAAAAAGCATAATCATCGGTCAGTTAAATTCTAAAATTGAAGAATTAAATTTGAAGATTGAAAATTTGTCTGAAGATAAAGAAAATAATTTGTCACAGATTGAAGAATTACAATCTGAAATAAGCACTCTAGAAGTACAAATTTCAGAATTTGAAAGTCAGATATTGCTTTTGCAAAACGAAATCACAAGGCTTGAGGGATTACTGGAAGGGTACGAAGATATTAAGAGTGGAACTTTTGAACTTGATTTTTATGTTGATGAAACCTTATTTACAACAAAAGTTGTAAGGGCAAATAATAAATTAGTGGCATTTGATAATCCAACTAAGGAATTTCATGAGTTCAAAGGTTGGTCAATTAACAAAACAGATATTGTTGATATTTTTAATATGACGATTACTGAAGATATGACCCTATATGCTGTTTTTGAAGAAACTTATGAATGGGTTGAATTGTTAGAAGAACCTTGCATTTTGTCTCAATTGATGGCTGGCCCAGTTTCTCCTTTTTCAAAACATATAGGCAATGGTAATGGTGAATTCTTAGATGATTTTACTAATTGTGCTCAATTCAAAATTGTCGGATCTTTATCTGATATGCTTGAAAGTGACCTTGGTTCCGTTGACTTTTGTATTGAAGATTATAAACATCATAATTTCTCACTTTCTTCTGCTTCTAAAACTGTTAACTATGATATTGTTTTTTGGAAAAATTCTAATATTGGTTTTGATATAAGTCCTGATAGCACTTGTAATCCAAAACTTACAATTATTTCAATGATGGTTTACGTTCCAAAGGCTGAAATATAAAAAATAAAAGAGAGAATGATTCTCTCTTTCATCTGGGTGTGATGGAGTTATGCAGGTTCAAATCCTGCCACCTAGACCAGAGGCGAGAAAATTTTCATTTTCCTCCTAAACAAAATAAAAAAAATTCTCGCCTAACCAATTTTAAAAATAAAAGGAGAAACATTATGAATAACAAATTGAAAATCATTGGAACTGTACTTACAATTGCGACTTTTACTGCTGGTGGAGTCGTTGGTGGGACTATATTGGCAAGCCAAAACACAGCACAGCAAGTTGCAGATGCTGAGGATAAAGGTTATCAAGAAGGTCATAAAGACGGTTACGAGCAAGGTGCAAGTGAAAACACTGGCTACACAGAAGAAGATTTGGAAAATGCCAAAGACGAAGGCAGAGAAGAGGTAGAGAACGAATATTTGACAGTGTTATCCATTTTGACAAGTCAAGACAAGCAAGAGATGTGGGTTAATGAAAATCTTTGTTTATATTCCACTCCAAGTATTCCAGGTTTGATTGCGTATAACAAGACGGATAAGAGGTTTTATACAATCAAAGAAGATGGATACTCATATTCATATGTGGGTTCAATGGACGGATATGCAATGATAACATCTTCAGAACAGGGTGTAGGATTGTTTGGAATCAAAGAAGAGGATTTAAGCTTAAAAGTCTTTACAACGTTTGGATATGGTTATACAAATCTAAACAAATTTGATGATTCTCTTATTGCAACATGTAGAGACCAAACTTTTATGTATGGTTGCAATGTTGTAAAAATCAAAGAAAGTGGAGAAGTTGAGGTTTTAATTCAATCACAGGGTCAAGATTTAAGCATTATGAATAACATTGCATATGAACTCAATTCAGACAAAATTTATATCTATCAAAGTGGAACATTTAACCAAGTCAATGGCATGGAGGGAATTTGGATAAATTATATTGAAGACTTGGGGAACGGACTATTTAATGTAAAGAACTCACAAGGCAATACTGTAATTTTAAACACAAATACTGCAGAAGTGAAGACGTTAGAGTTGTCGAGTGATTTAAATATTATGTCAATTGCTTATTCTTATTCAACTCAAGATTATGTTTTCTCGACAGGAAACAATGAAGTATATGTTTATAACTTTTCATCTGAAGAATTGGAAAAGCAGTTAGACAATGTGACAGATAATCAAGGATTAATTTCATCAGATTATTATGTATATTTCAAGAGTTATAACAATTCAACAGGTTCATATGATTTTTATGGTTTAATTTTTGGAAACGAAATAACAAAATTGAAAGAAGGTTGCTCAGATGTTTATACAACTGACTTTGATGGTACATACTGGCATGTTTACTGTATTGAAGATGGCTTTGGGAATGAATACAAATTGAATCCAGAGACTGGAAGTTTTGAAGCTGTCGTTTAACAAAAAACTCTCAGCATACTGCTATCAGAGTATAAACTTGGCAGGACGGTCAGACTGGTGGGATAAAACAAGACCAAAAACCAACCCACCACCATTGTTGTTGTGATGTGGTCATGTAGTCTATATTTTTGCCAATGACTACTATATGGACAGGTTGATGGCAATAGATAACCTGGGAGTGAGAACAAAAACTGCACAACAGCAAACCAAAGTGGACGAAAAAGAGTAAGGGAAAAGTCCACTTTAAAAAGTTGAGAAGAGATATGATAAATTCGCAATTTTTTCTTACACAAAAATCGAAACTCCTTGGCTTCTCAACTTTGCATGGCTGGAGGTTCTGCATGAGGGACTGACGGTCAAAATTAACAAAAGGGGGATAGGACAGTGGTAAAAGGTTCAAGGGTGACTGTTGGACAAGTTTTGTATGGGTTGTTTATTGCACTCATAATCCTTGTAGTTTTGGCTTGTGCAGGTTATGGAATCTATTCAGCTGTGGACAAGTATATTTTGACCGATGCTGAAGAACAAGTTCAAGAACCAGAGCAAGAAGAAGAGACGCCAGGCAAAACAGAAGATGGTTCAGAAGTTGTGACAGAAACAGTGTTTCAAAATTATGCAGCTGAAGTTGATAAGCTTGTTGCCTGAAAACAGCACAAAAAAAGAAGGCTCACGAAAGTGAACCTTCAATTCCTATTCAAAAATATTATAACCAAATTGACCAGATAAGTCAAACAAAATATGCATTTTACTAAATAAAGAGTCAATGTTAAAGACAAAAAGTTTTTAGAAGGAGAAAAAATGAAAACACAAAACGGAATTACGGTATATACAACGATGCCTAAGAATTGGAAATTTGACAAGGGGGCAACAACTGCTCCAGTTGGTTCTAAATGGATAACTAATGGAAAAAGTCGATTTGCTAAAGATGAAAAAAACAAGAGAAAGTCCGGACTTTTGATAACGGACAAGAAATTGTTTGATGAGCGTATGAAAAAGGCTCAAACACAGAATGTCAAAAGACAAGAACAAGCACTTAAATTGAGAGACGAGTTGGACAAGGTGTCAAAAGAACATGAAAAATATGTTAACTCACAACTCAAAAAACAAACTGACTCTGATGCAGTATTTTCACGAAAAGATGCTATGTTTTCGGCGAAAGAAGATAAAGCGTATCGCAAATATTATGAACACATGAACAAAGATTTTAAGAAATCTGATATAGATAAAGCCATTTTCAGTGGGAAATATAAGCATAAATTTATGGATAAACGTTTAATTAACGATTTATACAAAAGTAAGCAGAAAGGAGCTCAAAATGGACAAAAGACAACAAGCAAAGAAAAACCAAGAAAGAAAATTAAAAAGAATTAGAGCAGGGGAAACATGGAGCATTAATGATGGATTCACAAGAGGACATAAATCAACAATAACCAAAGTAAAAAATAATGAAGTAAGACATGTTCCAAGAACACATCAGCCAGTTACTAGGAATGTGAAAAATATTAAATTGCAAGAGAATCCTCAAAAGTCAGACAAGAGAGATACATATATTTTGCCCAAAGTTCAACGAACAAAAATAAAATTTGTTGGTAAAAAACGAAATTATGAGGATATAAAAAATCCTGTTGATAAATCTATCATAAGACATTTGAAAAAACAGGACAAAAAAAACAAATAAAAAAAAGATGGGATGTCGATGAATGCTTGTGGCAAACTCGCTCTGTATCCCTATCTTCATTATTATTATACACAATCCAAAATAAAAAATCAATATTAAAAGCAAAAATTTTTAAATAAAGGAGAAGAAATGAAAAAGGAAGATTTTTTGAGACAAAAAGGCATGAAAATTAGGAAAGTAACACCAAGTGATATAAAAGTTGCTAAAACTGACTATCAACGCAATGCGAACTACATTATTAAAACTAAATCAGGTAAGGAATATTTTAGTTCAAGTGGAACGTTGAAAGATTGTATTGCAATTGACAAATTAAATCAGATGCAAAAGAAGGAGAAACAACATGTTCAGAAGAAGACAGGAAATAGAGTTAAAACCACAACAACCAGAAAGACAGCAACAACAAAGAGAAGATCCAAAAAGTGAAATTGTGGTTAGTCTGGGCATAACTCTGATAGATAAATACAATGTTTTAGATGATTATTATTCTTGGCTTTTTAAAAACAGTTATGATGCAAATCAAGCAGTTGTTTTGAATGAGTACAAAAAGCATCTGAGAGAAAGGGAAAGATTATGATTATTCATGTTTCTGGAAAAACTAGAAGGGGCAAATCATCACTTGTTACTGCCATGGTTTTAGATAAATATATGAAGTATTACAATTCCAATTATACAAATTGTTGTTCATATATAAAATGGCAAAACAAAACATATGGCAGAAATCTTTCATTGCCACCACAGAGACATGTTGTATGTTCAAATTTTGATATAACTAGAAAGTATCCGAATATGCAATCATATCAAGTTTCCGGTTATACATTTGGTACACCAAATCAATTTGATGCAGATGTGAAGCCATTGATTCCATATGGTGTTTACATATTTGACGAGTGCCAAAGATATTGGGATAGCAAAGAAGATAGGCATCTTCCACCGTGGGTAACACAGGCATTTGAATTGAGTGGACAGGCATATTTAATAATATACCTTATCTCACAAAGATATATTCGTTTGCATCCGGACATTAGAGCAATTGTTGACCAATTCATTTATGTTGAAGAATCAGAACACACATTTATAGTAAATGGTAAAAAGGTCAAATCAGATAAGTTTTTGCCATTTGGAAGACTGATAAAAACTGAATGGAAAGGCAGAGAATTTGAAGATGAAGGCGACATTGAAGCATATATCAAAAGCAAAGAGAATAAGCACCTAGGCAAGCCATTTAAATATGTTTTTCATGGTGATATAAGGAAACATTACAATCCAACCAATTACGCAGTAAATCTTGAAGATTTGTCAAAAGATTATAGATATTTTGATGATGTGCCTTTATCTACAAAAAGACCTGCATCATGGGATAATTATAAAAAGACATTGACAAAAAAGGACAAAAAGGAGGTTGCTTGATATGGCTGTTTTTAATGATTTATCTGAAGCAACAGAATATTATTTTAACGAATTAGGAAAACTTGAAGATGCTCCGTGTTTAACAGAGAAAGAGAGGAAAAAGTTAAAAAATCTTTTAGTTAAACGTCTTTTTGCTTCTGTGGATAGTGCAGTGTTCCAGGATAAAACACAAACAAAAATGGCAAAAACCGAACTAAAAGAGTATAAGACGGAGTTTGTGAAATCGCATAGGACAGGAATAATTGCAAAAATCAAGTCAATTTTCCATAAAAAAGGGAAAGAGAGTGACATTGTCCAAGTGACAACATCAAGCACACAAGAGGCGTTGGATATGTCTTCTTTGTCAGCCCTGCCAGACTCACAACAGAATGTTGTAGAGGCTGGCCAATTTGAGCAAGAAGAGTCAGAAAATTCACAACAAAAAATTTTAGGCTCTGACTAAATTTTTTGTGAATTTTCTGATAACTGAGAAAGAATTTTCTCAAAAAATACCGCTTACAAATCGACTGAATAGGTCGATTTCGGCGGTGTATATACACCTTCGAAAAAAAACAAAAAAATTTTGCAAAAACTGGAGAAAAAAATATGAAAGAACCCAAAATTAATGACTATAAAAATGAAATTTTGAGATTTTGCCAAATATTGACGCAGTTTAAATATGACGAAGAATTTGACGAAACAATAAAAAGATTAATTAAAGAAAATTTGGATGATATGACAGCATGTTTTGTCTCCAGGAGTCCTTCCAGTAGGAAAGGTCAAATCATAGAGCAGATTCTAAATCGATGTAGAGGATTAGTTAGATGCGAATATGGGACAAAAGGTGATCAGGAACTAAAATATGAAATATCCAAACTTTTGGTAGAACTTTCAGAATGTGAAAGGGCAAAAACCGAAAGACGCGAAGAAATGGCTTATAGGGAACGTATGGCCAAATTTTCAAATTGTTTTTATTCTGGTATGACGAAATTTCAACAAAAGGAGTAAACTTGATATGGGAATTGGAGTTTTTGACCAGGTGGATAGAAATCAGTTTTTCTCAATATCCAACATAGACAAAAATCTTATGAAACTATATGGCATTAATATGTCAATTAAACAACTACGAGCAAAGGCACGTGGAACTGTTCCATTTGATGAAGTTCTAACAGGGCAGAGAGAAGAGAACGGATATATGAGAAAGACTAAAATATACAGATATATTGACTTTGTAGAAGGAGGTAAAAAGCAATGTATGGAAAAAAGTTGATTTCAGTGCGAGTTGATGAAGACGATTACAATAAAATCATGGCACACATAAAGCAAAAGAATGAAAAAACACTTCGATATCCAGGATATACGTTTGCTGAAATTGTTGATAGTGCAATGAGAGATTACATTCAAAAAAACAAATTGTAATTTGTATATACTTATCCAGGGAATGTATATACAACCAACGTGTATGTATATACAGTTTCTGCAGAAAGCGTATATACAGTTTCGAATAAAAATTTTAGGGAGAATAAATTATGGTTAAGAAGAAGTCTGTTTCCGTGAGAGTAAGCGAGTCAAAATATAATAAAGTAATGGATCATATCAGACAAATGAATGCGACAAAATATTCTTGGGATAAAATGACATTTGCAGAAGTTGTTGAAATTGCTTTAGATAAATATATAAAGACATACAATTTGTAATAAAAAAATACAAAATGCAAAAGTTTGCGACTCTCCAGGGTGAAATTCCCTGTTTTATATAACCATTTCAAATAAATTATTAAATATGACACATAAGTGTCATGTGTTTTTTATTGTAAAAGTAAACGCAAAATTTTTCTATAACTCAGAAACCAAATGCGACCACAAAAGAAAAAAGAAGCAAAAAAGAAACTACTTTAATAATCTTTTTCTAAAATTTATAAATATTTTCTTGAGATAATTAAACTAAAATTATATATAATCTATATAATAAATGTGTTTATTATATAAATAAGGGAAAAATAGGTATTTTTGATAATCGCAAGCTGGCAGTTTCCGACAGTCCGTCAGCGATGGGCAACAAAAAACACAACAAAGGTTGTGTCAGTAAACAAATCCAACGTGACCATTAGATTTTGTGTTAGGAATGGTCGTCAAAAATGGTCGTCAAACTATGTTTTTGTATTATTTTTCAAGGTATCAAATGGCTATATGTGCCTAATTTACGAATGGTTGGGTGGTGGGTTGCCGGGGGCTCGAACCCCGGACCCTTCGATTAAGAGTCGAATGCTCTACCAACTGAGCTAGCAACCCATATTTCTTTTTTGGATTTTTGTTCCAATAAAAAACTATGTGTATTATACAACACATTAAAAGCATTGTCAATCAAAAATTTGATTTTGATTAAATTTTTAATCTTCTATTTCGTTTTCTATCTCAATATTTCCGTGCAATCTTTCAAAATCGTTTATATATCGCTTTATGGCGAATTCTATTTCTTTGTTTTTGCTTCTTCCGTTGAATGAAGCTGTGTATTTGATTTTTTGTTGCAAAGAATTAGGAATACGCAGTGTATATCTTGGCAAATTGCTCATATATCCCTCCTTATGTGAAATTTTACAAGAATTGAAGAAAAATTACTTAAAAATGACGCCAATAGTTCGTCATATAACATTATTTTTCGACATAAAACACCAAACGTGGTTGAGAATATTTTCACAATTATCACTAAAAATTTATATATCATATTATGAAAAACATTAAATTGCTAAGCAGAGAAAATTTGCTTCATAATTTGGGGTGTTTCAAATCAAAAAAGATTTGTGCGATGGTAAAGTCAAATGCCTATGGGCATGGTTTGAAAGAAATCGTAAAATTAGTTGAAGATCAAGTTGATTATTTTGGTGTTGCACATATTGAAGAAGGAGTGGAAGTTAGGAAGATTAGTGACAAGCATATTTTGGTTTGTTCCAAAATTTCCGATTTTAAGAAATGCAAAAAACACAATCTTGAAGTGATGGTTGAAGATGAAGTTGACATTCAAAATTGTTTAAACTATGGGCTTAAAGATGCTATGCACTTGAAAATCAACTGTGGTATGAACAGATTTGGTGTTGGAAATGTTTTGTATATGGGGATTTTGAATGATTTGTTGGAGGAAAAACAAATCAATTTGAGGTCTATCTACACTCATTTTCACTGCTTGGAAGACAAAAAACAGACACTTCGTGACTATAAGAAATTTCAAATGTTAAGAGCAGAAATTTTGCAAAATACAACAATTTGCTTTGGTGGCAGTGGAATTGTCAATTATCCTTTTGAATTTGGTATGGTGCGTTTGGGAATTGGACTTTATGGTTACGGACAAAAAAATTTGAAACCAGTTATGCAAATTTCATCATACGTAAGCAAAATTTTTTATGCAAAAAGTGGAGAATACATCGGCTATGGAAAGAAATGTAAAGTAAGAAATGGTGGCTATTTTGCCATCGTTCCTGTCGGTTATGGCGATGGTTTAAGAAGAAACTTAAGTGGAGATTTCAAAGTTTTGATAAATGGAAAGCCATATAGAAGTGTTGCAAACATTTGCATGGACGCTTTTTTTGTGAAAGTTGATGAAAATGTCAAAGTCGGAGATAAAGTTGTTTGTATGTTTGATGCAGATTATATGTCAAAAAAGATTGACACAATTCCATATGAAATTTTGACTGGATTCTCAAGCTTCAGGGGTGATACTTTGATTTTGTAAAGAATATTTTTGTTTTTCTTGCAAAATCATTTTGCAAATGCTATCATATCTCCATGAGAATTGATTCTGGAAAATTTAAGGGAAGAAGACTTATTGAAAACAAATATGACCATATCAGGCCCACCACAGACAAGGTTAGGCAAGCTCTTTTTGTCAAACTCCAATTTTTTCTTCCAGGCAAGAGTGTTTTGGATTTGTTTTGTGGAACTGGCGCAATGGGTATTGAGGCGTTGAGTCGTGGGGCAGAGAAGGTTGTTTTTGTTGACAAAGATGTTCGCAGTGTTGACATGACCAAGAAAAATTTGAAAACAATGGGCGTTGATACCAAGGTTTTTAAGTGTGATGCCATGATTTTTCTTGATAAATGTGAAGAAAAATTTGATTTAATCATTCTTGACCCACCATACAAAAGTGGTCTTTATGAAAAAGTTTTGGCAAAGATTTATGAAAAGAGTTTGTTGGCAGAAGATGGAATCATTGTTTGTGAACATAACAGTCGCGACACTTTTGATTATGGGAATTTTGAAGTTTTTGACGAGAAAAAATATGGAAATATCACATTGACATATCTAAGATAATTGAAAATAAGAAATGGAGATAGCAAATTTTGCTATCTTTTTTTCACTGTAATTCTTCAAAAAACATATAAGATATTGGCACGATTTAGTGCTTTTATTTTCAGGAGATGTTATGTGTGGAATTTGCAGTGCGATTGGAAATTTTAACGAAGTTTGTAATGTCATTGATGGGCTTAAGAAATTGGAATATAGGGGGTATGATTCCAGCGGGATTGCTTATAAACAAAACAACAATTTGGAAGTTGTTAAAAGCGTCGGGCAGATTGTAAATTTGGAGAAAAAGATTGGAAAAAATTTGAACTCCAAAATTGTGATTGGGCACACAAGATGGGCAACGCATGGAAAAGTCAGCGAAGAAAATGCTCACCCTCATCTGTCATCGAATGGGGAGTTTGCCTTGGTTCATAACGGAATCATTGAGAATTATGAAGTTCTGAAAAAAATTTTTTTGAGTGATGTTTGTTTAAATTCGCAGACAGACACAGAAGTTTTTGTCAATCTGATTTCCAAGCAAAAAGGAGCGGTGATAAACAAATTGATTGAAGCATGTCGTTTGGTCAAGGGTAGTTTTGCGGTCGCTATGCTTGAGAAAAACAGTAACAAAATTTTTCTTGCCAAACGAAAAAGTCCGCTTATGGTTGCTCAAAATGAAAATGGTTGCATGGCGGCAAGTGATCTGTCGGTGTTTGTGGGAAAGTTTGAAAAATGTTACATTATGGAAGATGATGAGCTTGCAGTTATGAGTGCAAAAAACATTGTCTTTTATGATAAAAGTGGCAAAAAAATCAAAAAAAATGCTGTTTTGATTAATAATTTTGATTTTTGTGATGAAAATCTCAATGAAGAATATTTCATGCTTAAAGAAATCAAAGAACAAGCCGTTGTCTTGAAGCGAACATATTTTAAGTATTTTTCAGAAAACACTTTGTCAGAAATGGAAATTTCAAAATTAAAAAAATACAAAAGTTTTCATTTCATAGCCTGTGGAACCGCTTATCACAGCGGACTAATGGGAGCAAGATACCTTCAACAATTTTGCAATAAAGAGTGCAAAGTTTCCATTGCCAGCGAATTTCGATATGATGACAATGTCTTAAACAAAAATTGTCTTTATGTTTTTGTCAGTCAAAGTGGAGAAACGGCTGACACGATTGCTTGTGCAAACTTGATAAAAGAAAATGGTTTTGATGTTATGTGTGTGACCAATGTGCCTTATTGTTCTTTAAACAAATTGGCAGACATCATCTTGCCAACTTTTGCAGGACGAGAAGTCGCAGTTGCTTCAACAAAGGCATATGTTGCACAGGTTTTCACTTTATTGATTTTTGCAATAAAACTATCCGGAAATTTGAAGTTGCAGGAGAGTTTAAAAAAATTTGTGCTGTCATTTGATATCTTTCAGTTAGACGACTCTCTTTTGAAGTTTCTTTACCAATTTAAAAATATTTTTTACATTGGCAGAGAGCAGGACTATGTCGCCAGCCTTGAAGGGGCTCTCAAAATGAAGGAGATTGCTTACATAAATTGCATTGGTTTGGCTGGTGGAGAATTGAAACATGGAACACTGGCACTTGTTGATGAGAATTCACTTGTGATTGCCATTTCAACACAAAAGAAATTGAAAGAAAAAATGGAAAGCAATATTCAAGAAGTCAAAGCAAGGGGAGGAAAAATTTTGCTTGTGTCAAACTTTGAACACTCCATTGAAGTAGATTATTTTCTGCAACTTCCAGAGTTTGAAGAGTTTTTAATGCCGATTGTCAGTATAACCACACTGCAATTGATGGCATTTAATTATGCAGTGAAACTTGGCTACAATCCAGATAAGCCAAGAAATTTAGCAAAATCTGTAACAGTGGAATAATCTAACAAGAAAAAACACCAATATTGGTGTTTTTGATGTTTTGATTTATTTTAAATTTCAGGATCAAATTTTTCAAATATGATGTTGTCGCAATATTTGACAACTTTGTGATATTCTTCTTTGCTTCTGACAGTCCAAGCGAGAAGAGGAAGAGTCTTATATTTTTTCACAAATCTGTTTGGAAGAGCAGAGGCTTCGTAGGATATGAAATCTGGTTGACTTACTTTTTTGTTGAATCTCATTTTTTTAAGCAAAAGTCTTTTTATCCACGACAAATCGCTTTTTTTGAAACTTCCAGAGAGTTGTCCTCTCAAAATTTGAGGAGCATGCTTTTTGAAATACGCAAGAGAAAAAGGATTGAAAGATTGAACCGCATAGTCTCCTTCATAATCTTTTAATAAATCAATGACGCTTTGTTCCAATTGACCAACTTTGTATTGATTTTTGATTTCAATCAAAATTGGTACTTTTCCGTCAACGAGTTTGAGAACTTCTGCAAAAGTAGGGATGTTCTCTTTTGTGCCTTTGAGTTTGAGAACTTTCAAATCTTCTTTGTTGAGATATTTGATGTATCCATCGTTTCCAGTCATTCTTGACAAAGAGTCGTCATGAAAAACTGCAACTGTGCCGTCTGCCAAAAGTTGAACATCAAGTTCAATTGCATACCCTTTTTCAATTGCTTTTGAAAAAGCAGCCAAAGAATTTTCTGGAATGTTTTTATCATGATAACCTCTATGGGCGATAGGGGTTTCAACCAACCAACTTTTAAATAAATCCATATTTTTAACCTTTTTAGTTTAAGTTTTTATCTAATAATAAAATATTTATATTTTTTTGTCAAATTTATTTTACGCGTTTTGATTGTCTTTTATGAATTTCTTGATTGTTTCAAGTCTTTCTTTTGCGTCTTCTTTGCTTTCTGAAAGCAATTTTTCTGCTTCTTCGCCTTTGAGTTCTTTGATTGCACTGAAACGACTTTCTCCGTTTAAATATTCTTCATATTTGTCAAAATCGCTGTTGCTGTCAATTGACAGGTCATTTGTTTTTGGGTTGTATCTAAGCAGTGACCAATAGCCACACTCAACAGCTTTTCTCATCTCGGTTGTTGTTTGTGACATATCAAATCCATGGTTGACACAAGGGGCATAGGCGACAATCAAACTTGGTCCGTCAAATTGTTCTGCTTCCTTGAATGCTTTGATGCACTGATTCATGTTTGCACCAAGACTGACTTGAGCAACATAGCAATTTTTTGAAGCAATTGCAAGTGCAACCAAATCTTTCTTCTTTGTCTGTTTACCAGAATTTGCAAATTTGACCATTGCACCTCTTGGAGTTGCTTTTGATGCTTGTCCGCCAGTGTTGGAATACACTTCTGTGTCCAAAACCAAAATGTTGACATTTTCTTTGCTGTTCAAAACATGGTCAAGTCCACCATAACCAATGTCATATGCCCAGCCATCTCCACCGATAATCCAAACACTTTGTTTTTCTTTTGCACCATATTTGCTTCCGAGTTTGATGCCAAGGCCAAATTCTGCGTTATCTTCAAAGAGTGAATTTGCCCATGCTGGACCTTTTCCTTCGTCATCTTTCAGATATGGACAAGATGGATAAGAACCGCCATAGATGCTTGAGCAACCAGTTGCGTTTGCAATCACCATTTCTTTTCCAAAGAGTGTTGTTGCAAGTTTGATGTAAGGTGTTTCACCACAGCCACCACACGCACCAGAGAAACCAAAATAGCAATCTTTGAATTGCAAACCTTTTGGCATATCAGTTGAGAATGGAGTTTCTTTTTCTGACTTAATCTTTTTCAATGTTTCATAGTTTTTCTTTTCTTTGTCAAGACTTTCATGTGCCATTTTCATGACAAGGGCTTTTTCTTTTGCAGGACAAACGTTTGCACAAACGCCACAGCCAGTGCAGTCTTCTGGACTGACTTGCAGGCGGTAATAATATCCATTCATTCCAAATGCGTTTGCAAATTCAATTTCCTCTGGAGTTTCGCCTTTGACAAGAACTGGGCGAATGGCGTTGTGTGGGCAGGAGATCACGCATTGACCACATTGAATACAATTTTTTGGAAGCCAAATTGGAAGATGTGCGGCAATTCCTCTTTTTTCAAATTCTGCAGTTCCGCAAGGAATTATTCCAGACTTGTCAAAAACTGAAACAGGAAGATTGTCACCTTCAAGTTTTTCAATCGGCTTCATGATTTTTTGATAGAATTCGTCAGGAATGTTTTTCTCAGAGAACGCAATACCTTTGAAGGTGAATTTGTTTATGTCGACTTTTTCAATTCCATTTTCTGTAAGTTCAACTGCTTTCAAATTCTTTTCAACAACTTTTTGACCTTTTTTGGAGAAGGTCTTTTTGATGTATTTTTGAATCTGCATTTTTGCATCTTCATATGGTATTATTTCAGATGTTTTGAAAAGTGCAGTCTGCATAACCATGTTGATTTTGTTTCCAAGTCCGACGCTTTCGGCAATCTTTTGGGCATTAATGACAAAGAGTGTTGCTTTTTTCTCTTGTAAGATTTTTTTGTATACATCAGGCAAAACCTTGTCAACTTCATCAGCGCCAAAGACAGTGTTAAGGAGAACTTTGCCTTTTTCTTTCAATCCTTCAAGACAGTTGTATTTATGCACAAATGAGAAATTGTTGATTGTGATTATGTCAGCGTTTTGAACAAGATAGGTGCTCTTGATTGGTTTGTCGCTCACTCTGACATGGGAGCGGGTCAAACTTCCACTCTTTTTGCTGTCATATTCAAAATAGCCCTGAACAAATTTATCGAGTTCATCTCCCAAAATTTTGATTGTGCTTTTGCTTGCGGAAACTGTTCCATCAGAGCCAAGTCCAAAGAATTTCATTTGGAAGGTTTTGATTTTTGAGTGATATGTTTCAAGTGGAAGTGAAGAATTTGAAACGTCGTCAATGATGCCAACTGTGAAATTATCTTTCATAGTCTCAAAGTTTTTGATGATCGCTTTCACCATTGCTGGAGTAAATTCTTTTCCACCAAGGCCATATCTTCCACCAATGATTTTGATGTTTGGTCTGTTTTTGAGCGCGGTGACAACATCAAGATAAAGTGGATCTCTTGCACCACATTCTTTTGTTCTGTCTAGAACGATGACTTTTTCCACAGTTTCTGGAAGTGTTTTTGAAAATTTTTCATAGTCGAATGGGCGATAAAGATGAACATCAACAAGAGCAACATCTTTTGAAAGTTCTTTGTCACTTTCCAAAACTTCTTCAATTGTTTCGCAAGATGAGCCCATGCTTACGATGACATTTTTAGGCTTTTTTGTGCCAATAAGGTCAAAAGGTGAATATTTGCGACCAGTGAGAGTGGCAAATTGTTTCAAAATTTCCTTCAGTTTTTTGTAGATATTCACATAAGCAGGGGAAGACAATTCTCTGTTTTGGAAGAACACATCTGGATTTTGTGCCGTACCTTTTTGATATGGGGCGTTAGGGGTCATTCTGATTGCTTTAAATTTTTTGATTTCTTCTTCAGGGAGCATAGCCTTGATGACTTCATCACTTACTGCATCGATTTTTTGAATTTCATGTGATGTTCTGAAACCATCAAAGAAATGAATGACTGGAAGAGATGTCTTGTATGCCAAAATGTGTGCAATAAGAGCAAAATCATGCGCTTGTTGAACTGATGCTGAAGAGAGCAATATGCAACCAGTTTGTCTTGTTGCCATGACATCGCTGTGGTCTCCAAAAATTGAAAGCGCGTGAGTTGCCAATGTTCTTGCAGCAACATGAAGAACGCAAGGAAGATGCTCTCCAGCGAGTTTGTATAGATTTGGAATCATCAAAAGAAGTCCTTGACTTGATGTGAAAGTTGTTGTCATTGCACCGGCACAAAGGCTTCCATGAACTGTTCCGGCAACTCCTCCTTCTGACTGCATTTCAATCAGTGTTGGGAGTTCTCCAAAAATGTTGGTCTTTCCACTTGAAACTTGTCCATCGCAATATTCCGCCATTGGAGATGAAGGCGTGATTGGATAGATTGGAATGACCTGTGAAAGTTTGTATGCCACCATGGCAGCGGCGGTGTTTCCATCAACAACTTTTTTCATATAAATCTCCTTTTGTGTTTTTGATTTAAGTGTGTCGCGTTTACAATGTTTAAACTTAATCTAAGTTTAAATCTTTTCACAAGTTTAGTCAAATTTATTTTGTTTTTTTATTTGATTATTAATTATAATTCTAGTAAAATAATCTTATGAGAAATTTGAAATTGACGATTGAATATAATGGTGCAAATTTTTTTGGTTGGCAAAAGCAGAAGAACAAAAGGACTGTGCAGGAGGAAATTGAAAAAGCATTCGTTGCATTGACTGGGGAAATTTTGAATGTTGAAGGAAGCGGAAGAACAGACAGGGGTGTTCATGCACTCGGTCAGGTTGCAAGTGTTCAGACAAAAAATGTCATGCCAGTCAAAAATTTCAAAACCGCACTCAATGATTTGTTGCCAGCGGATATTTTCATCAAAAAAGTTGAAGAGGTTGATGAAAATTTTCATGCTAGGTTTTCTGCCAAAAGAAAGACATATGAGTATGTCGTTCAAGTTGGCGGAGATAGGGGAGCAATAAATCATGATTTGATTGCATTTTATCCATATCATGTTGAAGATGAAAAAATGCAACAGGCTTCAAAACTTTTGATTGGAAAACACAACTTCAAAGGGTTTTGCAGTGCTGACACAAATGTGACCAATTTTGAAAGAGAAATTTATGATTTGAAAATTACGAAAAAAGGGAGAATGTACACTTTTTGTGTGACGGGAAACGGATTTCTTTACAATATGGTCAGAATAATTGTTGGAACATTGCTTGATGTTGGGCGTGGTCATTTATCAAAAGAAGATGTTGAAAAAGCACTACTCTCTGGACAAAGAAAATATGCTGGGCAAACTATGCCATCTTGTGGACTGTATCTCAAGTGCGTCGAATACAAAAAATAATAAAGCTGTGTTTATTATGGAAACAACATTTAAGTTAATTATTTAGGAAATATCCTTTTGTGAAATTACTATATTTTTAAATTAATTGCAAATAATTAAGTTTTTAGAGTTCTGTACTTACGATTTTCAATATCTTATTTATGGGATCTAATTTCTTGTTTCTTCTTGCATGAACAAGCTTTCTAACTCCCCAAAATGCGTAATATAAAATTGCTGCACCTAGGATTAACCCAAATAAATATAGACACATATTAGCAAACCAACCATATTGTTTATTGAAGTTGTCAAAGAAAAAGATTGGACTGTTTTCAAATGGAGAGATGTAAAACATATTGACTCCACCTTTGTTTTTTAATGTCACATTAAAGACTTGTGCAATGCAACAACAGATTAAAAAGACAGCAATACCTTTAAAATAGTCATACCATTTTTGACCTGCTCTGTTGCTGAAAAACAAATATAGCCCAACAAACACCAGTGTCATATGCCATACATATGCATGAATTGTTAAAGTCCAATATGAGTGATTAAGTCCACTTGGTTCTGCAAAAGATATAGCTCCACCAAATAGGTTGAAGGCAAACATAAAATTATAAATCCAACTCTTCACTTTTTCACTTTTGATAAATAGGCAAAAAATACACAAATACATTGGAACAGAACAAAGCTGAAAAGGAAAAATCCACCAACTATATTCGCAATCTTTAACAACATAAAAATAAAACAATTGTTTGTACAATTCTGTCAGGATAAGGAATCCACCAACAATTCCCAAAACAATCTTATTTTGTCTCTCATTTGTTTTGCGCAAAAGCCATGCGAGAGATACAACAACAAAACCTCCTAAAATCATAAACAAGATATGAAACAATCCATATGATTCAGGAGGTGTCATCTCCCAGGCAGTCCATTTAAAAAATTCTTGCATAACAGTTCCTCTAATTTTCATATTAACATTTTATTGAGAGAGAATCAACCAATTTATTTAATTTTTATAATTTTTTCTCTTTTGACATTTGTTGAAAGAAGATTAAAAAATTACTGTTCATTGTCAAAGACAATATGTTGAACGGACTGTGTCAGTTTATTGCCTTATATTTCAAAGGTATTGATTATGAAAAAGATAAACTAACCTAAACAAAAAACAGCATCTTGCGATGTTGTTTTTTAAGCGGTTAAATTTGAATAATTCAAAACCAAATAATATGATTGGTCTGTGTCAACTTGGAATTCAAAAATCACTTTATAATTTCCGTCAGCATATTGAATTTTGTATCTGTAATTGTTTCCATCAATCCAATCAGTGTTGTCTTGATAGCCTATGTCTGCTCTGAATGTTATGCTGATTGTTTTTTGGTTGTAAACAAATTGTGCATTTGCTCTGATGTGTCTGTCTTGTGTTGTTGAAAGTCTCAAAATTTCGGTCACGCTTTCAGGAATGATGTTGACATTGTCTTTGATTTCAGCATTTTCAACCTGATAAGCGGTTGACAAGTTTGTGGAAGAAGAACCTTGCAAAACAGAAATGCTGGCAGTCATGATTGGGTCTTTTTCCAAATTGTCTTCTTCTCCATCAACATCAGGAGTTGAGGTGATACGCATTGAACTGAGTTTGACATACATCATTTTGTTGTCGCTGAAAACAGCGGTGTATGAACCTTGAGTGGATGCGGACATCGTGAATGTGAGAGTGCTTTTCTCCACTTGTTCGCTGCTGTTTGTGGTGTTTGCAATTTTGTAAACATTTCCATCTTCAAGTTGTGTTGAATTTTGATATACCCAAGCAATGAAACTGCTTCCTTGTTTTACGGTGGCGGTGAGTGTGACTGTTGAACCTTCATCATAAGTTCCATTTCCGGTTACAGAACCATAGATTGTTGAACTTGAATAAACCAAAACAGGATATGAAGAAACTTCATCGCAACCAAAAAGTGCGAAGATTGGAATGATAAATATTGAAAGAAGTAAGAGTGGCAATTTTTTCTTCATACTATATATTCTATTCCTTTTGCATTTTAATTATCTTAAAAATTTCAACAAAAGTCAAATAAAAAATAATATTTGCAAAATAAAACCAAAATTTTGAGTATTTTTAAACTCCTTGCATAAAATAGGTCTTGTAAGGAGTTTTTATGTGGGAACTTTCTATTTCTGTCAGCTCTAAAAACATTGAGATTGCCAGATTTATATATCAAACCTTGAAGTCGCAGACGGCAGAATTTGGTGCGGTTGTGACTTGCTATGAAGAGTTTGAAAACTTTTACATCTTGATTGGTTGCCCAGAAAGTGAACGTGCAAGAACAAGTGTGATTATTGAAAGATGCGTCATCAAAGTGATTTGCAATTTTTATAAAGACAGATTTTTGACAGAAAATTTGCGTTTGCCTTTGCATGAAAAGATGAGCTTGATGGCTTTTAAGAAAGCGCTCATTAATTTTGATAAAGAAACCGATTTCTATATCATAAGCAAGAATTTGGAACTTGAAAAAAATTTGCATCTTGATTCTTTCTACTTTTTCAAACTTAAGGCTCTGAGAGAAAAGTGGGCGGAACTTATTGCACTCGCAAACGAAAACAGTGACTATCTTGTCAGTAATGAAGCCTTTTTTGATTTGCTCAAATTCTTGATTGACAATCTTGAAATTTGCGAAGAAGAAATCAATGTCTTTGAAGATGAAAATGGCTATTTCATAACTCCACATAGCACTCAGGAAGATTGTCCTTATGAAAGTTTGTCGAAGGAGGGGCTTGTTACTTCTCTGATTGAACTTTGTCCAAAGAAAATCAATCTTTTCTGTCGGAGCGATGACAATACAGCGGGTTTTTTGAGTCGTATTTTTGAAGAAAGAATCAATGTTTGTTACAATAAAAATTTAGAAAAAATTAATAAAGTAACTTTATATAAATAAAAAAAACAGACCTTCATATCTGTTCTTTTTATTATAATTCTCTAGTTGCTTTTTTATCGCTATCTAAAAAACGTTTTAAGAAATTGGAAAAACTTTTGTTTCCAGTGCTTTCAAGGTGTGAAAAAACACTGTGGTCAAAATTGTTATTAACCATAAATCTCAACAAACCTGTGTTTTCTTGGTTTGCAAGTTCACGCAATGCAGAGATGGTCAAATCCATATTGCTTTCTTTTTGATTTCGTGAAAATTTTTCGTTCTGTTTGTTCTCTTCTGGCAATTGAAAATCTTCAAATTCTGCAACCATAGTTTCCTTCTTCATTAAGTTCGCCTCCTTTTAATTTGAATTTTTGGACGTTCTCGCATTATAGCATAAATATATTATCTGTCAAGACCAAAAATGAAAATAATTTGGCTATTTTTGTCGAATTTAAATAAAATTATCAAGAGTAACTCAAAATCCTTGACAAATTCCAAACAAAAGGTTTATAATATGATCGTATTTAGTGAAAGACAAGTAGTTTTTGAAATTTTGCGCACAGAGAAAGATTGGTTGGTGAAAAATCTTGGCAATGTCAAAAATGAAACCACTTCCATGTTTGAAGATACAAAAATTGAAAGAGTGGCACATTTTTGTGCAATTAAGGTGGAACCACGGTTTTGATAAATCGTCCTTAAATTCAAGTTATGCTTGTTTTTAAGAACGATTTTTTGTTTTTAAATGCAGGCGAAAAGGAGAATTTGAAATGGAAATTAATGAAAAAGACGAAAAATTACACAGAGCAAGACATTCTCTTGCACACATTTTGGCCAAGGCCTTGATGGAACTTTATCCAAGCACAAAACTCACAATTGGACCTGCCATTGATGATGGCTTCTATTATGATGTTGATTTGGACGAACAATTGACACCAGACCATTTTGACGCGATTGAAAAGAAGATGAAAGAAATCATCAACAAGGGAGAACCTTTTGTCAGAAAGGAAGTTTCAAGAGATGAAGCTTTGAAACTTTTCAAAGGAAATGAATACAAAACTGAAATCATCAACGAACTTCCAAAAGATGCAGTCATCTCGTTGTATTACACAGGCGACGACTTCTTTGATCTTTGCAGCGGACCTCATGTTGAAAGCAGCAGAAATCTTCAAAATTATGCTTTCAAAATTCATGCTGTCAATGGGGCATATTGGAGGGGGAACGAAAAGAACAAAATGCTTCAAAGAGTTTATGCTTATGCTTTTCCTGACAAAAAACAATTGAATGAACATATTGCCATGCTTGAAGAAGCAAAGAAGCGCGACCACAGAAAACTTGGGAAAGAACTCAAACTTTTCATGATTTCTCCAGAAGGTCCAGGATTTCCTTTCTATCTTCCAAATGGAATGATTGTAAGAAATCTGCTTATTGATTATTGGCATCAAATTCACAGAAAAGCAGGGTATGACGAAATCTCAACACCAATCATGCTCTCTCGTCATCTTTGGGAAACTTCAGGACACTGGGAACATTATAAAGCGAATATGTACACAACCAAAATTGACGATGTTGATTTTGCCATCAAACCAATGAACTGTCCTGGTGGAATTTTGGTTTACAAAAACTCGCCACACTCATATCGTGATTTGCCTTTGAGACTTGGCGAGCTTGGACTTGTTCACAGACATGAAAAATCTGGCGAACTTGGTGGACTTATGAGAGTTCGTTGCTTCACTCAAGACGATGCACACATCTTCATGACACCAAATCAAATCAAGGGTGAAATCAAAAATGTTGTTGCTCTTATTGATGAAGTTTATAAGACATTTAATTTCAAATATCATGTTGAACTTTCAACTCGTCCTGAAGACAGCATGGGCAGTGACGAAGATTGGGAACTTGCAACAGATGCACTCAAGAGTGCTCTTGACGAATTGGGACTTGATTATGTCATCAATGAAGGCGATGGTGCTTTCTATGGTCCAAAGATTGACTTCCATTTGACAGATGCAATTGGAAGAACATGGCAATGTGGAACAATTCAACTTGACTTCCAACTTCCACAAAGATTTGAACTTGAATATGTTGGCGAAGATGGAGAAAAACATCGTCCGATTATGATTCACAGAGTTATCTATGGTTCTCTTGAAAGATTCTTTGGAATTTTGATTGAACATTTTGCTGGTGCTTTTCCTCTTTGGTTGGCACCTGTTCAGGTTAAGGTTTTGACTTTGACTGACAGAAATAATGAATATGCTGAAAAAATTAAACAAAGTCTTTTTGATGCTGGTTTCAGAGTGGAACTTGATGACAGAAACGAAAAGGTGGGATACAAAATCCGTGAAGCACTTTCAATGAAAATTCCATACCTTATCATTGTTGGTGATGAAGAAGAAAAAAATGGAACAATCTCCATTCGTGGTCGAGGTTTTGAAAACAAGAGTGGACTTAAACTTGAAGATTTTGTTGCAAGAATGAAAGAAGAGGTTGAATCCAAGAAAATTTAACGACAAAAAAGCACAATTTTCACAAACAATATTGAATTTTTGTTTGGAATATGTTATCATTTTGTGATAATATCTTAAAAGGAGTCACTTACATGGGAATTAATGAATTGATACTGCCTTTAGGGGTGATATTCATGGTTTTGATGATGGGCTTTTATTTCAAATAAAAGGAGATTTTGTTTATGAACAGCATGTTGCTTGAAGGTAGTGGATCAGGCATTTGGAACTATGTTTTGATTGCCATTGTTGTTTTGCTCTTGATTGCTCTTCCAATCATGATGAATGCAAGAAACAAAAGAGAAACTCAAAAGGTTCAAGAACAGACGAATTCTTTGAAAGTTGGAGACAAAGTTTTGACAACAAGTGGTGTCTATGGCACAATTGTTGAGCTTAAATTTGACGATTCTCAAAAAATTGTTGTGCTTGAAACTGGTGGCAAAAACAAGAGTTATATGAGCGTTGATGCTTATGCAATTTACACTGTTTTCAAAAGTGAAGCAGAACTTAAAAGAGAAGCAGAAGCAAAAGCGGAGGCAGAACGCAAGGCTTTGGAAGAAGAACAAGCAAGAAAGGAAGCCAAGAAGAACAAGAAAAAGAAAAAAGACACTGCAGAAGAAAAGGTTGCAGAAGTTGTTGAAACAAAAGAAGATTCAACTGCTTCAAAAGAAGAACCTGCAAAGTCTGAAGAAAAAGAATAAAAAACACAAGTCAAAAACACTTGTGTTTTTTTGTTTTCTCAATCGACAAATTTGTAATGGGTTGTCATTAATAAGTTTTGTCTGGCATAGGATATTTTATCTAAAAAGTCTGTCCATGTTTAAAAAATGGCAAGGAGGCAATAATGAAATTGAAAACAGCAAAGAGCGAAAAAGGTGCAACAAGCGGTCTTTTTTTGAGTGTTTTGAAAGGTGTTGTGGTTGGTCTTTGTGTCGCTTTGGTTGGAATTTTGCTTTTCGCATTCATATTGAGATTTACAAACATTTCTGACAAAATCATCGCGCCGGTCAACCAGGTCATCAAAGGTGTCAGCATTTTCTTTGGTGTCTTTATTGGAATGAAAAAGCACAAAGAAATGGGACTTCTAAGTGGTTTTTTGATTGGTTTATTTTTCACAATTATTGCCTTTTTGGTGTTTTCAATTTTGGACGGGGCTTTCTGTTTTGACCGCACTTTTCTTAACGATATTATCTTTGGAAGCATCATTGGAGCAATCTGTGGTATTATTTGTGTCAATTTGAAAAAAAATTAGTTTTTTAATTGACATCAGCCCCTTAATGTATTATACTAGTCAAGGTAATTTATCTAAAAATTATTTATCAAAATCATGTTGAAATTAAGGGGAAATAATGGCTAGAAGTAGAGTTAAAAAGAATTCCATTCTCAATTATATTGCTGTGGCACTCATAACCATTCTTGGAATTGTTTTGTCTGTCTGCAGTTTCAATGTTCCATTCACATCATTCACCTACAATGGTTTTGCCAACTCCATTCCTCTTGGGTTGGACCTTGCAGGTGGTATTTCTGTTGTCTATGATTGCTCTCTTTCAAACGACAGCAACACACAAAGTTTGGATACAGCAATTGACGGAACATTGGCAAGACTTAGAATGGTTATTCAAAATGAATATCCAGAAGCAACAGTTGAAAGACAAGGCAGTTCAAAAATCAGAATTGAAGTGCCAACTTTGACAGATTCTAATGAAATTTTTGATTTGATTGGTGAACCTACACCACTTTATATGACACTTGACCAAAATGCTTCTGCTGAGGCAAGAATTGTTGGAAGTGACATCAAAAACGTTCAGGCAGGCGTTCAACAAGATGCAAATGGTGAATATGTTTATGGTGTCAGCCTTCAATTCACTGAAGAAGGTGCAAAGAAATTTTCCGCTTTGACAAAAGATGCAGCTGAAGGTAATCAAGTTATCTACATTTACTTGGGTGAAATTGATGATTCTGCTGATATGCAACTTACTTGCGAAGAACAAATCACAGGAGATTCAACCTTCATTTCTGGAAGTTTTGAAACACTTGAAGATGCAGAAAACTATGCACTTCAAATCATGAGTGGAACATTCAGCGTCAATTTGAACAATCCACAAATCAATGTAATTTCCGCAACACTTGGGGGAGAAGCTCTCAAACTTGCAATCATTGGAGGGGTTATTGGACTTGTTGTTGCATTGATTCTTCTTTGGTGCAGATATGGTGATTTCAGTTTCCTTTCGGCATTTTCACTTGTCATTTTTGCAATTTTGATGCTGTTCTTCTTGCAGGCAATCCCATTTGTTCAACTCACTTTGACAGGTATTGCTGGAATTGTTTTGAGTTTTGCTGTTACAATTGGTGCAACCATTTTCATATTTGAAAAAATCAGAGAAGAATATCGCACAGGCAAAAAGATCCCACTTTCTGTTAAATCAGGATTTAAAAAGGCTTTGTGGCCAATTCTTGACAGTCACATTGTTATGGCAATAGTTGCAATCTTCCTTTGGATTTTTGGAACAAGTTCAATTCAAGGTTTTGCCATTCCTTTCTTGATTGGAATTGTGCTTTCATTGTTTGTCAACTTGGTTGTTTTGAGATTCTTTGTCAAATGGTATCTTCCATTTAACAGTGTAAAAGCAAAGAAACTTCATTTGCCAAAACAAGTCAGAGTTTTCAAAGAAGATGATGAGGCAGTCGTAGGAGGGCAGGCAAATGAGTAAGAATAAGAAAAAAACAAGATTTTCTCTTGATGAGAAGATTCAAAATTCAAAATTTGATTTTTGCAAAAACATGAAATGGTTTTTGATTGCTCCACTTGCCATTATCATTGTTGGCATTGTTATGCTTTGTACACTTGGTTTCAATCTTGGCATTGATTTCACAGGTAGCTCAAACATGACAATCTACACCAATTCAGAGGGGACATATTCAGAATTTGAATCATATGACCTTGACACTGATATGGGAAAACTTAAAGAAAAAATCAATGGTGTTTTGAGTGAGTTTGGTCTTTCAGTCAATACAATTCAAAAGACCACAATCACGGACAGTAATTTAGGTATATATACAGAAGATGCTGTTATAGTCAAATACCAAAATGATTCGTCAAAAGATGAAAGTGGAATTGAAGCAGACAACGATCAAATTCATCTTGCATTGTTGAAGGCATTTGGGTATGTTGATGAAGGTGTGAATGATCCAAGTGATTTGGAAGGATTGGACGAAGCAGGATTTGTCACAAATGGTGGATTTACAACAGCGAGCGGAACAATCGAAACAGTTATGAAATCTGTAATTGCATTTGTTGTTGCTCTTGCGGTTGCATTGATTTATCTCATTTTCAGATTCGGTTTTGTAAGCAGTATGACAACATTCCTTGCACTTGTTCACGACTTGTTGATTACTGCAGCTGTAATGGTTATTTGCAGAATTGAAATCAACATTTCATTCATTGTTGCACTCTTTACAATTTTATGCTTCTCAATTTATAATTCAGTTATGCTATTTAGCAAAGTTAAAGAAAGTTTGAAGGTTTCAAGTCAAGCAAATCAAAAAATTGACAACAAACAAATTGCAAACAGTGCAACCAAGAGCAATATGTCCCACTTGATTCTTGCAGTTTTGGTTATGTTCATCATTATCTTCATGATCACAGTTTTGGGATTTGTTAATATGGGCGAGTTTACATTCCCAATTTTGGTTGGAACTCTTGCAACATTCTACTCATGTGCTTTTATGAGTTCTGGACTTTGGGCAGTTGGTTATAGACCTAGAAAAAAGAAGAAAAATGTTCAACAATCAAAATCCCAAAAAGATGAAGTTGTTGAAATTGCTGAATAATGATTTTAATAAAAGGCGTCAATTTTGACGTCTTTTTTTACGAATGTGTTTGTTTGGTTTTGGTTCTAGAAAAATCCTTCATCTTCATTTTTTCTGTTTATGAATGAGACAGTGTCACTTGCAACATAAATTTTGTTTTTTCCGTATTTTTGATTAATTTCATTAATTGTTTTTCCAAGGTCTTTTGTTTCTTTTCCAAAAAATGAAAGTTGTTCCATTTTGTCAACCTTGGTCAAATTTGACATTCTGACACGAATTGCTCTCAATTTTTTGTCATACTTCCAAAATTCATCAATCAAATTCATCGCTTGTTCGGAGATTTCTTCGCTCAATTGAATTGGTGCAATGGTCTTTGAGTGCCTAAATTTTTCGAATTCATTTGTTTTTAATGTCACTGTCACGGTTGAGCCTTGAAGATTGCCAATAATCAGTCTTGAACCTACTTTTTCACTTAAGAATGTGACAACTTTTTTGACATCTTCTCTTTTTTGTATGTCTTGAATGGTTGTGGTTCCATTGCCTACACTTTTTGGTGGAGAAATTTCGTAATAACAGGTGACTGGGTCAATCAGTTCGCCAGATAATTTTTGATGAAGTTCGACTCCTGTTTTTCCCATGATGTCTTTGACAAACTGTTCTTTCAGAGCAACAAAATCGCCAATTGTCAGAATGTTCATTTTTTCAAATTTTGTGGTCAACTTATTTCCAAATCCAACAACAGAATTGAGTGGAAGGGGATAGGTTATTTCTTTGAAATGTTCACTGTCAATTATGGTTGTCGCATCTGGTTTTTTCATGTCGCTTCCAAGTTTTGCGAAGATTTTTGAAAAAGAAACTCCAACGGAAACCGTGAAGCCAAATTCTTTTTTTACTCTTTCTCTGATTTCGTCAGCGATTTGTTGTCCATTTTTGTTTAGATATTTCAAAGATGAAGTCACATCAAGCCAACATTCATCAAGACCCAATGGTTCAACAAAATCTGTGTATTCCAGATACAATTCATGAAGTTTTTTTGAAATTTTTTCGTAAAGTGCATAATGAGGACCTATAGTCACAAGGGTGGGGCATTTTTGTTTTGCTTGCCAAATTGCTTCGCCAGTTTTGACGCCTTGTGCCTTGGCAATTTCATTTTTTGCCAAAATGATTCCCGTTCTTTTTTCTGGATTTCCTGTGACTGCAACAGGTTTTCCAAACAGTTTTGGGTTTGTGGAACATTCCACCGAAGCGAAAAAATTGTTTACATCAGAGTGCAAGATTGTTCTGTCTTTCATTTGCCTTTTTCAACCTTTTGTTATATACTCTTTCATATCATTTAGTATTATTTCAAAGGCGGTTTATATGCAAAAAATCTTTAAAAATGCAAATTTGGTTGACATCGAAAATGGTTCGGTGGAACTTGTTGATTTGTATGTTGAAAATGGCATAATAAAAGACATTCAAAATGCTGATTCTGACAGACAAGAAAGGGCGGATATTATAGATTTGAATGGAGATTTTGTTCTTCCACCTTTTGTCAATGCGTTTTGCCACAGTTTTAATGCGTTTGAAAAGAACTATGGGTGTTTAGATGGCATTGATGCGGAAATGTCGAAATATGTTCAATATCTTATGATTGTAAAAAATGTTTTGGCCGGGGCAACTTTCAATGACTTGTCCGAAAAAAATGGTTTTGCTTGTGTGTTATTGGACTGCATTGACGAAAGAAGTGAGCAAGAATTGTCAGAACTTGTGTCATTGGTTGCACAAGACAAAAGCAGATTGTTTATTGATGCCGGAAGGACATTGGAAGAACTTGGGACGATTGATATGCAATATAAAAAACCGCTTTCACAGGTTTTGGAAGACTTTGGGTTTTTGGACAGAGCTCCGACAATTGTTGGTGGTAATTGCTTTGAAAAAGATGATTTGGAATTGTTTTCTCAATATGATTGTTCTTTTTGCCTGACACCTTCTGCTGATGGAAAATCTGGAATCAGACCAACCAATTTGGTTTCACTAAAGAGCAAAGATTTTTGCGTCGGAATTGGCAGTGGAAGCAGTTTTGAGATTGATTTTTTTGCATTTATGAGACAAATAATCATGACTCAAAGAGGACTTTTTGAAGACGAGAGTTGTATTGACGAAAAAGATGTTTTCCAAATGGCAACAACAGGCGGAGCAAAGATGCTTGGAATTGAAAATTATGGTGTAAAAAAAGGAAGTCTTGCCAACTTTATCGTTGTTTCTGGTGGAAGGTCGCTTTATCAAAATCCGCTCAAAACGCTTGTTTGGGAAAAATCCAAGAGAGATGTCCTGATGACAGTGTTTAAAGGCGAAATTTTGCAGAAAAATGGTGAAATCTTTATGAAAAATTTGCCAAAATATGATACAATCATTAGTGAAATACAACAAAGATTAAGGAGAAATTAACATGACTATTGAAGAAAGACTTTCGAGTGAATTTGGGCTTAGAAGTGACTACACTCACAACATTATTGAATTGATTGATGAAGGAAACACAATTCCGTTTATCGCACGTTATAGAAAAGAAATGCATGGTTCTTGTGACGACCAAGTGCTCAGAAATTTTGCTGACAGATTGAAATATTTGAGAAATTTGGACGATGAAAAAACAAAAGTTCAAAAAGTTATCACAGAACAAGGAAAATGGACTGATGAACTTGCAAAAGCTCTTGAAGATGCATTGACACTCACTGAAGTTGAGGATATTTACAGACCTTACAAACCAAAGAGAAAAACAAGAGCGTCTGTTGCCATCGCAAAGGGCTTGGAACCTTTGGCAGATATTTTGCAAGCACAATCAAAAGACTATGTTGTTGCCACAGAAGCAGAAAAATTTATCACTGAAGAAGTTCCAACTGTTGAAGAAGCAATTGCTGGGGCAAAGGATATTGTTGCAGAAAGAATTTCTGACAATGCAGAACTCAGAAAAGAGCTTCGTGAAATCATTGCAAACAAAGCATTCATCAATTGCGTTCTTCTTGAAAATGAAAACAATTTGACCTATGAAACCTATGCAAACTTCAAACAAGAAGTCAAGAGTTTGCCAAGTCACAGAATTTTGGCAATCAATCGTGGGGAGAAGGAAAAATGTTTGAAGGTTGACATCACAATTGATGAAAAGTTGACAATTCCAGTGATTGAAAAATATTACAAAAAAGACAATGAGGACACAAATGCTTTGATTGACGAGGTCATTCATGATGCATATGACCGTCTTTTGTTCCCATCTCTTGAGAGAGAATGCAGAAACAATTTGACAGACATGGCTGACGAACAAGCAATCAAGATGTTTGAAGTCAATCTTAGACCACTTCTTATGGAATCTCCACTTAAGAACAACATCATCATGGGTTTTGACCCGGGTTATCACAATGGTTGCAAAATTGCAGTTATTGACAAAAATGGTTCTGTTTTGGACACAACTGTTGTTTATCCAACTCCACCTCGTTCAAAGACAGAAGAGGCAATGGAAAAACTTAAGGCGATGATTGAAAAGAACAAAGTTGACATCATTGCAATTGGAAATGGAACTGCTTCAAAAGAATCAGAAATTTTTGTTGCAGAACTCATCAAACATGTTGGCCGTCCAGTGAGCTATGCGGTTGTGAGTGAGGCTGGTGCTTCTGTTTATTCGGCATCAAAACTTGCAGCAGAAGAGTTTCCTGATTATGATGTTAATCTTCGTAGTGCAGTTTCTATTGCAAGAAGATTGCAAGACCCACTCGCTGAACTTATCAAAATTGATGTTAAATCTATAGGTGTTGGTCAGTATCAACACGATATGCCTCAAAACAGACTTACAGAAGTTTTGACGGGCGTTGTTGAAGATTGCGTTAACAGTGTCGGGGTTGACCTAAACACCGCTTCTCCAAGTCTTCTTTCTTATGTTTCTGGACTTAATATGTCAATTGCAAAAAACATTGTTGCATACAGAACAAAGGCAAAAGGATTTAAGAGAAGAGAAGAACTTTTGTCCGTTTCTAAACTTGGTCCAAAAGCTTATGAACAATGTGCTGGTTTCTTGCGAGTAGTTGGGGGAGAAAATGTTTTGGATAACACAGCTGTGCACCCAGAAAGTTATGAAGGAGCAAGAAAACTTTTGGCGCTCTTCAATTTGACAGAAGAAGATGTTAAAAACAACAATCTTGTGCTTTTGCCAAAAATGATTGAGCAAAAGGGAGAAAAGAAGGTTGCAGAGGAGTGCGGTGTTGGTGTGCCAACTCTTGAAGACATCACAAACGAACTTCTCAAACCTGGTCGTGACATTCGTGAAACCATGCCAAAACCAGTGCTTAGAAGTGACGTCATTCACATGGAAGACCTCAAAGAAGGCATGACTTTCAAAGGTGTTGTCAGAAACGTTGTTGATTTTGGTGCTTTTGTTGATATTGGTGTTCACCAAGATGGACTTGTTCACATTTCACAACTTTCAGATGGATTTGTTAAACACCCATCAGACGTTGTTAAGGTTGGAGATGTTGTCGATGTCAAGGTTATGTCTGTTGACCTTGCAAAGAAGAGAATTTCTCTCACTATGAAAGGAATTGAAAAAGATGAACAATAACATTTGTCCAAAATGCCACACAAGTGTGGAAGAGATTTTGGAAACTGGTTTTGTTGGCTGTGAAAAATGTTATGAATTGCCAGAAATTAAACAGGCTATTGATAGAATGTATAAGGGCAAAAAGCATAAGGATAAGGAATGAAATGAAAACACTTTATTTAATAACAGGACCTGCTGGAGTAGGGAAAAGTACAATATCAAAAAAGATTGCAGAAAGTCTGCCAAAAAGTTGCCTTATTGAAGGAGATGATGTTTATCACATTGTGGTTGGTGGTTATGTCAGTCCATGGAAAGAAGGGAATCATTTATCATTCTTTTGGAAAAATTGCATTTCTTTGATTGAAAATTGTTTGGCGGAAGGATATGATGTCGTGTTTAACTATATATTAAGCAAAAACGATGTTTTAAAGTTGAAAAACAATTTTTCTGGCAGTGATGTAGTTATTAAATTTGTGGCACTTATAGTTGATGAGAAAACAATTGTTGAAAGAGATAAGCTTCGCCCACAAGACTGCCAAATGGGAGAAAGATCAATTGTGTTGTTAAAAGAAATTTTGGCAGAAAATTTTAATAAGTCAAACATTTTAGATTCTTCAAAGTTGTCTGTGGAAGAAACATATCAAGAAATTTTGAAAAGTGACAGGTTTGTGATTTAAAAACCTTAAATATAGTTTGTTAAAAACTTTTTATTTGATATAATTTTATTATGAATATGAACGAAAATTTTGAAAACATTGCTATATCTTCAAGAATTAGACTTGCTAGAAATATCTCTGGCTTCAACTTTTTCACGAAACTGCGTGATGAGTCTGACGCAGTTTTTATCATTGACTCCATCCAAAGCATACTCGAAAAATTTGGTGGATTTGACTTTATCAGACTTAAAAATCTTTCCCTGAACGAATGTAATGCTCTTTTGGAGCGACACTTGATCAGCAAAGAGTTGATTGAGAACAAGGATATTTCTGCCGTTGCCATGAATGATGATGAGCAGATTATTGTCATGATTAATGAGGAAGATCATATCAGAGAACAATGCATGGTCAATGGTTTCAATTTATACAAACCATACAGAGAGTTAAAAAAACTTGACGATTTGATTTTGTCTGAAATTGATGTGGCATATTCCAATGATTATGGATACATCACATCAAGCCCTTCAAATCTTGGAACTGGTATGCGTGCCTCGGTCATGCTTTTTTTGCCGGCTCTTGAGCGAAATGGCGACATAAATTTGTTGAAAAAAGAAGCGCGACAGCAGGGTTACACTATTCGCGGACTGTATGGCGAAGGGAGTGAAACTTACGGAAGTTTTTATCAAATTTCCAATCAAAATTCTTTGGGATTGTCGGAAGAAGAAATTATTGACGGAGTTTCGGACTATGTTTATAACATCTGTCAAATGGAATTGTCAGCGAGGGAAGATATTTTGGCAAGCAATCATGACAAATTGATTGATGAAATTTATCGTGCTTATGGAATTTTGAAGGAGTGTTATTCTCTTGAAGAAAAGGAAATGATTGAACTTTTGGCACTCATTAAGTTTGGTGATGCCTTGGGATTTTTGAAAATTTCTGACCAAAAAAGTTTTGAAAAACTTTTGGTTGAAGGAGCATCCGCAAATTTGCGAGAAATTGAAAGTTTTTCGGAAATTTTAAAGGAAGAACAGGTGAGAAGTGAGTATATTAATAGGAAAATAAGAGAACTTGTTTCCAAGTGATTTTATTTTTGTTAAAAGTTGACTTATTTCTTTTATTAAGGAAATAAATTATGATAATAAAACCAAAAAAGGAGGAATTTATGGCTTTAAATAATGGTTTATTTTCGGATAGTATTGAAAAGGTAATTAAAAATGCAAGCAAAATTGCTCTCAGATTTGGAAGCAACTTGGTTGGCACTGAACATATTCTCTATGGACTTGCCAGCGTTTCTGAATGCACTGCTTCAAAAATCTTGGCATCTTATGGGGTCACAGAAAACGCTTTGTTTGAACTTTTTGAAGAGTCTGCAAGTGGCGTCTCATTGTTTGGGAGTGTGGAATTGACACCAAGAACCAAGGAACTTTTCCAAATGGCTCAACAGATTGCAATGGATATGGGACATTCTTTCATTGGAACAGAACACTTGCTTCTCGCAATACTTTCCAACAAAAGTTGTTATGCCACTAAAATGCTGGAAAACATTTTCAATGTCAATGTTGATGAGATGAAAATCAAACTTATGTCTTCATTGCATATTAATGGCAGAGAAAACAAGAAAAATGAAGATGGAAAGAGCAACAATCAAGCAGGCAGCACTTTGCCTGAAAAATTGCTTGATATGGGAAGTGATATCACATTGAAAGCAAGACAACACAAACTTGACCCAGTTATTGGCAGAGAAGAAGAAATTCAAAGAGTGATTGAAATTCTCTGCAGAAAGACCAAGAACAACCCTGTTTTGATTGGAGAAGCAGGTGTTGGTAAGACTGCGGTTGTTGAAGGTTTGGCACAAGCAATCGCAAGCGGTGATGTTCCGGAAGAACTCAAGGATAAGACAATTTATGCTCTTGAAATTGGTGGACTTATGGCAGGGACAAAGTATCGTGGACAAATGGAAGAAAAACTTAAAGATGCCATTGAAACCATCATTCAGGACGGAAACATCATTGTCTTTATTGACGAAATTCACACACTTGCACAAGCGGGAAGTGAAAAGGGTGAAACAAGTCCTTCTGATATGTTGAAACCATATCTTGCAAGGGGAGAGTTGCAAACAATTGGTGCGACAACAACTGATGAATATAGGAAATATATCGAAAAAGACAAGGCTTTGGAGAGAAGATTTCAACCGGTTATGGTCAATCCACCTTCAGTTGAACAGACTATTGAAATTTTGAAGGGGCTTAAGGACACTTACGAAGCGTTCCACAAAATCATCATAACAAACGAAGCAATTGAAGCGGCAGCAAATCTGTCAGACAGATACATCACAGACAGAAGTTTACCTGATAAGGCTATTGACCTTATTGATGAGGCTTGCTCTCGTGCCAAAGTTAACTACACAATCAAACCTCAAAAAGTTAGAGATTTGGAAGAAAAAATCAAAACTTTGTCTGCAAGTCGTGATGAAGCATCATTGCAAAGGAATTATGAAAAGGCTGCAAAATTGCAATCTGAAATCATAAATCTTGAAAACGAACTTAAAACTCAGAATGACACAATAATCAAGAAAAGCGGAAGTAAACAAATTGGAGAAAATGAGATTGCAGAAGTTGTTTCAAAATGGACTGGAATCCCTGTGACAAAACTCACAGAAGGAGAGAAAGAAAAACTTGTTCATTTGGAAGAAATCTTGCACAAGAGAGTTGTCGGACAAGATGAAGCGATCAATGCGGTGTCAAAAGCCATCAGAAGAGCAAGAGTTGGACTTCAAGACAGCAAGCGACCAATTGGTTCTTTCTTGTTTATGGGACCAACTGGAGTCGGGAAAACAGAACTTTCAAAAGCACTTGCTGAAGCAATGTTTGACAATGAAAATAACATCATCAGAATTGATATGAGTGAATATATGGAAAGTCACACTGTGTCAAAACTTATTGGAGCACCTCCAGGATATGTTGGTTTTGACGAGGGCGGACAACTGACGGAACAAGTTAGAAGAAAACCATACAGTGTTGTGCTTTTTGATGAAATTGAAAAGGCGCATCCAGAAGTTTTGAACTCGCTACTTCAAATTCTTGATGATGGGCGTTTGACTGATGGCAAAGGCAGAACAGTAAGTTTCAAGAACACAATCATCATCATGACCAGCAACATAGGTGCCAATGAAATTCGTCAACAAAGACAACTTGGTTTTGGAACAGAAAGCAGTGAAAAAGTCAATGAGCGCGACATTTACATGGACGCTTTGAAGAAGAGATTTAAACCAGAACTCATCAACAGAATTGATGTTATTTGCATTTTTGATTCGTTGTCTAAACAAGACCTTATCAAAATTTCTGACATTCTCATATCTAATATCAACAAGCGTCTTGCTGCAAGAAATTTGAAATTGAAAGTTGACAAAAAAGCAATTGACTATATTGTTGCAAAAGGCTCTAATTTGATTTATGGTGCAAGACCACTTAAGAGATTTATTGAACAAGAGATTGAAGATAAAGTCGCTGAAAAAATCTTGCTTGGAGAACTTCCTGACCATGGCACAATTGAAGTGGGGCTTGACGGCGATCAACTTGTGTTTAACGCAGTCTAAATAACTTTTGAAAAACATTTGGAGAATGGAAAAATATTTGGTAAAATGTTTGTACAAAGGAGTGGAATATGAAAATTACATTTGTTGAAAAAAATTATAAAATTGCAAAAAGATTCAAAGATGTCATCACTGAAAAGTTGGACAGATTGAACAAATATTTTGGAGATGAAGCATCAGCAAGAGTTGTTTGCTCAAAACAAAATAAAATTGAAAAATTGGAAGTTACAATCACAAACAAAGGACTTTTGTATAGATCTGAAGTTTCTGGTCTAAATATGTATGAAAACATTGATCTTGCTCTTCCAAAACTTGAAAAACAAATTGTTAGAAACAGAGAAAAAATCACTCAAAGCAAGAGAAATGCTCCAAAGAATGTTGGTTTCGAATTCTTGGAAGAAATGCCAGATTTGAAATTGCCAGAAATTTATAAGAAAAAATCTTTTGACCTTGATCCAATCATGGTTGAAGAAGCAAAAGATGCAATCGAAAGATTGGGACACACATTCTTCATTTTCTTGAATGCAGAAACTGGAAAAGTTAACGTTATCTACAAGAGAAATGACAACAAATATGGTTTGATTGAAGTTAATTTCTAATCAGCAACTGCAACATAATACAAAAATTTGACCAAAAGCAATTTGGAAGATGTTTTTGTGGCATAATTTAGATGAAAACGAACACAATAGAGATATGAAAAAATTTTTTTTGATTATCCTTTGTGTTTGTTTTTGTTTTATGGGTGCAGGTTGTGAAAATGAAACAAAACTGAGAGTTGCACACATCAGTGAGATGACCGGTGCGTTAAGCACGAATTATGCAATCAAGGTGATTTTGGACAATGATGACAGAATGGAAGACAAATATGTTGATTTGCAAATCAAATCAAGCAAAGAAGAACAACTTTTGACTTTTGGCGAAGAGATGCAAGACCAATATGTCATTTGTTTGCCAAAGAGCGACTATTGGTATAATTTGACCTATCTCATCAGCAGGACCAATGGTGCGACAGGTGAAGCTGGTTATCAAACTTATGAAGATTTTGGAACAAAAGTGTTTTTGTTTTCTGCGAATAATGATGTTGATTTGACATTCCGAGTTGTCGCCGGACAAACAAAAAAGAATGAAGAAACTCAAGAAGAGATTTTGGTTTTGAGTGAAGATATTTCCAAAGAAATGGAGGTTGAGGTCAAAAAACACCAAGAAGGGTAAGGAACAAAAACCATGAAAATGAAAGTAAATTCCAAAAGTTGTTGAATTTACTTTTATTTTTTTTCGAGATATTGTATCATATATTTATTAAATGGGAGCGAATTATGTTATCAATTAAGAACTTATATCTTAAATATACCAAAGAGTTTTATGCTCTTGAAGACATCAATCTTGATGTTGCACCTGGGGAAAGTGTGGCTTTTGTTGGGGAACAAAACAGCGGAAAGACCACCTTGCTTAGAGTGATTGCAAAGTTGGAAGATTACGATTCCGGAGAAGTTTACATCAACAAAATTCCTTTAAAAAAGATTGATTTCAAGACAGACATCAGTGTTGGTTATGTGCCTTATTGTCCTGTATTTTTGGAGAATAAAACTGTTTATGAAAACTTTAAGTACATCTTGAACAAAAAAGGATATAAGCCTGCTGAAGCGGAAAAGATGATTAATAATGCCATAATTGATTTCTCTCTTGAAAAAATTAGAGATGAAAAGGTTAAAAACATCAGAAAAGAAGATAAATACATCTTGTCACTCATCAGATTGTCATTTAGACAGCTTGATTTGCTTCTTGTTGACAATATTTTTGATGAAATCTCTGACATTTATATTGATGCCATTCTCAACATGATTAAAAAACTTAAAGGACCTGACACCACTTTGATTTTGGCTTGCACAAGACCTGAAATCGCAGAAAAAATTTGCAAAAGAAAGATTTATTTTGAACATGGCAAAGTCGTTGACGAATAAACAACAGACCAACTTGTATTCAAAGTTGGTCTGTTGTTTTTATAAATCTTCAAATGTGGAAGAATTGTCAATGACTTTTTCTATATTCTCTTCACTTGCCTTTGTTTTCTTTTGAGGAGATAGCATGTTGGACAATGCTTGCATCAACATGTTATTTTTTTGATCTGAATTGTTGTTATTTCCAAAAAGATTGCTAGCAAAAAGAGATGTCAACAGATCGTTGTTTCCAAACAAATTTCCAAAAAGATTGCCACCATTTTGTGTGTTGAACAGGTTTGAAAAAGGGTTTTGTCCTATGTTTTGATTTTGTGTGTTTTGTTCTTGCTGAAAATTTCCTTGTGTGTTTGGTGATTCAAAAGATTGTGTTTGAGCGTTTATGTTCAATGCCTCAGGGTAGTAGGCATTTGCTCTGTTATTTTGAAATTGTTGGCCATTATTCCAAAAATTGTTCATGCTTATTTATATGCAAGAAAATTTGATTTAGTGTAGATTTTTCAAACTTAAACATATATTGTTTCTAGGAGCAAAATATGAAACTTAGTGAAATGTCAAAAAATCAACCCACTTCAAAGACTAAGAACACAAATTCCCAAAAGGACATCAATCAGGCATATGAAGATTTGAAAGACCGTCCAGCAGATGAGCTGTTTTCCATGCTTTCCAGAGAAATTCAAAATCAAAAACTTAATGGCACTTTTGATTATGATGCTCTCAGAAGTTCAGTTGAGAAAATTAAGATGTATCTGCCAACTCAAACCTACGAAAATATGATAAGGATAATTGACAGTTTGAAATGAATATAAACAAAATTGACAGAAGATTATTAAACGAAATTGCAATATTAAGCCAAGACAAAAAATTGCCATGCCTTGTTTTTTCCAAAAATTTGGATAATACAAGGCAGGTTTTGAATAATAGAAAGATACATATCATTGATGAATATTTATTCATAAATTCTTTCTATTGCAAAGCGTCTCAAAAGGAAATTTTTTCGCTGTCAACTTCTGATTCTGTGAAATTCATTTCTTCGCTTGCAGTGGCAAATTGCATGATGTATGTTTCAAAACAAATTCTTGGGGCACAAGAATTGCCTTTCTATGGAGAAGGGGTGGGAGTTGCTTTCATTGACACTGGGCTTGCTCCACATTGTGATTTCATGATTGGGCGAAATCGAGTGGAACTTTTTAAGGACTTCATTTCAAACAAGAAAAATATGTATGATGACAATGGACACGGAACTTTTGTTTGTGGGGTGTGTTCCGGCTGTGGAGCTTTGTCAAAATTTAAATATTCCGGAATTGCTCCAAAATCCAAAATCTTTGCACTCAAAGCTTTAAATGATAAGGGTGAGGCCAGTGCGAACAAAATTCTTGATGCTATGGAATGGGTTTATGACAATCATCAAAAATACGACATCAAAGTTGTTTGCATGAGTTTTGGAAGTGAACCGCTTGGACACAATGACCCTATCATGCTTGGGGCCGATGCTCTATGGAAAGATGGAGTGGTTGTGGTTGCGGCGGCAGGAAACAGTGGACCTGAATATCAGACTATCAAATCTCCGGGCATAAGTTCAAAAATTATCACTGTTGGGGGAATTGACGACAACAGATATGATGATGCAAATTTCAATCGAAAATATTTTGAAATTGCAGATTTTTCATCACGTGGACCTGCTTTTCGAAACATAAAACCAGATGTGGTTGCACCAAGTGTGGATATCATTTCATGCGGAATTAAAAATCCATACACTCTTTTGAGTGGAACTTCTGTCGCAACTCCAATGATTGCAGGTCTTTGTTGTTTGCTTCTGGAAAAAGACAAAAATTTGAAACCAGAACAAATTAAAAACATTTTGATAAGAACTTGTCAACCTTTGGGTTTTGAAATGTATTTGGAAGGATATGGTTTGCCTAATATGGAAAAATTAATTTAATTTTAATAATATTAAAAAATTAAAATAAATTAATAATTAATTTTTAATATATTTTTTAATTAAATCACAAATATTGTCAACTGCATTATTTTTTGCAGTTTTTTTCATATTTTTTTGTATTTTTTCTTTATTTTTTATTATTTTTTCTAATTTATTGATAAATATTTCATAATTATATTCTTCTTCTTCAAGCATTTCACAATATCCAAGGTTTTGAAAAAGTTTGGCATTTTCAATTTGATCACCTCTTGAACATTTTTTTGACAGCGGAATTAACAACATAGGTTTTTCTAGGGCTAAAAGTTCGTTTATGACACCACTTCCTGCTCTGGAAATGACAATGTCGGCAGTTGTGTAGTAATCTTCAATGTTGTCAGCATAAGGAACAATTTTGTAATTTTCATGCTTAATGTCTTTATAATTTTTCTTTCCTGCAATATGGATGATGTTAAATTTTTTGGTTAGCGCATCCAAATTTTTGATAATTATTTCATTTAAAAACTGTGCACCCAAACTTCCACCAAGGACTAATATTGTTGGATTTGAGTTGTTGAAATTCAAAGGAATTGTTTTCCCATGAAATATTTTTCTTCTTATTGGTTGACCAGTGTGAACACATTTTTTGTTTTTTTCTCCAGTTGGTTCAAAAGTTGTGCACATGACTGTGCAAAAATGCAAAATGATTTTGTTTGCAAGACCGAAAGACAAATCGCTTTCATGACTTATTATTGGAATGTTCAATTTTTTGCCCGCCATGGCAACAGGGACGGCAACAAAACCACCCTTTGAAAAAATTATGTCTGGGGAAATTTCTTTCAGAATCTTTTTTGACTGTTTTACAGATTTTGCAAGTTTGAAAGGGATTAAGAGATTTTTGAAAGTAAGTTTTCTTTCCAATTTCACCGTTGGAATTTCGTGATATTTGATGTCTGGATAGTTTTTCAAAATTTCTTTCTCCATTCCGTTGCTTCCAATGTAATGCAATTCAAAATCAGTCAATCTTTCTGCAACAGCAAGGGCGGGGTAGACATGTCCTGCCGTCCCACCACCAGTCAAAACAATTTTTTTCATTTTTTCTCCTTTTTTTATTTATATTGTTTGGAGTAATAAAAAATTATATTCATTATCATTTTGGAATGTGATAAAGAATAAACATGTATAATTATGCATAAATATACACCAAAATTTTGAAAATACAGCAACCGAAATCGTGTTTTTGGTGAAATTTCTTGTGCAAATATTCACTTTTTGTTTTAATAATTTTAGTTTTTGTGGTAAAATATTAAAAGAAAATCATAGTTTGGAGTGTTTATGGCTGAGAAAAAATATGAATCAAAAGATATTGTCGTTCTCGATGGACTTGATGCGGTTAGACTTCGTCCTGGTATGTATATCGGAACAACAAGTTCAAGGGGATTTCATCATATTTTGTGGGAAATTGTTGACAACGCTATTGATGAAATTTCAAATGGTTATGGCGACACAATCAAAATCACAATAAACAAAGATGGGAGTGCCACTGTTGAAGATAATGGTCGTGGTATCCCTGTTGATATGCATCCAACTCTTCACAAAAGTGGTGTTGAAGTTGTTTACACAACCTTGCATGCCGGCGGAAAATTCAACAACGAAAACTACAAATTTTCTGGTGGTCTTCATGGTGTTGGTGCGTCAGTCACCAATGCTCTTTCTCGTTGGTGCAAAGTCACGGTAAATAAAGGCGGAAAGAAATATTTTGTTGAGTTCCATTCATACGAAGATGAAAAAGGAAAAATACATAGCGGTGTTCCTGTTGCACCATTAAAAGAAATCGGGACAAGCAACACAACTGGAACTTGTGTGACATTTTTGCCAGATGACAGAGTTTTTGGAAAACAAACATTCAATTTTGAACTTATTTCAAGAAGAGCAAGAGAACTTGCATTTTTGAACAAAGGCTTGAGAATTATTGTCAATGACGAAGAAACCAACGAGAATTGTGAATTTCATTTTGAAGGCGGAATCAAAGACTTTGTTTCATATTTGGTGGAAGGAAAGAATGCACTTTTTAAAAATCCAATATATTTCTATGCAGAAAGCAAGATTGTGGATTTGGAAGTAAGTTTCATTTCAACTGATTCTTACACAGAAAACACATTTTCATATGTCAACAACATTCCAACAACTGAAGGCGGTATGCATGAAGTTGGTTTCAAGAGTGCTTTCACTAAGGCTTTCAATGATTTTGCTAGAGCAAACAATATGCTTAAAGACAAAGAACCAAACTTGCTTGGCGAGGACTTCAGAGAAGGGTTGGTTACCGTTATTAATGTCAAAATGAATAATGTTCAGTTTGAAGGACAGACAAAAACGAAACTTGGAAATCCTGAAGCAAGAACTGAAGTTGAAAATTTGTCTTTGCAAGAACTTTCAAAGTTGCTTGCTGATAAAAAGAATTTTACTTATGCCGAAATCATTGTCAACAAAGCAAAACAAGCGGCAAAAGTTAGACTTGCTGCAAAGAAAGCAAAGGAACTCACAAGAGCGAAGAACAATGCTGAGAATTTCAATTTGGTTGGAAAACTTGCTTCTTCCACATCAAGAGACAGAAGCAAGAGCGAACTTTTCATTGTCGAAGGAGATAGTGCGGGTGGTTCTGCAAAACAGGGACGTGACAGAAGATTTCAGGCAATTCTGCCACTTCGTGGAAAGCCTTTGAATGCAGAAAAGAAGAGAGTTGACCAAGTTTTGGCAAATGAAGAAATCAGAACAATCATTTCTGCTTTGGACACAGGTTTTGGAGAAGATTTTGATTTGTCATCATTGAGATATAACAAAGTCATCATTCTTTCCGATGCTGACCAAGATGGTGCACACATCAGAGCAATTTTGCTTACTTTCTTCTATCGTTATATGAAACCACTGATTACTGATGGGCATGTTTTCATTGGTCTTCCACCGCTTTATAAGGTGTATAAAAAAGATTATGAAAAATATGTCTATTCTGATGCTGAACTTGCTGATGCTGTTAAGAGCGCTGGAAAAGGCTATATGATTCAGAGATATAAAGGTCTTGGGGAAATGAACCCTGAACAACTTTGGGAGACAACCATGGACCCAGCAAACAGAACACTGATTCAAGTCACGATTGAAGATGCTGCCGAGGCGGAAAAAATGATTACAACTCTCATGGGCGATGCGATTGAAGAGAGAAAACAATACATCAGTGAACACGCAAATTTTGACAGAGAAGACACATTCATGAGAGACTATAAAAATGTTAATGCAAATTGATTTAATTTTGTGTTTTTGTGGGAATTATGATATGAAATAATTTGAAAAGTTGAGGTTTTAAAGTGGATAATAAGCACAGAACTGAAGAAGAATTTAAACCTGTTGTAATTGAACCTATTGAAGGTCAAATTTGTTATGATGAACTTTTGACTGCTCAAAAAGAAGAAGAGAAGCAGGAAGAAAAGCCTGTGACTTTGGAAGGACAGTTAGATTTTTGGTCGATGTCCTCCAATCCTCAATCAGAGAAAAAGGAAAATGTTGTGAAAGAAAAAGAAAATTTGATAGAAAAAACAAAGACAGAGAAAAAAGAGAGAAAAACAACAATCAAATCATCGTCTAAAGATGAAATGAATGTTCAAACTGTTGATGACGCCTATGTTGAAGCTGCTCATGAATCAAATGACGAAGAAATGTCAGATGTAGTTGGTGAAGATAGAGTTGAAAATAATCAAGGCGGTCATGGTGGAAGCGGTGGTTCCAATGGTAACGGCGGGATTTATGGTGGCAACGGAATTCTGTTTAAACCTTTGGAAGAAGTTTTGCATGATTCTATGATTCCTTATACAGAGCACGTTGTTATGGACAGAGCGTTACCAAGAGTTGAAGATGGTTTGAAGCCTGTTCAAAGAAGAATTTTGTATTCTATGCTTGAACTTGGACTTACTCCAGACAAACCATACAGAAAATCGGCAAGAATTGTCGGTGATTGTATGGGTAAATATCACCCTCATGGTGACATTTCTGTTTATGATGCGATGGTTCGTATGTCGCAAGATTTTGTGCTTAGAGCTCCACTTGTTGACGGACATGGAAACTTTGGTTCGGTTGACGGTGATAGTGCTGCGGCTATGCGTTACACAGAAGCAAGAATGACTCCACTTGCTATGGAACTTTTGAGAGATTTGGAAAAGGATACAGTGCGTTGGGGGTTGAACTTTGACGACACATTGAAGGAACCAGATGTTTTGCCAGGAAGATTCCCAAACCTTTTGGTCAATGGTGCAACTGGAATTGCTGTTGGTGTGGCAACAAACATTCCTCCTCACAACTTGGGGGAGGTTATTGATGGTGTTGTTGCATATATTGAGAATCCAAATATCACTCTTGACCAAATGATGAAAATAATCAAGGGACCAGATTTTCCTACTGGAGGAGAATTGATTTATGGAGATGGACTTAAGAGTGCATACGAAACTGGCAAAGGGAAAATCATTCTTCGTGCAAAGGTTGGAATTGAACAAAATGGTGATAAACAGAGTTTGGTTATCACAGAACTTCCATATCAAGTCAACAAAGCACAATTGCTTCAGAAGATTGCCGAACTTAAGGACAAAAACAAAGACAAATTGTCAGTTATCAGTGAAATTCGTGATGAAAGTGACAGGAATGGTATGCGTGCCGTCATTCGATTGAAGAAAGAGGCAAATGCAAAGAAAATTTTGGGATTTCTGTTTCAATCTACCAATATGCAGATTTCTTATGGCATCAATATGGTTGCAATTGCTGGCGGAAAACCAAAGCTTATGGGGCTTTTGGACATCATTTCATACTACACCGCTTTCCAGAGAGATGTGATTGTCAGAAGAACAAAGTTTGACCTTAATGTTGCAAAAGATAGGGCTCACATTGTTGAAGGACTTTTGATTGCAATCAAAAACATTGATGCGGTTATTAAAATAATCAAGACTTCTGCAAATGTCAGTGAAGCAAAACAGAGATTGCGTGCAAAGTTTGCTCTTTCAGAGAAACAGGCACAAGCGATTCTGGATATGAGGCTTGCTCGTTTGGTTAATTTGGAAGTTACAAAACTTCAAGCAGAACTTGCAGAACTAAAGGCAAAAATCAAAGAGTTGGAAGCGATTTTGAATTCCAAAAAATTGCAACTTGAAGTTGTTAAGAAAGAAATTTTGGAAATTAAGAAAAAATTTAATTCTCCAAGACGTTCTCATGAGATTAAAAGTGAAGAAATTAAACTTACAAAAATTGAAGAAATGGAAGACACAAAAGATTATTTGATTGCTCTTTCTGCTGGAAAAACATTGAAGAAAGTTAGCATGAAGAACTATTCAAAATCTTTGAAAACGCTTTCAGACACTTCCACTTTGTTTGATATTCACACAAGTCTTTTGGAAGTTAAAGCGACAGACACTGTGCTCATTTTCACAGACAGAGGAAATTGTGTCAAAGCAGTGGTTGACAAATTGCCAGAGTGTAAGTGGAGAGAAAAAGGAATTCCACTTAAACAACTTGACAAGTCAATTGACATCATGGAAACACCGGTAGCTGTTTTGAAGGTTGAGGGTGATTGGGAAGTCGTATTCTTTTCACAGAAAGGAATGGTTAAACGCAGTTCAGAGAAAGATTTGGTTGTTTCAAAAACTTATTACCAAGTGATGAAAATTTCTGATGATGACAAACTTTTGAATGTTGAACACGAAATCAAGGGAAAGACATTTGTTATGCTCAGCAAAAATGGTTATTGTGTCAACTTTGAGAAGAATGAAGTGCCATTGCAAGGCCGGGTTTCTGGTGGAGTGAAGGGTATTAACCTTGAGGACAAAGATTTTGTTGTTTTCGCTGGACAAAACTTGAGTGATGACTATTTGATTGTGACAAATAATGGTTATGTTAAACGGTTAAATGCTCTGCAAATTCCAATTTCTGCAAGATATAGAAAGGGTGTAAAATACATCAATTTTGCTCAAAATGGAAAATTTGTCGCATATGTTGGCACAAAATCAAAAGCGGTTGTTGATCATGGTTTGAAGTTTACATTATTAGAGAGCAAGAAATTCAAAGTTTCAACTGATAGATTAAGTGCTGGACAAGAAGAAATAAAGAAGAAATTTTTAGGAGTATATGATTTTGTAGATTAGAAATTGGACTTTTTGGGTCCAATTTTTCTTTTATGAAATTTTTAAAAAACTTTGAGTTTTGTCGTTTTTTTGTTTATATCGCGAACAAAATTTTCTTACGAAAAAACCATTTATTGGTTAAAAACTTTGTTTTTTGTTTGTGATTTTTCTGTGTCGCACTCACTCTTGCAAGCAAGTTAGTGCTGTCTTGAAATAATATGAAAAATTTGTCAAAATGCTTTGTGTTTTGTCGTTTTTTGTTTATAATATAAATATGAAGAAAATTCTCTTTGGGCTGTTCGCTGTGTTTATGTCTTTAGGACTGGCATGTGGCAGTGTTTTTATCATTGACACAACAGTTCATTCATTACAAGAACAATCTATTGAAAAAGAGAATGAAGAAGATGAAGAGATTAAAGCAACTGCAAGTGGTTATTGGATGGATTATGCTAAAACCACAAGACCATCAGGAAGTGGGACATATAGCGATCCTTATAGAATAAATTCTGCACAAACGCTTGCAAATTTTGCATATATGGTAAATAATAATTATAAAAATTCTGATTCAGGATTGTTATATCAAGATGCATATGTGGAATTAACGGCCAATATTGATTTATCTGCACATTATTGGACACCGATTGGATCAAGTGCTTATTCAACAACAAGTGGTTGGTGGATTTTTTCAAGCACCACTTGGCACCCTTATTATTTTGCAGGAAGTTTTGATGGAAATGGTTATACAATTTCAGGAATGACAATCAACGTGTCGGGGGCAGATGGAATTATAAGCGATTATGTCAGTGGACATACATACGATTATGGGGATGAAACTGTAAACTTTACATTTAGAAATTGTGCAGCTATTGGATTTTTTGGATTGACGGTTGGTGCAAGAATAAAGAACTTTAATCTTGATAATGGGAGAATAAGTATATATAGTTCGGGTAATAGTAACAAGTCATTATGGACGCATGTTGGAGCAGTTGTTGGATTGCTTTCAGGGGGTTCAATCTCTAATGTTAAAAATGAGGGTGTAAGGATTTCTTATACTCAATATTCTGGAGATGGTGCAACTGCTTCATATTCCATGATGATTGGTGGAGTTATTGGTACAACAATAGGCGGTGCGGCAGTTTCTTATTGCTCAAATTCTGCAAGTATTAGCGCTTATTTCTATGGCACTGCCAAGTTTAATGAATTTGGTGTAGGAGGAATTGCGGGAGCTGTTTCTTACGATATTTACAGATGTGATTGTTCGGCAGATATTTATCTTGAGGCAAGAAGTTCAGGACAAATTGCAAATACAGGTGTAGGTTTTGCTGGAATTGTTAGTCTTGTTAGATCAACAAAAGGTAATATGTGGTGTTATAAAAATGTTTTTAGTGGGACATTAACCTATGATGTTGGTCCTGGTTCCTTGATAAATACTGTCGGAGGAATTGTTGCAAACCTTTTAAATATGTCTGGTTCTAGGTATAAAGTTTATGAATGTACCAATTATGGAGATATTGAGGTAACAAATGTCTATAATACCTTTGTTGGTGGTGTAGTGGCAGTAAACCAAAGTAATGCAATTGAGATGTATAGTTGTTCAAACTTTGGAGATTTGAACTTAACTTTAAACTCTGATAACTGTACAGATAGTGGATATGGTGGAATTTTGGGTTGTAGTAGTGTAAATGGCTCTTATATTTATAATTCTGCCAATTATGGCGACATCAATGTAAGGGCATCGAAAAGTATTAGAAACATTGGTGGAATTGCTGGCTGGATTTTAGACAACGGACTTATCACTGCTTGCATAAATCATGGTGTCATTTCGGGAAGTTCAAACAGCAATTCAGTTGGTGGGATTGCTGGTCAAATAGGAAAAGAATATAAAAAAGGTAGCTGGTTTTTTGATGTTGGACACGAAGATGCCAAAACAAATGTTTTTATTTCAAACTGTATTAATTATAGTAGTGTTACAGGCAGTTCAAATTATGGACAAATTGTTGGCTTTATAAATGGTGAAAACAAAGTTTACAATTGTTATGGCAGAACCAATTATACATCTGGTTATGGTTCAAGCTCAAGTGGGACAAGAAAAGCTTATTCAACCATTTTAGGTCTTTCATTTCTTACGGGCAATAATTGGACAACAGCATCGTATGCTGGGTACAGTTCAATTAAATTTTCTGTTTCTACAACTGTCAGTTCAAATTGGTATATGTCTCCACTTGTATATTATTATTACTCATCAACTGAAAGAACAGCCAAAGGTATGTCAACAAATTCAAATCAAAATATAATTGTACCGAAGGGCTCAGTTTCAACATATTCCAGAGTAGTTTTGCAATGGAGCAAACCGGGCGATGAAAATAATCAAAGTTATTCACCTGAAGTAGGATATATTTATTATAATGTTTGGAATTCTACAACTAATAAAATGGAAGCAAAAACCATTACAAACGAATATACAGCATTTCCTTATTTGAATGGTGCTGATTACACTGTTTCATACAGAGCTGAAAATTTGCTTTGGCTTGAGTATAGACCTGCACATTGGAGCTTCTCAAAGTTTGAAATTAGATATAGTGATTCATCTGAGTATGAAAGATCTTATTCATATAACACTATTTATGGCTCAAATGGTTCAAATAATAAGGTATATGTTGTATTTAGAAATAATTCACTTATAGATACGAGTTATTTGTATTTAAGATTTACACTTGATAGTATAGCTCAAGAAATAGATGTTTCAAACTATGTTTATAAATCCTATAATTCAACTCTCAATACTGACATTATTGCCTCAAACAATGGGGGAAAGGGGACTGTAAATTATGACACAAGTTCTCAAGCTTATGCATCAAAAAAAGCATATTACCATGATGATATATCATTAACTACAGTTCCAAAGGTTGGTTATGCTGTAAAGAAAATTGATAGAGTTAGCGAATTAGGCAATAATACCATAATCACAAGTAATTTCAGTCAAACCGAATCTATAGAAGATCCTACAGGTTCAACGGGATCATATACAACATCTTCTATTTCATATGATTTCTTTAATTATGAAGTTTATTTTGTACCGATAGTTTATGAATATAATATCGTTTCTAACTGGGATTTTAATCAACCAGTAGAAAATATCAGTATGAAGGATATCTCAAATAATTATCAAATGCTTAGGAATTTGACGTTTTATCACGAAGATATAAGCCGTGGAGAAGCGGGGGATGATTATAATAATTTCATTTATAATTTGGAATATGGCTATGAATATTATTTCTATCTCATAGACACAACTAATTCGGCACCTTCGGCGACTCCAAACTCTAAGTATCTTATTAAATCCGACACAACGGGGTATGTCACAAATGTTGAATTGTCTTCGGATGATTTGATTAATGGTCTTAGTAAACTGAATGATGCTCTTAATAAACTTGATTTCACAATTTATATTGAAAGAAAAGCGATTGATTATAATATTCAATTGCACAATATGATTACGTCGTATAAGGACACTGATTTATATACAGAGGTCTCTTCAGAAAATTTCCAAAATCTTGTTTTTGGTGATATCAGTTCGACAGATTATCACAGATATTTTGGTGAAAAAATGCCAGAATATAGCGATGGAATCTTTGAAAATTTTGACGAGACATCATTGATTAAGGGATTCAAAGTTACAAGTGATGACACAAAAACAACAGAAGTTTCAGTAATAACAGATTATGGTGCTGAAAATTATGGATATTCGCGCGGTAAATACTCTTTTATAAATAGTAGTTCTGGTTCGCTGTCGCAAGAGTTTAATTTAAAAAGTAATTTCTCAGAGATGTTAAAAACATACATAAATTATTTTAGAGAAAGAGACCCAAGTAAATTAGATTCAAGAACCTTAGATGTTTATGTTTATAGTGATTTGCAGTCCTATAAAGTAAATGGAGAAATTGAGATTGATGATGAGATTGCTTCTGATAATTCTATGAAGATAACATTAACAACTCAAGAAAATGGTGGAACGAATGGAGCATTTTCAAGCAATGGGCAATGGATAAGTTATCATGCACCTGTCACACTTGTTGCAGATGTGCCTTATGGTTATGATTTTGTAGGTTGGTATTTAGATGAAAATTTGTTGTCGTTAGATACTGAATATACATACATTAACAATAGTCTTTTTTGGACATCTGGTGACTTGAAATTAACTGCTGCATACACTACATATGATACTGTCAGTGGCGATTATACTGAAAATGTGAATAGAAAGGTTTATTCTGTAAGTTCTGCAGACGATTTGGTTTGGTTGAGTGAGCAAGTGGCAAAAGGAAACACATTTGAGGGTGTTACCTTCAACCAGACTGCTGATATCAATATGTCAGGAGTTGTCTTTAATCCTATTGGTTCATCTGAAACACCATTTAAAGGAATTTATAACGGCAAAAACTACACTATCAAAAATCTCAAAATAGATTCTGTTATTCTTAACAAGGATGGAACTACTGAAGAAAAATATAAATATAATTTGTCATATCGTGGTTTGTTTGGTTATGTTGATGGGGCTGTGATTAAGAATCTGACCTTGATGGATGGAGAAGTGACTGGTTATTCGTATATAGGTGGCATTGTTGGTTATGCAAAAAATTCCACACTTGAAAGTTTGAATAGTTACGAGTGTGAAGTATATTCAATAAATGATGTATATAGTAGCACAAGTCTTTCATTAGATACGTACTCAGAATTTTCTTATTATGATATCTATGGCAATCAAACAAGATTATATTTAACAACAAATGTTGAATTGGAAGAGTTTGAAGAACAAATTGCTTGTAGTGGTATTGTTGGATATGCAGAAGATTGCACATTCTTTGCTTGTTCAATTAATAATGGTTTTATAAGAGGAGCATTTTATGTTAGTGGCATTGTTGGATATGCAGAAGATTGCACACTGAATCAATGTTTTTCTAACACCCATATGTATAGTCTTTTGGTCCAATATGAAACTCAAAAAGTGATAGTGGGAAGTGATTCATATCAAGTCTATCTTAATAAAGATAAAAATCTTGTGGATAAGAAAGTTTATGTAGCCACTACAGTTTCAGATGACCTTTGGACGAGTGCACATTATTCATCAAGTTGTTATGAAGATGGAGAATTAGTACGACCTTACTTTGACGATTATGGGATTAATACAAGTATTTTTATCTATGGCGGGAAAAGAAATGTTGCTTATGATTGCTATTATTCGGTTCCTGAGAGCAAAAAAATTAGATTAATAGGGAATATTTCTAGCGAGAATGGCAGTTTAAGTGCAGTTAATGGTATCATTTTCCCTGGTGAGAATGTAGACCTAGATTCAGATATTTGGATTACTGTAAATGGGAAGACTACATTGAAGGTGTTCTATTGGGCATAGTTATAAGGAAAATATATTAAAAATGAAAGACCGAGAAATCGGTCTTTTTTATTGTCTTTTGTTCTAATGGCGAAGAAAAATCTATATAAATATTATGTATTTGTCAAATTCGACATTTCAGGACAATATTTGTTTATTTGAAACAAAATAAGCATTGCCAGGAATCTTGAATAGGTATAAAATAAAAGCGAGGTTTGTATAATGCATTTCTATGTTATCAAATCAAGAACATTGAAAATTTTTGTTGCTATGGTTTTGGTCGCTGTGTTGTTGTCACTTTCTATCAATGGGACAACTTCAGCTCAAGTTTATTTTGGTTACTCCACTCGAAAAGTTCCAATTTACAACGTTGAAACAGAAGAAAAGCAGGTTGCCATTTCTTTCGATGCTGCATGGGGTGCTGACAAAACGCAGGGAATCATTGATATCCTTGAAGAATTTGACTGCACTGCAACTTTCTTTCTTGTGGGCTTTTGGGTTGACGATTACACAGACATGGTTAAAGCAATTGATGATGCAGGCTTAGAGATTGGAACACACTCCAACACGCATCCTGACATGGTGAAGCTTGACAAAGCCACCATGAAAAGTGAGTTGGAAACATCAATCTCAAAAATCAAAGCTGTCACCGGTAAAGATGTTTCGCTTTTTAGAGCACCTTTTGGCTCGTATAACAATGATCTTTTGGATACCGCTGAAAGTTTGAATTTGAAGACAATTCAGTGGGACGTTGACAGTCTTGATTGGAAAGGACTTTCTGCTTCAGAAATTGCAAACAGAGTTTTGGGCAGAGTAAAGAACGGTTCAATCATTTTGATGCATAACAACTCTGATAATGTTTTAGATGGATTGAGATTGATTTTGAACAAACTTAAAATTCAAGGTTACAAAGTCACAAGCATTTCAGAATTGATTTATCAAGACGACTACACCATAGACAGAAATGGAGTTCAACACAAAAATTAGGGAGGGAAATATGGATTACGATAGATTAAAAGAAGGAGTAACAAATTTTGCACAAATTTCTGGTCGAATTTGTGAAGAACCAAAAAAATCGCATCAAGTTGAAGGGGAATATTTTTACGAATTCAAAGTGGAAGTTGAAAGACTTTCAAAGGTTAAGGATATCATTCCTGTCACCATTTCAGAGAGAGCTATTTTAGGGCAAAACTTGCATGTCGGTGACTTTGTTAAAGCAACTGGAGAATATCGAAGCTACAATAAATTGCAGGACGAAAGAAGCAGATTGATTTTGCATCTGTTTGCAAAAGATTTATGTGTTTTGAGTGCAGAACAACAGCAAGGAAATCTTTATGTCAACGAAGTTAAGTTGGTGGGGTATGTCTGCAAAGAACCTACTTACAGAAAGACTCCTTTTGACAGAGAAATTTGTGACGTTCTTTTGGCAGTTAATCGTCCAAACTTTCATAAGTCAGATTATGTTCCTTGCATTATGTGGGGACTCAATGCTAGATTTATGGCAAGTCAAAGCATAGGCTGCAAGGTTGAACTTGTTGGAAGAATTCAGTCTAGGGAATACACAAAAACACTTCCAAATGACGAAGTGGAAAAGAAAACTGCTTATGAGGTTTCTTGTCAGAGAATTGCCATCATTTCAAATGTCGCAAACATGCAACCGCAAAATCAAGAGAGAAACAAAGATATCATTTAATGGGAGATTATATGTTATAATCTCTTTTTTTAAAAATTATATAAAATGTTTGAAAAATATTAATTTTTTGTTATAATAAACATATGAAGAAAATACTTTTTGCATTTTTATTTGTTATTTTAGGTTTTTCTCTCACGACAGGTGGAGTGGTTTTATTGTCTGGCTGTTCTTCTTCTCAAACTGAAAATGGCGGGGGGGGGATTTTGCGCCTCCGCAAAATGAAAACGAAGAAACAGAAGACGTCGATGAAGGCGAAGGAATAAATTTTGATGATGAATCCTCAGACGATATGGATAATGATGCAACATATTATTATTTGCATTTTTTTGGTGCAGAAACAACAACTGATCAGACGCCAGACACATATTATTCGTCAACTGGTGGAGGAACACAATATTTTTATGCTAATGACAAGACGCCTGGCACAGTCACAATGACATACAGCGGAACAACAATCAGCAATCAATCTTTTTCTGGGAATTATTATAGAGTTACGAGAACCACAAGTAGCACTATTTCCATAACCTTTAAGGTAACAAGTATAACAACTGGATACACTTTTGCTGGATGGTGGGCTGGCGATTATAATCCAGATGGTGCAGATGGTGGGGAAGAGAATTGGAGCAGAGTTTCAACATCAACCACTTATACGAGAAGTTATTCTGGCTCAATATCAACTAGATATGAAAACTTTGTTGGGGCACTTTTTATTCAAAATAGAGAAAATTATTTCTTTCATTTTTATGGGGCAGAAACGACAACTGATCAATCACCAGATACATATTATTCGTCAACTGGTGGTGGAACACTATATTTTTATGAAAATGACAAAAGTGCAGGAACTGTTGTAGCGAATTATGTTACATCGAATTATGGTGTAACAACGATCAGTAATCAATCATTCTCAGGAGCATATAGAGTTATGGGATATGAAACTAGTATCACTGTTACTTTTAGTGTTACAAATGTTCCAACTGGACATGTTTTTGCTGGATGGTGGTCTGGAAATTATAACCCAGATGGTGCAGATGGCGGAGAAGAATATTGGTATCGAGCCACAACAGGGACAACATATACAGAAACTTTTTATGGCAATACGACAGATAGATATCCAGATTATGTTGGAGCATTATTTATTTTAAACGCATATTCAATTAGGGTATATGCAATGACAGGAATATCAGACATAACAGCACCAGCAACATCGTGGTATTCAAACAGCACAGGAAGATATAAGGAAGTGACAGTGACATATGGCACATCGTACACAATTGCAGTGACAGTTCAATCTAATTACACATTCAACAGATGGACAAAAACGAATAGTAGTTCAGGAACAGCAGTAAGCACAAGTGCCACTTATTCTTTTACAGTTGGGACATCAAACACATTCTATGCTTGGGCAGAGATTAACACATACACATTGACAATTCGGTATTATGGAGGGACGACACGGCAAAGTAATACGACAAATTTAAACATAACAGCATCGAGTTGCACTGTTTCAAGCAGTAGTATTGCTTCGGGTGGTAGTGCAACGGTTAAGCATACATATTCAACAAGTTCGTATAGTGTTGTATTGAAATTGTCCAACAGTGCGACATATGATTATTATCTAAGGACAGGGAGCAACCCAACAACAAGCACATATACCAAACTATACACAACATCAAGTGATTCATATACATACACATGGAAACCTGACTCAAATGACACATTGAGCATATATGTCAAACAGCGATATACAATAACATACAATAAAAACGGTGGAACTGGAACGTTGCCGTCAACGACATACAAGATACACGGAACAAGTGTAACTCTTGGGACAAACAATTTGACAAAGACAAGTTATACTTACAATGGATGGAATACGAATACAACTGGAACAGGGACACATTACAATTCAGGTGGAAGTTACTCAACAAATGCAAGTGACACCTTGTATGCAGACTGGACGCCAAAGACATCAACAATTAAGGTTCAAATCAAGACATCAACAAATGGTTCTTCGTATAGCAATTCTGCAACAGGTGGAACAGTGTCTGTTAGGTATTACTATGACAGCAACAACTCACCAGTGC